>JAGWBY010000146.1:1236-6028 GCA_021295675.1 Candidatus Latescibacterota bacterium | reverse complement strand
TCAATGACGCAGCCGCTTTTATCGCCTCGCTCAGGGTTTCGGCTTCCACGATAACTTCAAACGATGATTGCTCTTGAGAAGATATAATTTTAGCCATCTTTGGCTCCTATACTTTGGGAATTTAGGTAGTGGGTGCCCCCAAAGACCGCCTCCGATTTCAAACGCAACCACTACCGATGTAGGGGCGACCGGCCGGTCGCCCCTACGGGTGGGTAAAACATTTTAGAATAAAACCAAACGGGTGCCTTGACTATGCTGCGCCAAAGCGTTCGATGACGTTCGCGGTGATGCGCGAGACGGTCTCATCTACGAGAATTGAGGCCGGATAGGTGATGGAGCCGACGGAGAAAACTGCGCCGCCGCTGGCCGTCTCGTAGTGGACGATTTCCGCGCCGCCTTGGTCGGGGTTGAGGCCGCGAGCGACGATTTCGGTGCCAGGGGGCGAAAAGGGCGAGGTTTTGTCGGTCTCGTGGCCGGAGGCTCCGCCGGGGATCCGCTCGTGTAGGCTGGCCTCGCCGAAGATATCGCCGTTTTTGACGCCCGTGTTGGCAAAAATCCAGTGGTCGGCGGCGAGGACTTGGTACGGTGCGGCCGTCATAATGCCCGGGTGGGTAAAGACCACGCCAAGCAGGTTGGCCTCAGACTCGTTGTACTGGTGAAAGCGGCTCTCGTGGCCCTCGGCTCGCTGGACGCGCCCGTCGCCGTTTTTGACCTTCATCGTCTGCTCGTCGAGCAGCTCCACCTCGCAGTTGAGGCCGTTGCCGCCCAAGTACATGAATTTGCCGCCGCGCTCGCGCACCCACGCCTTGACGTCGTAGTACATCTTGCGCGACCAGTACTCGGGATGAGTGGTGGTGATGAGGATTTTGTACTGGTCGAGGTCGAGTTGGTCAAAGTGCAATTGGGTCTCGGCGTACAGGTCGTAGGCAAAGCTCTCGCGCTCTAGCCAGCCGAGAAAGCGCCACTCGGCTGGGGCCACGTGAGAGGCCGCGCGTCCCGCGATGGGGTCGGTGATCTCGACGTCCTCGGGAATGTGGTTGATCGGCTCGGGCCGGTCGAAGGAGAGGGGAGCGTAGTCCTCGGCGTCGTAGTTGAGCTTGAGTTCCAAGCGGGCATTGATCGTCGGCGTGGGCGGAAAGCAGTCGGGGTGGATGTAGTTGGAGCGCCCGCCAAAGTTGTTGTACGCATTCCAGTTGATGTTGGCGGCTAGGACTGCAATGTCCGCGCTGGGGGCGGCTGGGGCGACGATCCAAGGGAAGGAAAAGAATGCGCCGGATTCGCCTTTGGCGTGGAAGTAGTAGAGGCCAGAGCGTTCCGGCGCGGTGACAAACTGTTTGTGAGAGGGGCTAGTGTAGCCAAACTTGTTCCACATTACCCCGGTCTGAGTGTAGTCGTCGTCCGGGGTAATCTGCATGGTGGCGCGCGGCCCGTGCTCGTCGAACCAGCCCAGCGGGCGGATGTGCTCTTTTTGCCAGCCGTAGCGCCACAAATCGAGGCGAAAGGCTTCGAGCGCGTGGACGCGGAACTCGGATTGCTCGCCCGACTGGACCCACTTGGGCCAGGCGTAGCCGAGCAACTGATGCGCGAGCAAGCGGAAGTGGTGCGGCCGCTCGGGGTGGATGTTGATCTGCCCGCGCTTGGGGCCGAAACCGTCTTTTTGCAAGGTCACGGTGTAGGGGCCGGGGGGGATGTCGGCGAAGACTTCGCCGGTGGCCCGCGAGCGGGTTTCGATGTGCAGGTTTTCGTTGGCGATTTCGAACTGCACGTCGTGCAGGGCGATGTAGCGTTCGTCGCTGACGTAGCCGATTAGCATGGGTTAGCTCCTTGAAATAGAGGCGTAGGGTAAGGGGTCGCTGGCACCGGCCCGGCGAAAGCCCGCCAAGCGCATGCGGCAACTTGTGCAGTGGCCACAGGCGAGATCTTCGTGCTGATAGCAGGACCAGGTCAGGTGCAGAGGGGCGGTGAGCACGAGGCCGCAGCGGACGATGGCGGCTTTGTCCCAGTCGATGAGTGGGGTTTGGATGCGGATTTGGGTTTGGGGGCCGGTACCAGCGGCGACCATACGCTCGTAAGCGGCGAAAAACTCTCGTCGGCAGTCTGGGTAGTGGCTCTCTGCTTCGTGAGCGCCGATGTAGATGTCGGTTGCGCCGATGACCTCGGCCCAAGCTACGGCAACGCCGAGCAGGTTGGCGTTGCGGAAGGGGACGTAGGTCGTGGGTAGGTCGGCTGTGGCGTCATCTTCGGGAATGGGCTGGGTCGCATCGACCAAGCTGGAGCCGCCGATCTGGCGCATGTAATCGACATCTACTACGAGGCGAGTCTTCACTTGGAAGTGATCCGCGAGGGCGGAGAACGCCATAAATTCGCGTTCCTCGGTGCGCTGGCGATAGCGCAAGTGGAGAAAGGCCAAGGGGCCGCGGCGGGCGGCAATGGCGGCGGTGACGCAGGAGTCGAGCCCACCGCTGACGAGGACGATTGCGAGGCTCAAAGTAAGAGGATGACGTCGTTTTGGATGGGGGTTGTAACTTCCGGGCCGGTCTCTGGGTCCACGTACACATTGACTTCGAGCCGCACGCCGAATTCCGGCAGGTACGCGCCCGGCTCGACGGAAAAGCCCGTGCCCGGTAGAATCGACCGCGCGTCGTGGGTCTCCAAGTCGTCGAGGTTTACGCCCAGTGCGTGGATGCTCGGCCCTGGGCCGAGACTGTGTCCCGTGCGGTGGACGAACTGCTCGCCCAAGCCGTGCGTTGTCAGGACTTGGCGCGCCACGCGGTCGAGTTGCCAGCCCTGCAGTACTTCGTCGGCGTGCCATGCGGCGTCGAGCCGCGCCAGCACTTGATCGCGTGCTTCGCGCACTGCGGCAAAGACCTCGGCGTGGGCTGCGGGCACGCGCGGGCCGGCAAAGGCGACCCAGGTCATGTCGCCGAACACGTGCTGCTCGCCGGGGTGGCGCGCCCACAGGTCGATGAGGATCCAAGCGCCCGGCTCGATGGGGGCCGCGGTGTCCGCGCGTGGCTCGTAGTGAGGATTGCCGCTGTTGCCATTGACGCCGACGATCGGCGGATGCCCGCTGTCGAGGCCACGCCGTTCCAGTTCGGCGACGATGAATGATTGGACGTCGAACTCGGTGAGGCCGGTGTGGAGCTGGCTGCGGATGTACTCAAAGGCTGCGTCTTTGACTTCGGCGACTTGGCGGCAGGCGTCGCGGTGCGAGGCGAGCGCGTCCGCGCTCCACGTGGCCAAGGCCACTTGGCACAGATCGGCTGAAGACACTACCTCGGGGCCGAGAGATCGCACCAGTTCTAAGGTGCCGCCATCGACCCAGGACACCGTGGGCAGCTTTCCTCCGGGCCAGTATTCCATAGCTACCTGCGGCAGACCCTCGACTGCATCGCGCAACAGGGCATGGAGTTGTTCCCAGCTAGCGTAATGGGCGATATCTATGCCCAGTCCGGCGAGGGCCTCCGGTTCGACCGCCGAGCCGAGCAAGCGCGGCGCGCCCGAGGCCGGTACGATGAGGAAGACGCGTCGGGTCGTCTGCCGCCGCTGGCCCAACAACTGCCATAAGACCGGATTGCCGCCGCGAAAATCGTACACCAGCCAAGCGCCGATTCCCTCCTGCTGCATATAGGCTTGTATTTTTTGTAGGTCCAATGAAAGTCTCCTTGGTTAGCTCAATTCTGCGCGGCTAAAGTATACGACAAGTGGTATGAGATGCTTCGCTTCGCTCAGCATGACAGGTTCTGGTGCTCTGTTTTACAGTGTCATGCTGAGCGGAGCGAAGCGGAGTCGAAGCATCTTACCTAAATGCCTATCGTAACGTCCAGTGGATTACTGTCGTGTACTTAGCTGCGCGGCAAACAACTTCTGCAAGTACGCCCCTGTGTGGGAGCCGGCCGCGTCGGCCACTTCCTCGGGGCGGCCGCAAGCGGTGATTGCCCCGCCAGCTTCTCCGCCTTCTGGCCCCAAGTCGATGACCCAGTCGGCGGCTGCGATGAATTCGATGTGGTGTTCAACTACCACTACGGTATTGCCCTCGTCAACTAAGCGCTGCAACAGCGCGAGCAGCAAGCGCACATCCTCCAAGTGCAAGCCTACAGTCGGCTCATCGAGTATGTAGAGCGCGTGGTCTTGGCGCGAGCGTCCCAGTTCGGCCGCCAGCTTGACTCGCTGCGCTTCGCCGCCGGAAAAACTGGTCGCCGGCTGGCCGAGGTGCAAATACCCCAAGCCCACTTCCGCGAGGGTCTCTAGCCGCTGCGCGATTTGGGGCACGGCCGCAAAAAGCTCACTCGCTGCGGCCACGCTCAGCTCTAGCACTTCGGCGATGTGGTGCTGGTGGAAGCGCACGTCCAAGACCTCGGCGCGGTAGCGCCGTCCGCTACAAGAAGGGCAGACGACTTCGAGATCGTCGAATGCGCCCCGGCGCGTGCTGTGTACTCCCCGGCCCTTACATAGGTCGCAGGCTCCCTCTGGGGCGTTAAAACTGAAGTGCCCGGGCCGGTAGCCCCGCAGGCGGGCTTCGGGCAGGTCGGCAAACAGGCGACGAATCGGCGCTAACAACCCCGTGTAGGTCGCCGCGTTCGAACGCGGGGTGCGGCCGATGGGGTGCTGATCAACTGCGACGACGCGCTCCACCTGCTCGATGCCAGTGCAAGCGCTGTAGGGCAGGGGACGCCGCTGGGCACCGTGCAGTTTGGCTGCTAGGAGCGGATACAGGGTGTGGCTGACCAGCGAGCTTTTGCCCGACCCGGAAACTCCGGTCACGCAGGTCAGGGTACCCAACGGCCATTTT
>JAGWBY010000146.1:0-1179 GCA_021295675.1 Candidatus Latescibacterota bacterium | reverse complement strand
GCGGCAATTGCAGCGCACCGCGCAGATAGCGTCCGGTCAAAGAGTCAGCCGCCGCCACCTCGCTCGGCGTGCCCTCGGCCACGACCTGTCCTCCGGCGGTCCCCGCGCCCGGTCCCATATCGACCAGCCAGTCGGCCCCGCGCAAGAGCGCCGAGTCGTGTTCTATTAGGAACACGGAGTTCCCGGCGTCGCGCAGTGTTCTGAGCGCGTCTAAGAGCTGGGTGGCGTCGCGCGCGTGCAAACCGGCGCTGGGTTCGTCGAGTACGTAGAGCATCTGCGTGGTGCCCGACGACAGGGCGGACCCGAGGCGCAGCCGTTGAAACTCTCCGCTCGACAGGGTGTCGGCGCGGCGGTTCAGTTGCAGGTAGTTGCAGGTACTCCAGTCCTAGCTCTTGCAATAGGTTTAGGCGGCGGTTGATCTGGACGCGGATGGCCTCGCCGACGGGGGCTGTAGTCGCGGGGAAATCGAGGTTGTTGAGCCACTCGGTCGCCGCGACAACGGCGCATTCACCGACTGCGGCAATTGACGCTCCGCCCAATTCCACTGCGAGGGATTCGGGTCGCAATCGCGCCCCGTCGCAGCTAGGGCACGGTGCGTCGTCGAGGCGTTCCTCCAGCCAAGCCAGTTCCTCGCCTTCGGCTTTGGCGCTGATGCGCTCTAGCCAGCGCGCTAGCCCGATGAATCGGCGGCCCTCGCCGTGCCACAGCCGTTCGACTGCTTGATCCGGCCAGTCTCCCACGGGCTGTTCGGGATCGACTTGGTGCCGCCGACAGAAGGTTTGCAGGCGGTCGCGCAAATCGCCGTGCCCAAAGTCGTGCCACAGAGGACCCAGTGCTCCTTCGAGCGTGGCCCGTCCACCGGCGAAAACCTGCTCGCTGCTCAAGCCGCTCTGCACCCCGAGACCCCGGCACGTCGGGCAGGCTCCGGTCGCGCTATTAAAGGAAAACAGCGCGGGTTCTAGGGGTGGGAAGGGTGCGCCACAGGCCGAGCACGCTGGCCGCACGGCAAAAATTAGGTCGCTGCCTGCGTCTGCGGTGGAAAGCACCACTTGGCCTTCACCCGCTTCCAAGGCCGCTTGCAGCGACCCTTGTAGGCGGCGCGCGATGCCCTTTTTGACGACGAGGCGATCGACGACCACGGACAGGTGTTGGGCGCGGGTGACGTGTTCGGGCGCGATG
>JAGWBY010000145.1:512-15250 GCA_021295675.1 Candidatus Latescibacterota bacterium | reverse complement strand
CAGGGCCTGATGGAGCTAGCCAATGTAGCGTATGTGGGGGCTGGAGTCGTCGGCTCAGCCGTGGGCATGGACAAGGAGCTGATGAAGCGGGTCTTCAAGGCCGAGGGGTTGCCGCAGGTGGACTACCAAGTAGTGCGGCGCAGCCGTTGGGAAAAGGACCGCGCCGGGGTGCGTGCCGAGATCGAAGCCGCGCTGGCCTACCCCGTCTTCGTCAAGCCAGTCAATCTTGGTTCGAGCGTCGGGGTGAGCAAGGCCCGTGATGGTGCCGAGTTGGAGCAGTCCATCGACGAAGCAGCGCAATACGACTACAAGATCGTAGTAGAGGCCGAAGCGAGCGGCTGCCGCGAAGTCGAGGTGGCGATCTTGGGCAACGAATCGCCAGAAGCGTCCATCACCGGCGAGATCGTACCAGGCAACGACTTTTACGACTACAACGCCAAATACATCGACGACAATTCCGATCTGATCATTCCAGCGCGCATCTCGCCAGCCACCCAAAAAGCCGTGCGCGAGCTGGGCATCCGGGCCTTTCAGGCGGTCGAAGCCTGGGGGTTGGCGCGGGTGGATTTTTTCGTGAGCGAAAGCGACGAGGCAATTTTCGTCAACGAGATCAACACCATGCCGGGGTTTACGCCCATCAGCATGTATCCCAAGCTGTGGGAGGCGAGCGGCGTGAGCTACGGGGAGTTGATCGACCGGTTGGTCCAGTTGGGGATCGAGCGGCACGAGGACAAGCAGCAGACAAAGACGGCGCGGTAAGCCCCTATGAAGAAAACGCGGTGGGAAAAGGGCAACGTCAGCAACCTAATTTCGTTTGCCCTGTTGGTGGCGGGCCTCTGGGGGCGCGTCGAGGGAGTCAATGGCAGCGAATGGGTGCTGGCGGTTGGCTTGTTTGGCTTTGCCGGCGGCGCGACCAACTGGTTAGCCGTAAAGATGCTCTTCGACCGCGTGCCCCTGCTGTACGGGTCGGGTGTGATCCCAGCGCGATTTCGCGCCATCCGGGAAGCAGTCAAAGACGCCATCATGCGCTACTTCTTCGACGAAGAGTATCTGGAGCGATTCTTCGCCGAGCGGATGGCCGGAGACGATGTGGGAGAAAAGGTGGAAAAGGTGCTGGCGTCCGACGAGGTTGACGCAATCATCGACCGCAAGCTCGAAGAGTTGGCGGAATCGCCGCAGGGAATGATGCTCCAGTTGGTAGGGACGCAGACGGTCAAGCCGCTGGTCAAGCAGTTCGTGGTTGGGGTTGGGAGCGAGATCGCGCCGCTTTTGGCCGACGAAGCGGGCGTTGACGTCAGCGCCATGCGGGAGCAGGTTGACGGCCTGCTAGAGACCAAGCTAGAGGAACTGACGCCCGATCGCGTCAAGGAAAGCACTTGGGCTGGCTAATCGTCTGGGGCAATGTGTTCGGCGGCACTATTGGACTGTTATCTAAAGCACTGGGGTATTGAAATGAGTCAATGGAATTTGCGTGGCGAAATAGCGGCAGTCATCGGTGGGACTGGCGTATTGGGCGGAGCAATGGCCCAAGGATTGGCCGAGGCTGGAGCCTCCGTAGCAGTGTTGGGACGAGACCAAGACCGAGGGAATAAGCGAGTAGCGGCGATAGAGGCCACAGGCGGCACGGGCGTGTTCGCCGCTTGCGACGCCACAGACAAAGCGTCGCTCGCAGCAGCCCATGAAGCGGTCGTCGCGGCGTTGGGTCCCGTCAACGTGCTCCTCAACGCAGCCGGTGGCAATCAGCCGCAGGTGACCCTGAACGACGACCTAGACTTTGCCGCGATAACAATCGACGATTGGCAGCGTTGTTTCGACCTAAACTTGGGGGCTGGCGCGCTGTTGCCCTGCCAAGAATTCGGCTCGGCCATGGTCGCACGAGGCCGGGGCAGCATCATCAACATCGCCTCGGTCGCCGCCCACCTGCCGGTTTCGCGGGTGGTGGCGTACTCCGCGGCCAAAGCAGCCGTGTTGAACCTGACGCAGTTTCTCGCGCGGGAGTGGGCCGACAAAGGCGTGCGGGTCAACTCCATCACCCCGGGCTTTTTCCCCGCCGAGCAAAACCGCCGCTTGCTCTTTGAAGAGGACGGCACCCCAACCGAGCGCGGCCAACAAATCCTCTCCCACACGCCCATGGACCGCTTTGGCCGCCCCGAGGAGTTAGTCGGCGCAGCGGTGTTCCTCGCATCGGACGCAGCCAGCGGCTTCGTCACCGGCACGGACATCCGCGTTGACGGGGGGTTTTTGGCGACGACGATCTAAAAAATATCCTCGATGATATCTGGCTCAGGCATCTGTGCAAATTGGACGGCCTTGATCGTCGTAGTCCCTTCGAGCAAGGCTCGAGCCAGACGGTGACCGCCGTCCATCAGACGACCGTTCTCGTTTATAATAATGGGGAATTCGGTGTTGGCCTCGTTGATCCGTTTGCAGTGAGCGGCCACCTCTCGGATGGTCGGCGTACGACCCGTGCCAAACCAGCAGTCCTGGTCCAGTTCCTGAAAACTCTCCACCTTTCTCGGGCTAGCTCCCATAGCCGATCCGTGTACCAGATGTACCGCTTACCCTTGATTTCCGTCGAGTGGGTTTGTCGTCTATGCCCCTGCAATGCTTCTCTCCTTTTGGCTTTCGCTTAACGTTCCCGCCGTGCGCGAAGGTGCGAATGCACCGAGCCGCGCACGGTCGGGTTATGCGGATGTGGGGGTTCTGGAACCCAAGAAGACCCTGACAGCACAGCAACTTCTGCACTTCTATCAAGGATTGAGGACAAATTGAGAAGCCCGCTCAATCGTCACTCGAAAATGGAGTCCCTTGATGGAACCTCAGCTTCCAACCATCAAACGACCGCGTCCAAATTGAGCTCCTTCGTGCCTCCTCGATATTTCCGCCGTAGGTGACGATACTATTGTACGTTACTTGGGCGACCCCTTCAGAAAGAAGACGCACATCAAAGGCTGGAAGTGGAATCACCGCTTCTATGGGCGTTGAAGGTACCGAAAGCGTGTCGGCGCGCTGGTAGATACGCCCAGACCTGCCAAACTCGAAGAAGTCCTCGGCGATGACTTCCTCCATTCTCGATACGTCGAAACGCGTTTCCTCTCGCCACAATTCTTCTTCTAGGCGCTATAGGAGTTGCCGATCTTCGGCCGTAAGTTCAGTCTCCATTATTTCCCTCTTAGTCTACGAAGTCATGGATCCTTTGATACACGCTCAACTTGGCCTGATCTAACTCTTGCCCATACTCCCGGAAAAACAAGGGAATCCACTCATCACCTAGATTTCTGCGAATGGTGTTGTACGCGGCAACAAAGTCGAGATATCGATCTCCTATTCCTGCATAGCCCCAATCAATGTAGCCACTCAGGTGACCATTGAGGATCATGACGTTGGGAAGGCAATAATCTCCGTGGGTGAACACTACATCTTCTGGCGGCAGATCGTCTCGTATGCTTGCCAGTTCATCCCGCAGGACATTTCTAGTGCTGCCTTTGGGGATTTGACCATCTAGCACTCCTGAATCAATCAGGTCTGTCGCCCACGCAAAATAGCGTTCAAAGCGCCAATCTAATGGGCACGAATCAACTGGAATTGCGTGAATCTCGCGAAGTCCATGAGCGAACATACGAATCAGACCTGGGGGATCTATTCTGGCGTCTTCGTGGACACCAGAGACGCCAGCGATTCGGGTCATCAGCAGATACTGAGTGTTGTTTTCCTCGTGAAAGCAGACCACGCTAGGCACACTCAGTTTGTCGTGCAACCAAGACATGGCCGCTTTTTCGGCGCGAAGATCAGATTCTTGTGGTGCTGCGCACGCGTCTCTGATTTTGAGGAACAAACCCTGCTTGCTCGGATGAGTAAATGAGAATACATCGGCGCATGATTCAGTCCTGAGGTTGTCGCCATTTGAGGCGAAATCCTTCAGATGGGCTTGGACCGGATCTGGTAGATCTTGGACTATCAACGTCAACCTGCGTTCGAGAATTGCCTAAAATTCATTTCACATAACGTCTCCTGTTGCCGAACCCTCATAGCGGGTTGCCGGAGGCCAAGCTGCCGAAGGCGGCACAGTGGCAACAGATTATTATACGAAGACAAAAATTTCACGAGATCAGGATCTATTACTGGACATCCATTTGATAGCGAAATCGACCAAGTGTCGCTGTTTCATCA
This sequence comes from Candidatus Latescibacterota bacterium, assembly GCA_021295675.1. The sequence continues at coordinate 11,080 of JAGWBY010000145.1, read as the reverse complement.
ATCGACATTCCGCAAGACCGATCTTTCCACAGCGAATGACCTCGTCTTCTTCACTGTCCTCAAACGCCTGTCCAATCAACTGGAAATCATTGGTGCTGAGGTCCAATTCGTCGAAGGGCACCCACTGTCTCTCCCCTTTGATCGTCACTGGCGCGCCTTCTTGCACGACTGCCTTTCCCGGAAAATCACAACGGTATTCAGCAAGATGAATAGACGAGTTGCTGTCGTATCCAACCCCAAGTAACAGGACGTAGCCGCCGAGATCGTATATTCTTGCAAGAGGGGAACCATCTCCCATGCCGAACGCAAGTTCGTGATCTTGGACAACGGCTTCTGCCAGAGCACCCCACGCCGAAAAAGACCATTTTGGATGATAGCTTCGAACCACACCCCGTTGTTTTCGAAACGTCTCTGCGATTGCACCCATTGAACGAGTCGGAGTGAGATCCGGGTCAAAAGCAGGTACAGTATCACGGAATATCTGCCACCAATCTTCCGGTACAGGTGGGTTTTGCCAATTACTTGGATCAGTGAGACCTGTCGAGTGAGTAGGCATCACGAGGGTGCCCGAAGGACCGATAACATCCTCCAGGGCATGAATGACGGCTACTGGCCCACCACTCACCCAGCCAATCGAGCTTAGGGATGAATGCACCAGGATCATCATGCCAGTCCCAACGCCCAACCCGACTAGATCCTCCCTCAGCGATTCAATAGTAGCAGGTTGTCCCGATTTCTCTACAACTTCGCGTTCACTCATGACCCATAATTTGTTTTCGCATAACTGCTTGTACCCGAACAATTGGTTCGGGTAACGACCGCTAGATGCTATTTATGCGAAACGAAGATATGTCTCTTGGTTCATAGTCGCAATCACAAGAGCTACTAGATATAGCAGTCCTAAATGAGCACGGTCTCTTCTGCCTATAAGAAGTCATTCCCGCGCAAGCGGGAATCCAGTCTTGAATGATTTAGGGTTGCTATATGAGCGGACAAGGCCGTCCGGTCCCAGTGCGAGAGCTCGGGGGTAGGCCGACAAAGGCGTGCGGGTCAACTCCATCACCCCAAGCTTCTTCCCCGCCGAGCAAAACCGCCGCTTGCTCTTTGAAGACGACGGCACCCAACCGAACGCGGCCAACAAATCCTCTCCCACACCCCTATGAACCGCTTTGGCCGTCCCGAGGAACTAGTCGGCGCAGCGGTGTTTCTCGCGTCGGACGCGGCCAGCAGTTTTGTCACCGGCACGGACATCCGCGTTGACGAGGGATTTTTGGCGACGACGATCTGAGCCGTATCTACTTTCACAGGCACCGCAGCGCAAACCGTGCTGTTATTCGATGTCTCGCCTCTTCACAACAAGAAGAATGTGGCCACTCGCACCCAAGAGAGAGCGATCTCGATCGGTTCGGCTTATCATCTCAAGCATGATAGTCCGTTGTCGTGGATCCGACCAAATTTGATCAAAATTCTGCCATAACCACCCCACACCCTCAACGGCAACATGGTCCACGATCTGTAAATGTGCCTCCTCAGCTTCCCGTTCGATCTCATCCGGGTGGTGGAGATAGGCATCAGTAAAGTATTTGGTATTGTCCTTGTTGGGACGGTGGACACCTGTTTCTAAGTCTTGCCGCACAATATCCAGATATTCCGGATCCTCAAATAAGCCACTTATGAAACCATCGAACATCGACCCAAACCTCGAAATATATGCCACATACCCGACACCGTTGGAAGAAAGCCAATCGGCGACCTTCCGCAACACTAGGCTGCGCTCGTTTGCATCGGTGAGATGGTACATGGGTCCCAAAAGTAGGACTACATCATACTGCTGAGACTCAAGTTCGAGAAATCGTACATCGGCAGTCTCGATCCGAGTGAGCGGATTTGGCGCTTTCTTGTTGATCGACGCGGCCTCTTCAACGTGGTTAGGCATCAAATCAAACAAGGCGACCTTGTGCCCCTTCTCGGCAAGCCAGAACGCGTACGGTCCAGATCCTCCACCAACGTCTGCTATCGACAAACCAGTCTCATCGGGAAGAAACTGCTCTATGATCTGTTTAGTGCGGAGGAATTCTAGCTCGCCCCGGCCACTGAAGAGACGCTGGTTCTCGTTCTTTCTGTTGTAATAGGCCGCTATTCGATCCATATACCTCAAACCTCAATCAGGCTCTCTTCCTGCGAAATGCTAGAGCAGTTTCGTAGTGCTTGGTGATCAATCCTCCGTAGTTCTTGTTTATCAGGTCAGCGATACCGTCAAATAGGTGTGCGCGATTGAATTCGGGCAGCGCGATGTGGTCAGAATAGGTGCCGATGAGTTTGATGTACTGTTCCGCAGAATAGTTCGCTGTCCACGCGTACACTCGGTGGATAGGCTCGGCAAAAGCGGTAGTTCCGGGTTCTGGGGACTCCGATGTCGTCGGAGTACTGGGATCCCGAGGGGAATCTGAAACTACGTAATGCTTGCTATAAACTTTCTGAACTTCCGCAAAGAAACCTTCGTCTTTTCTTGCGTGTTGGTTGGAGAAGATGGCCAATGATCCCCTAGCCTTCAGGGCGTCACGGGCTCTAATAAATCTGACTCTTGGACGCACCCAGCGGAATGCAGTCGCGGAGACCAATCTTCGAAAGGACACAGGACGAAGCGAACGTTCTTGTAGTTGTTGAGTCGCGCCCGCGCAACCTCGATCAAATCTTGGCCAATATCCAAACAGGTCATTTCGCAACCGAGGGTGGCAAATAATCTCGAAGCCTGTCCGGTTCCACATCCGATTTCTAGGATTTTTCCGCTTCTATCCATTCCGGAAAGATCCAAGACATCTCTGACAAGCTCATCAGGGTATCCGGGCCTTACTTCGTCATAGAGCGAGGCAACGGTATTAAAAGTGGTTTTGAGATCAGGGCGGGGCATAATTTGGGTTTAGCAGCGCAGGGAGGCGTCGCTCTGGGAATGCAATTGCACATAACCACTTATGCTCGAACAGGTAGTTCGGGTAACTGGCTGCTAGCGGAGGGAATTAAGAAACTTCCGGCTCTTCGCTGACCGCCCGCCTTGTAGAATCGGCCCAATCCACAACTCTGTGGGCATACTCACGCTCTTTTTCGCGAATCATGGCACCGAGGCGATCCACATCATAGTCGTGTTCGCGAGCAATATCCTCCTTGATCTTCCACAAGGCGGCTATGACTTCATCCTTCATCAGAGTAAGTCTCCTATCATTTCCTGAGGAGTGCAGATCTCCAGACACGGATGCCCATGCTCAGTTTATGCGCAACGAAGGTACGTCCCTTGATGCACAGTCGCAATCGCAACGAGCGGCCAGATTCACCGGCACTGACATCCGCGTTGAGGGGAATTTTTAGCGCCGACAATCTAACGCCTACTTCCACAGTAGCCGGAGGTAAAACAGCGGATTCGTCAGCATCTTGCGCGGCACGGCGTCGGCCATCATGCCGCAGATCATGTCGCTGACCTCGGCATTCTTGGCGGCCTTGCGAACGACCAAGTTCATCAGACAGGGCCAACGGCCCAAATTGTGCAGCTTAGTGCTCAGCTTCAGCTCGCTACCCAGCGCATCCCACAGCCGATCCTCATAGCGGCGCAAAAAGCCAGCCGAATAATCCCCGGCCTCCCGCGCTTGAGCCGCGGTCTCCACGGCAAAGCGAGCCGAGTACAATGCATTGCCAATGCCCTCGCCCGTAAATGGGTCGATCAGGCCGGCTGCGTCGCCCAAGAGCAGAAAGCCATTCCCGTGCGCCGGTCGCCGCCGCGAGCCAACCGGCAAATTCCAGCCGACCGGGTCTTCGAGGGGGCGGGCGTCGCGGAAGCGCGCACCAAAGGTCGTGCTCGCCACCGCGGCGGCAAGCGCGTCCTTGAGGTCGATGCCGCGCGCCTTGATGTCTCGGTGATCCATGCCGATGCCGACATTGGCGCGGTCGCCTTCTAGAGGAAATATCCAAAAATACCCGGGCCGCACCTCGTCTATAAAGTGCAATTCGATCTGATCGCTTAGACTCGCCACGCCCTCGAAGTACTGCCGCAGAGCCACCATCCAATCGCGGCCCTCGTGGCGGTACAACCCGCTTTTGCGGGCGACGATCGAGTTAAAGCCATCGCACCCCAACACCAAAGGCGCGCGAAATTCCAACCGCGTACCTTCCGCGGTACGCCCCCGCACTCCACAGACCTGTTCGCCCTCTCTCAGAAGCTCACGCACGGCAAAACCCTCTACGGTATGGGCGGCTGCGGCCCGCGCTTTAGCAAAGAGAAAGTCGTCGAAAACCTCGCGGCGGATGACAAAACCTTCCATCGGCAACACCCGACCAGTCAGGGCATTGTGCAGGTCGTAGCGGCTCAGGTCAATGGACGCAGCAGTCGCGTCTGGGCTGCCGAAGACAATGCGGGCAACAGCCGCCCCAGGCAGGTTGCACACCTCCTCAAACCCACCGTCTTGCCGGAGAGGGCGTCGCCGCAAATCTTGTCGCGGGGAAAGCACTGCTTGTCCAGCAGCAGAGCCGCCAACCCGTGGCGCTGCGCATACAGCGCGGCTGTGGCACCAGCCGGACCACCGCCGACGATGATGAGGTCGTAAGTTTGCACGTGGCCAGAAAATAGCCCGTCCAGCCCTCGCTACAAGGGCGCGGGCCGAATTTGCTTTGTAGGTGATCTTCCTTACATTTTCGGTTTCGTCAACGCAAGCACCAAAGGAGCTGCAACGCAATGTCCGAAGACGTCCAAACCGAAGATCCACAGGTTGAAAAACGGGCCTTCCAAACCGAGGTCCAACAGCTACTCCACCTGTTGGTCCACTCGCTGTACACCCAAAAAGAAATTTTCTTGCGCGAGCTGATTTCCAACGCCTCAGACGCCCTAGACAAAATCCACCACCGCTCGCTGACCGACCGCAATATCCTCGACCCAGACGCCGAATTAGACATTGAGATCGAGGTGTCGAGCAGCAACAAGACCCTGACGATCCGCGACCGAGGGATCGGCATGACCCGCGACGAGGTCGAAAATAACATCGGCACCATCGCTCGCTCCGGCTCGGCCGAATTTGCCAAACAACTAGCCGATGCCGACGATGAGGAAGAAAAGCTTAAACTGATCGGCCAGTTCGGGGTGGGATTCTACTCGGTCTTCATGGTCGCCGACCGAGTGGTGCTCACCACGCGCTCGGCCAACCCAGATGCCGAGGCCGTGCTGTGGGAATCCACCGGCGATGGCACGTACACGTTGGCCAATGCCGACAAAGCAGACCGAGGCACGGAAATCAAAATCTACATCCGCTCGGACTGCGAGGAATTCCTCGACGCCCACCGCTTAGAAGCGGTTATCCGCAAGCACTCCGACTTCGTATCCTATCCAATCAAGGTCGCCAGCAAGCAGGTCAACGACACAGCCGCGCTGTGGACCCGGCCGCGCAACGAAATTACCGCCGAGCAGTACCGCGAATTCTACACCCATCTAACCGGCGACCCGGACGAGCCGTTGGCGCACGAGCACGTAATCGTCGATGTGCCGATTCAGTTTTACGCCGTACTCTACATTCCCAAGCACTCGCCGACGCCGTGGCTGGTCAACTCAGAGCCGAAAATCTCGCTCAATCTGCACGTCAAGCGGGTCTTCATCCAAGACGACTGCAAGGACCTGCTGCCGCTGTGGCTGCGCTTTGTGCGCGGGGTGGTTGACTGCGACGACCTGCCGCTCAATGTCTCGCGCGAGACCCTGCAACAAAACCCGATTATCGCCAAAATCCGCGCCACCTTGGTGCGGCGGATCATCGGCATGATCGAGAGCATGGCCAAAAAGGACGAGGACCAATACCTGACCTTCTGGCGCGCTTATGGCGCAGTGCTCAAGGAAGGTGTGGCCATGGATGGCGAGCACAAGGGGACGCTCGCCAAGCTCCTGCGCTTCCACTCCTCGCTAGAAGACGACGTCAACACCTACGTCTCATTGCAGACCTATATCGACCGGATGCAGAGCGAGCAAGAAAAAATTTACTACCTAGCCGGCGAGAGCAAGGAATCCATCGCCCAGAGTCCGCTGTTGGAAACCTTCCGCAAGCGCAGCTTGGAAGTGCTCTACATGGACGAGCCGGTCGATGAGTGGGTAATCCACGGCCTACAGAAATTCGCCGACAAGGAGTTTCAGGCCGTTGACGCGGCAGACCTCGACTTAGGTGCTGACGCGAATGAGGTCCAGCTCGCAGGCGTCGATGAGGAGCAACAAGCCGAGACCATCGAGTTGATTAGCTTCCTCAAAAAGCAACTCGAAGGCCGGGTCGCAGACGTGGTCGAGTCCAAGCGGCTGACCGACAGCCCTTGTGTCTTGGTCTCTCCGCAGGGCGGCCTGAGCCAGAACATGGAACGGCTGATGAAGCTAACCGACCGCGAGTTCAAGGGCCATCTGCGGCTTCTGGAGATCAACCCCAAGCACGAAATCATCCGCAACATGGCCGCGGTGCTCAAACGCGACCGCGACTCCGCGCAGTTGGAGAGCTGGGCGCATTTTCTGGTTGACTTCGTCTTGCTGGGCGAGGGCACGGTCGAAGATCCACAGCGGCTGAGCCAGAGCTTGCAGTCCATCATGGGCGCGGCCACCGCGCGCGCCACCGAGGAGAGTTAGCCATGTCCGATCAAGTGCGCCAACAAGCCCTAGCGGCCCGCGCAGCGTCGCGCGTGCTCGCCGCGACCTCCGCAGAGGTGCGCAACCAAGCCCTCGAAGCCATTGCTACGGCCCTCGAAGCCAATCGCGAGCGCATCTTGGCAGCCAACGCCGAAGATCTAAAAGCCGGCGAGCAAGATGGGCTAGCTTCGCCCCTGCTCAAGCGGCTCGACCTGAGCGGGCACAAATTCGCCAGTACGGTGGAGATGGTGCGTGAGGTTTGCGCCCAGCCCGATCCCCTCGGCCAGACTCAGAGCGCGACCGAGCTAGACGACCAGCTCCACCTCTACCGAGTGACCGTGCCCATCGGCGTGATCGGCGTGATCTTTGAATCCCGGCCCGACGCCTTGGTGCAAATCGCCTCCCTGTGTCTCAAGTCCGGCAATGCCGCCCTGCTCAAGGGGGGACGCGAGGCCGCCATAACTAACCAGACCCTCGCCGAGATCATGTGCCACGCCACGCAGGGTATCCTACCAGAAGGATGGATGGCGCTCTTGCCCGGCCGCGAGGAAGTCCGCGCCCTCCTCGGAGAGGAAGAACTAATCGACCTCATCATCCCGCGCGGCAGCAACGAGTTTGTGCAATACATCATGCACAACACCAAAATTCCGGTCATGGGCCACGCCGATGGGATCTGCCACGTGTACGTCGATGCCAGCGCAAACCTCGATAAAGCCGTGCAAATCGCCGTCGATGCCAAGACCCAGTACGTGGCCGTGTGCAACGCAGCCGAGACCCTGCTTGTCCACAGTGGCATTGCCCCAGCTTTTTTGTCGCGGGCCGTACCGGCACTGCTCGCACGGGACGTAGAGTTGCGCGGCGACGAGCGCGCCCTCGCCCTCGCCAATGCCAACGGGCAAGTCAAACCGGCCACCGAAGCCGACTGGTCCACCGAATACCTAGACTTGATGCTGGCGATAAAAGTCGTCGATAGCACGGCCGAGGCCATCGAGCACATCAACGCGTACGGCAGCCATCACACCGACGCGATCGTAACCGAAGACCCAGAGGCTGCACGCGTCTTTTTGCGCGAGGTGGATTCAGCCTCGGTGATTCACAATGCCTCGACGCGCTTTGCCGATGGCTTCAAATACGGGCTAGGGGCCGAGGTCGGCATCAGCACCAACCGCCTGCACAGTCGCGGCCCGGTGGGGTTGGAGGGCCTCGTCATCTACAAGTACATTCTCCAAGGGGACGGCCACATCGTCGATATGTACGACGGCCAGCAGCAGCGCCCCTTCACCCATCGCCCCCTCGACCAGCATTGGCAGGCATAACATGAGCGAGCACACCACGGATCCGACCTACACTCCTGTAGAGCGCCACATCTTTCTCTGCGCCACCCCCACCAAGCCCAAGTGCCATAGCGACGGCACCGGGGCCGACTGCTGTTGTCCGAATTGGGCTACGGCCATCCGGGCAAGGGCGGCATCCACCGCACCAAGGCCGACTGCCTGCGCGTCTGCGAGGTCGGGCCGACGGTCGTGGTGTATCCCGAGGGCGTCTGGTACCACTCCATGACCGTCGAAAAGCTAGAGCGCATCATCCAAGAGCACTTGATCGGCGGGCAGGTCGTAGAAGACCTGGTCAATAGGGAGCCGTTCCGCGGCCTGTAGCAGCCGGCCACAAAAGCGCATGGCGAACAAATCCAAATCCAAGCACATCGACCTCGAGATCAAGGACGCCAGCCTGATCTTCGACCGCGTCTGGAGCGACCTAGAGCAAGAATTCGGTCGCGCCAAGCTCTGCTTTCCCGGAGAAATCATCTGGCTCGGCGGCGCGCCCGGCGCAGGCAAGGGCACCAATACCCCCTTCATCCTCGAAGCGCGGGGCATTACAGCCGCAGCCGTGGTGATCAGCGACTTGCTCGACAGCCCCCGCGCCCAGCAGATCAAGAACGCCGGCGGCTTGGTCGGCGACGAAGAGGTCACCTACCTGCTCTTGCACAAGCTGCTCGACCCGATATACCAGCGCGGCGTGATTGTCGATGGCTTCCCGCGCACCCAAGTACAGGTCGAGTGCCTCAAGCTATTCTACGACAAGATGACCGAATTGCGCGAGGAATTCCGCAATCACGACTTCCCGCGCCCCCTCTTCCGCACGGTGTTGCTGTTCGTCGATGAAGAGGTCAGCGTCGAGCGCCAACTCCACCGCGGCCGGGAGGCCCAAGAGCACAACCGCAAGGCTACGGAGTTAGGCGTCGGCCAGCTCGCCGAGATCCGCGCCACCGACCTCGACCCAGCAGCCGCGCGCAAGCGCTACCAAGTTTTCAAGGAGACGACCTTTGAGGCGTTGCGCTCGCTGCGCGCCATTTTCCACTTTCGCTTCATCGACGCCAGCCAGCCGCTCGCCGAGGTGCAACAGGAGATTGAGGAGGAGTTTTCCTACCAGAGTTCGCTGGAGCTTTCGCACAAGACCTTCGACCGCGTCCGCACCATTACGCCGGCCAGCCGCCTCGTGCTCTACGCCCGTCAAGAATTGGTCAAGCGGCTGGAGATCTACAACGAGGATCATCCCGAGCTGTTCCAGCGGGTCATCGACAAAGTCAACTTCAAGTTCATGCCCATCGTCACCCGCTATGCCATTACCGGCATGACACTCGTCAACTCCGAGGATGTGCTCTTTGACGATCCTTTGGCCTTGGCCATGTTGATCGACATCTTTTCCGAGCGCGGCTATCAGGCCCTCGTCGATGTCAACCACATCGAAGTCCCCCACCGCATCGATCCCCACACGCACGAAATCACCTGCCGCCAAAAGCGCGTCTATCGCTTTCAGATCCGCTTTGCAGCCTCGGCCATCCGGCACGGGAACTACTAGCTCGGCCCGATCTGCCCCTCTCTTAGCATGGTAATCAGGGCCGAGTCCTCCGCTTCGAGGGGGAGTAACACTCGGCTGCGGCGGCGGCTCGACTCATAAGTAGCAAAAATCAGTTCAGTCGCTTGCAGAGCCTTGCGCGCCGACAAGCGCGGCTCCGCACCGCTTTCCAGACAGGCAATCACATCGAGCACCGACAGCACAGTGTCCCCGCCCAGCGGGACCACATCGGCGATCTCTTCATCCGCAAAGTCCTGCCACGCCGTTCCCGCGCGCAGCAGCCGCAGCGGAGCGCGCTCCGCGCCGCCGACTTCGATGATGCCCTCGCTGCCGATGAGCCGGTTGCGCGGGCCTTGCACGTGCGCACCCCCCGTGCCGAGCAAGCCTTCGACGCCGTTTTGCCAGCGGACCCACGACAGGCCGCTGGTATCTAAGGGCACGCCAAACACCGAGCTCTCGGATTCGACGGCGATCTGGCCCATGACCCATTCGGCGGGCACTTCGTCGTTGTAAAAGAAGAACATGTCAAACCAGTGCGTGCCCCAGTCAAACAGGTTGGAACACGCGCCTTCGAGCCGCTGAAGCGCGCCTATGGCTCCTTCGTCGAGCAACTGCTTGGCCTTGACAAACACAGCGCCAAAGCGGCGTTGGTGGCAGAAGGTGAGGAGCACGCCACGATCGGCGCATGCCTGGGCCAGCGCCTTGGCATCCCCCCACGTGCTGGCCATGGGTTTTTCGCAGTGGATGGCTTTGACGCCGGCTGCGGCCGCGGTCTCGACCATTTCGCGGTGCAGGCCGGTCCACGTGCAGATGCTCACCACGTCGAGGGCTTCGCTTCCTAACATGGCGCGGTAATCTTCGTACGGGGATGCTACGGCAAAGTCCTCGGCAAAGGACGCGCGGGCCGCTTCCACCGGATCGGCACAGGCGGCGATTGCGACTTGGGCAGAGGCTTGGTAGCCCTCGGCATGGCGGCGACCTCGGTTGCCGCAGCCGATCACACCGATTTTGTACATCGTCATTTTGTGCTCCTTATGAGTTTGCGTAAAATTTGCGTGTTGTAACTGACGTTACGAACGAA
>JAGWBY010000145.1:0-389 GCA_021295675.1 Candidatus Latescibacterota bacterium | reverse complement strand
CATCGCCGCGCCATCAAACCCAGCAGGAGATCGCCATGCCCATCACCGACGCCCTCCCCGACATGGAGCGCGAACTCAAATTTTTCAGCGCCACCAACGGCAACCCGCAAAAGCTCACCCGCGCCCAGATCCGCCAGTTCAACGAACAGGGCTACATCTGCCCTTTGGATGTGTTCACGCCCGAGGAAGCTGCGGCCAATCGCCGCTATTTCGACGCACTCATGGCCGAGGCCAAGGCCAACGGGCACAACAGCTATTCGATCAACGGCTGGCATCGCCACTGCCGGGGCATCTACAACCTACTGCACGAGCCGCGCATTCTCGATTGCGTCGAAGACCTCCTCGGCCCCAACCTCGTCAGCGTTATGACCCACTACTTTTGCAAGGAG
>JAGWBY010000144.1:17850-18302 GCA_021295675.1 Candidatus Latescibacterota bacterium | reverse complement strand
AGCCTCCTCGTTCAGGCTGTTCAGAGACATCGTCGCAGCAGGAGGGGTCGTCCGCGCCCTGTGCGTTCCCGCAATGGAAGCGCAACCGCGCTCGTTTTTCGACGGCCTCGAAGCATTCGTCAAAGAAGCGGGCGGCAAGGGACTGGCGTACCTCATCAACGGAGCGCAAGCCACCGGCCCAATCGCCACGGCCTTAGACCAGAGCGTGCGCAGTCGTATTATCGAGCAGTGCGCCGCTGCTCCGGGATCAGCGATTTTCTTCATTGCCGGACCGCCAGCCGAGGCAGCGTCCATAGCGGGACGGTTGCGCCTGCATCTGGCAGACCGGCTCGACTTGCGGCGGGAGGGCTGCTATGAATTCTGCTGGGTCGTCGATTTTCCCATGTACGAATGGGACGAAGAACGCGCTTGCGTGGCCTTTGCGCACAACCCGTTTTCCATGCCACAGGGCG
>JAGWBY010000144.1:3670-17799 GCA_021295675.1 Candidatus Latescibacterota bacterium | reverse complement strand
GAACTGTCGAGCGGTGCCATCCGCAACCACAGACCAGACATCATGTACAAGGCGTTTGAGATTGCCGGGCACTCGCAGCGGGAAGTGGATCGCAAGTTCGGCGGCATGATCCGCGCCTTGCGCTACGGCGCTCCACCCCACGGCGGCATCGCCCCCGGCATCGACCGCATCGTCATGCTGCTAGCGGACGAACCAAACATCCGAGAGGTCATCGCCTTCCCCATGAACCAGAATGCGCAGGATCCGCTCATGGGCGCACCAAGCGAGGTGTCGCCCGAGCAGTTGCGGGAGTTGCACATAGCGGTTCGGGAGTGATGCCAAAAGCGCCGTTGTCGTTAGGTATCATATTCACTCCAGAGACCCAAGCGCTCGCTTGCTGGCCGATTCTGTTTGGGCGTTATTGGAGGAGTATAGTTCATCGCCTTGGCCGAAAACCTAGCGTGTTATGTCGCAGTAAGCGACCTGACCATACCCATTAGGGAGTCAATACAGAGAGGCTAAATGCACACTATGGAAATGGTAAAACTCTAATGCCACGGCAGGAGACCATCCTAAGCGTATTCGTCGCCTCACCTAGCGATGTAGACGAAGAAAGAAACCGTCTTGAAGACGTAATTCGTGAGTTGAACACCGCGTGGGCACGTCAACTTGGAATTCGACTTGAACTGATCAGATGGGAAACTCACGCCTATCCCAGTCTCGGGGAGGATCCCCAAGCGGTTATTAACGAGCAAATTCCACAAGATTTCGATCTGTTCATCGGGCTAATGTGGTACAGGTTTGGCACCCCAACCGGCCGTGCCGGATCCGGCACCGTTGAGGAATTCCAACGAGCAAAAAAACGCTACGAGGCCAATTCTGATGCTCTCCAGTTGATGATCTACTTCAAAGACGCGCCAGTTCCTATTCCCCCATCGCAGCTTGACCACGAACAGCTAGAGAGCGTCTCCAAATTTCGATCAAGCCTCGGTGTGGAGGGCGTACTCTATTGGCCGTTCCAAACAACCGATGAATTCGAGGGGCTCGTACGCCTTCACCTCACGCGGCATATCCAAGCATGGCGATCGCAAGCTGAAATGCCGCAACCGTTGTCCGCATCGATTGAAGAAGAGGCTACCCCCGAGGACTCGTCCGACCAAGATGAAGATGACGAGATCGGGCTCTTAGACTTAGTGGAGCAGTTCGAAGATGAGTTCTCGACACTGATGGAAATAATTGAACGCATGTCAAATGCAACCGTCGAGATTGGCGATAAAATTAAGGTTAGGGCTGCTGAGACCACTAACTTTGCGGCAGGTCCTGATGCACAGAATCGTAAAGCTGCAAAGCGACTTATTGCGAATGCTGCCACAGACATGGATCAATACGTACACCGCATTGAGTCAGAGTTGCCGTTGTTTAGCAAACATATAAACGCCGGTCTGAATGCCCTCACTCAGGCGGCGACGCTCTCCATTGAACTCGATCAAGACCTTGAGCAGGCAAGAGACACCGTACGTGTTATCCGCGAGCTTCGGGACACCATGAGAACCACTGAAAACTATCTCGACACCTTCAGAGAGACAGTTGCCTCACTGCCGCGAATGACGACAGTTCTGAACCGTTCTAAGAGGGCAATGGTCAATATAATTCAACGACAGGTTGACGAATTCCGTGGTGCTCAAGTGATATTACGAGAAGCTGAAACTTCATTTGCATTGATTGTCAATGAGGACTCTTGTTCGGACATTGGACCGGTCGTTGATCGGGAGTTAAACAATTAGTAAGCTAAGGCCCGCCGCACCGCCTCCGGCTCCCTATCGATAACCGTCAACAACACCCGAGCCGGCCCCTCCGGTTGCCGCTTCCCCTGTTCCCAATTGCGGATGTGCAAACTCCTTCTGCGTCATATTGAGCCGTTGACGCACATCCCGCACATCGACGCGCTCAGGTATTAAGACGCGATACTCTTTATTGTCTTCCGTCTCGCCTTCTGCATACTTCAGTGCATCGCGCAACCCGTCTATAATCTTGCCGCCGATTTTACTCATGCTCTCCTCCATCGAATGCTTTCAATCTGATTGCTCAGCGCAAGAACTGATCTTTAAGCTCCTGGACCAAACGACTCATGACCACTTTTTCCGACTCTGCTAAATCGCTCTTTGCGCTTTTCCCATAGGCCGTGAGCAGAAAGAGCGGCATGCGCTCGCTGTGATAATAATAGATCACGCGCAGGCCACCGCTCTTACCTTGCCCTTTTATGCCCCAACGAATCTTGCGGATACCGCCTGTTCCTGGGATGAGGTCTCCACGCTGCGGATTTGCGGCAATAAACGTGACAAATTCCTCTCGGTCTGCCTCCGTCATAGTCCGAGAAACGTCCGAGAGGAAAGTGCGCGTTTCGACTACCGTTACATATTGGAATTGCTCATCCATCATACGCTTAAAAGGTAAGCCATTGGCTTACTCAAGACAACCAATCAGCAGACCGAAATGATCAGCAAGGTGTCACCTGAGTAGGTGCCCGCAAAAAAAGCCGCTGAACTATTGCGACTGTTCTACACTCCCTCGAATTTCGACTCATCTCCCGGTGAAATCAGAAGGAGGTGAGGTATGACCGAAGCCAGAAAGACCATCAGACTCTACGAAGCCCTCGAACTGCGCGGCGAGTACGACGCCCGCATCAAGACGCTGCGCGACTGCCTGCCCGAGGCGCGCCAGAATCGAAACCTGTTCTCCCATCGAGACAACGACTCCTCGCGTCGGCCAGCACCCGGATTCAGTGTCTCCGAGGCGCGCGACCAACGCCGCAAACTGAACGCTGCGATCCAGCGTGCCAACTTCGAGCACCGCGTTGAGCATGAGGGCGACGACATGAGCCTTACCGAGGCCCTCGAAACCCGCAAAGCGCTCAACGACCGCCTCGGTGAGTTGCACACCCAAGTCGTCGATTCTGCCTATGAGCGGGTCCTCCACAAGGAGGAGCGCGACATAGTCGAAGATAACGAGTTGCCTTACGACGACTGCCGCACCCGTCTCAATGAAGCGCGCGTCGAGTTCCGCCAACTCAATCGGCAGATCCGCGCTGCGTCGTTCGAGGTAGAGGTGGAATATGCTGACGAATAACAAGGACAACTAGAACGGAGGAGACAGGGAAGCAAGTGCGACTGCGCTGGTGACGGCGCATAGCCCAGAAGTGACGCGCACTGTAACGCGCGACCTCAGGGATTGATAACCCAATTATCCGGCAAAGCCGCTCAACCACCTAGCGGCTAACCATTCAGCACCGGGAGCCCCTCAGCGAATCAGCAACAGGGCTTCGCGTCTCTTCCGTTCGCCATTTTCAGCAGGGGCGGGGTGTATCCCCCCGTGAATAGATCCGGGTTCTGCCAAAGCTCGCTCGACGAGCGCGGAGGCTCCCGTAGTTAGACGGGGAATGTGGATTTAATCAGTACCGCCCCACCCCTGCCTCTTATAGCGATGGCCCCTCCTGTTGCGGCCACTGCCCACTCAACCATCCTCACCAACGCAATCCATCCTAACGATCAATGCGCATACCCATCCGGATTGTCCCGCCGCCAATTGGGCTGGTAGCCTTCCTTGGCGTCAAAGCCATACGACGGCCCAATCTGGTTTTCGGACTGCCAAGGCCAAGCCTGACCGCCAATAATGCGGAACTGATCGCCCTTGCCGCAGAGCCAATAGAACATGTGCGCGTAGTAGCGCGCCGTGCAAATCAAAGTCCTCCTCGACGATCCAATCGCGCTGGGGAGGTGCCGTGCGCCAGTAATTGTACTTGAGCATCCGGCGCAACCCCTTGGCGGTGGACTTGCCGCGGCGGTGCATGATGCTCTGATGGTGGATCCCAATGGTACCAGCCGGGCCGTCGCAAAACACCCCCCCTTCTTCCCTGTCGCGGTTGCCAGGTTGGATATGCGAGCCAGGCACCAACTCAGTCGGCCCCAGCTCCACCGGCGTGTCCTGCGGAAAGTAGAAGACCTCCAAAAAGCGCAGCTCCGGACCATAGATGTGATCGGCATCTTGGTGCCAGCCCTGGGCTTCCTCTGGGCATTCGGCCCGGTGGTGGCTGGCCAAGACCGGCAGGCCGACGTTGGGGCCTAAGAGCGAGCGCATGGCACCGGCTAACTGGGGATTGAGCAGGACGTGCTCGATGAACCAGTCCTCCAAGAAGATGGAGGTCGGCTCGTGGGTAAAGCGAATGCGGTCGAGGTCGGCCTCGGTCAGGCCGTCGGGGATGTAGCTCGGGTTGGCGGGAATATCGCCGTCGAGCCAAGCACAGGTGCGCTGGTTGATCTCGTCGGACACAACGCCTTTGAGCAAGAGATGGCCTTCGCGGCAGAATTCGAGGACCTCGGAGTCAGTGAGCGTCGGCTCGCAGTCAAAGGTGCGTTGGCATGGGTCGTGTTGCATGGTTTCCTCCTGCGATAGTGGTGCAGCTTGTCTCTACGGGGGTCGTTAGCATATATAGCAACCCTGTCTGCGTCCATCTGCGTCCATCTGCGGATTCTCTTATGAATGGGATTGCTATATCCGCTAGCACCTACAAGCTAGCCAAATCCCATCCATCCTGTCCACTAGGTTGCACGCGCCGTAAGATAGTTATACTCTTGCTCGGCAAAATTAAACGGAGCACATCATGGCAGAATCAGCAAGAAGAATAGTTAGCGGCGGATTGCACATCGACCAGCGGCTCTACGCCCTCGTCGCCGAGCAGATTGCGCCCGGGACGGACGTGGATGTCGATCATTTCTGGGCGGCGCTGGAGAAGATCGTCGAGGACTTGGAGCCCAAGAATCAACAGCTCCTTCAACGGCGCGACACCTTGCAGGCCCAGATCGACGCCTATCACCAAAAGCGACGTGGCGAGCTGCTGGATCCCACAAGTTACCGGACCTTTCTCGAAGAGATCGGCTACTTGCTGCCCACGGGCGACGCGCAGCGCATCCGCACGGAAAACACCGACCCAGAAATCGCCTCCCTAGCCGGCCCCCTTGACAATGCGCGCTACGCGCTCAACGCGGCGAATGCGCGCTGGGGCAGCTTGTACGACGCCCTGTACGGCACGGATGTAATCGAGGGGAGTGTCCCGGCAGGCGAGTACGACGCCGAGCGCGGAGCCCAAGTCATCGCGCGCAGCGAGGCATTTCTCGACGCAGTCGCGGGCCTTCAACAGGGGGCTTACCGGGAGGTGGAGGAATTTTTCCTGCGCGAGGACGCCAGCGGACAAACCTTGCGCGCTCGTCTCACAAACGGCGACGAGGTCGGCCTCAAAGACGCCGGACAGTTCGTCGGCTATGGATGCGAGGACGGGCAGCTAATCAGCGTCTTGCTCCGCCACAACGGATTGCACATCGAAATCCAAATCGACCGCACCCATCCCATTGGACGCACTCACCGCGCCGGCGTCCGGCCATTACCACCATCCAAGATTGCGAGGATTCCGTGGCCGCGGTCGATGCCGAGGACAAGACCCTCGTCTATGGCAACTGGAACGGCCTGATGCAGGGCACGCTGGAGGCGACCTTTGTCAAGGACGGGCAGCCCCTGACGCGCCGCCTGCGCGCCGACCGCACATTTACCACCCCCAACGGCCACACCTTGACGCTGCCCGGACGCAGCTTGTTGCTCGTGCGCCACGTCGGCATCCACATGTACACAGATGCGGTGACTACAGCCGACGGCGCAGAAATCCCCGAGGGCTTTCTCGACGCCATGGTCATCAGCTTAGCGGCAATCCACGACCTCAAGGGCCGCAGCCGCTACCGCAACAGCAAGACCGGCAGCGTCTATGTGGTGAAGCCCAAACAGCACGGACCGGACGAGGTAGCAGCAACCGTCGAGCTATTCTCACGAGTGGAAGAGGCGCTGGGGCTGAGTAAAAACACCCTAAAAATCGGCATCATGGACGAAGAGCGCCGCACTACGATCAATCTCAGCGAGTGCATCCGCTGCGCCGCTGAGCGCGTCGTCTTCATCAACACCGGCTTTCTCGACCGCACCGGGGACGAGATCCACACCAGCATGGAGTTGGGTCCCATGTTGCCCAAGATGGAAATCAAAGAGCAACCCTGGCTCAGTGCTTATGAAGACTGGAATGTGGACGTCGGCATCGCCACCGGCTTGGTGGGACGGGCGCAGATTGGCAAGGGGATGTGGACCATGCCCGGGCTAATGCGCGAGATGGTAGAGACCAAGATCGGCCATCCCCAAGCTGGGGCGACGACTGCTTGGGTCCCCTCGCCCACAGCGGCCACCCTGCACGCACTGCACTATCACCAAGTCGATGTCTTCGAGCGCCTCGACCAGCTAGCCGGACGAGAGCGGGCCTCGCTCGGCGCGATTCTCAGCCCTCCGGTGCTCGACCGCCAGCTCAGCCCCGAGGAGATTCAGCAGGAATTGGACAACAATGCCCAGGGGATTTTGGGCTACGTGGTGCGCTGGGTCGGCCAAGGCATTGGCTGTTTCGGCCTGATGGAAGACCGCGCCACTTTGCGAATTTCCAGCCAGCACATCGCCAACTGGCTGCACCACGGAATTACCAATGAGGAACAGGTGCGGGCGACCTTTGCGCGCATGGCAACCGTAGTCGATGCGCAAAACAGCGGCGACCCAGCGTACTGCCCCATGGCACCCAACCTCGACGCCAGCGTCGAATTCCAAGCGGCATTGGACCTGGTATTCAACTGTCGCACCGAACCAAATGGATATACGGAAAATGTGTTACACAAGCGGCGGCGAGAGGTGAAGGCCGCCCGACAAACCGCCTAGAACCACCACTTATAACGTTATGCATGGACATCGAGGTATCAGATGCTTCGACTCCGCTTTGCTCCGCTCAGCATGACACGGTGAAGCAGCGCACCCACTTGTCGTGCTGAGCGAAGCGAAGCATCTCAAACCACCTCTACTATCGCGTACTTAGAACCACCATTCAAATTCAAGGAGATGACAAATGGAAACGCTTCACTCGCTGCCTTCAGGCAGTGCATCACGTGAAAAAGTCGCCCTCGTCACGGGTGCCGGCAGCGGCATAGGCCGACACAGTGCCTTGGCATTGGCCGAGGCCGGCTACGCGGTTGCCCTAGCCGGACGGCGTCAGGATGCCTTAGAGGAAACGGCCGCGCTGGCGGGAACAGATGCCCGCATGTTGCCGGTGCCCACCGACGTCGGCGACCCTCAAGCCGTTGACGCGCTGTTCGCCCAAGTCACGTGCTGTTCAACAACGCCGGGGGCGGAGCGCCAGCCGTGCTGTTGGAAGACCTCGAATACGAACAGTGGCAGAAGGTCGTCGCCGTCAACCTGACGGGTAGCTTCCTCTGCACCCAAGCGGCTTTCCGAATTATGAAGGATCAAGACCCGCGCGGCGGCCGGATCATCAACAACGGCTCGGTTTCAGCCGCAGCCCCGCGTCCCAACTCCGCCCCTTATACCGCTACCAAACACGCCATTACCGGACTCACCAAATCGACATCGCTCGACGGGCGCAAATACGACATCGCCTGCGGCCAGATCGACATTGGCAACACGGCGACCGATATGACGCAGCGGATGAGCGACGGCGTGCCGCAGGCTGATGGCTCCAAGCTCGTGGAGCCGCGCTTTGATGTCGAACACGTGGCCCGCGCCGTAGTGCAAATGGCCGAACTGCCGCTGGACACCAATGTGCTATTTATGACCATCATGGCGACGAAAATGCCGTTTGTCGGGCGGGGTTAGCAGCGACCACCCAAGGCCCATATCGACGAATACGGGTACGCCGTGCTCAAAGAGGCGTTGACCCCGGACCAAGCCAACGCCCTGCGCGATCGCTCGGCCGAACTGATTGCACAGGAGCGGGCCGCCGGGGGAGAGCATGTCTATCTCGACGGCTGCGCACAGCGCGTGTGGAACCTAGTCAACAAGGGCCGCATTTACGAGGAGATGATCCAGCTCCCGCAGGTACTGGCACTCCAAGAGTACCTGCTAGGCGACAACTGCATCTTGAGCAGCTTCACCGTCAATCACATCGGCCCGGGTGCGCCAGCCGGCCGCCTACACATCGACTTTCCACTCGGCAACTTTCCCCAGCCGCCGCCAACCATCGCCTTTTGCGCCAATACCATCTACGTGCTCGACGACTTCGCGCCTGAAAACGGCAGCTACAAGCGCGGGTACGCCCCCGACCCAGAAAAAGAGTACGACGACGTCATCCAGCTAGACGTCCGCAAAGGCGATATCGTCGTCTTCCACGGTGCGACGTGGCACGGCAGCGGCGCCAACCACACCGAGCAGGATCGGATGATTCTGTTGGGATTCTTCTGCCGCTCGTTCATGAAGCCGCAGCAAGACCAGTTCAAACTAGCGCGCCCCGAGGTCGTCGCGCGGGCGACGCCGATCTTGAAGCGCTTGCTGGGTTTCGAATCGCAGTCGGGAATGCGGACCTAGCATATATAGAGATCCGGGATGATTTGAACGATTCGAGCAGTAGATCGCCTTGTTGCTACTATTCTGCGTCCATCTGCGTCCATCTGCGGATGTAGGATTGCTATAGGGAATGCCAATGAACTCACTCGACCATCGCAAGCGCCTCTTCGTCGATATGGACGATGTCGAGCGCCAAGAAAACGTGACGCGCGTCTTCCACCAAGCGGAGAAGTACGGCACGCATCCCGTGCTCAAACAAGAAGCGCCGTGGGAACAACACAGCGGCATGACCGCAGCGGTGATTTTCGACGCAGAGGAACAAGTTTTCAAGGCCTGGTACATGGCCGGCCACTATGCGCCAGAGTGCGAACACGTGCAGTGCCTCGCGCTGTCGCCGGACGGGATCCACTGGGAGCGCCCCTCCCTCGGAATCCACGAAGCCCTCGGCTCCAAGGACAACAACATCGTCATCCCTGCGACCCACCATGAGGGACAGGATCACTGGGAGACCATGCTCAAGGACCCCCTCGACCCAGATCCCGTCCGCCGCTACAAGGCCATTGGCTGGTCGAGCTACGACTGGGACGGGCCGCGCTCGGGTATTTACAGCGCCACTTCGCCGGACGGAATCAATTGGTCGCATTCGCCGGACCCGATTTTCCGCTACCATCCGCGTCCCGGCACCTCCGACTTGGGGCCGGTCGGGGACGCGCAGTCCATGATGGTGGATATTGAGCGCCGGCGCTACGTGGCTTTTTTGCGCGGCGTACCCGAGCGGCTGATGAGCACCAGCGAGGACTTCGTCCACTGGTCGCCGCCGCGGCCTTTCTTAGCGCCGCTTAACGAAGAAGAGGCTCTTTACAACAACACCGGCTTCAACTACGGCGCTCACTACCTGGGCATCCTGACCCACTTCGACAAACGCCCGCGCCAACAGACCCAAGTCCTGCGGCTCTTGTGCAGCCGCGACGGGGAGCGCTGGCAGCGAGTGCCGGGGGAGCCGCTGGTGGGCTTAGGCGCAGTGGGCGAGTGGGATCGGTTCCAGCTAATGCTCAGCGGCGCGCCGCCCATTGCCGTGGGCGACAAGCTCTATATCTACTACCGAGGCACGGCCCGGCGGCACGCCAAGATCCCGCGCGAATTCGACCCCCCGATTGCAGCCGATCAGGACCCGGGGACGATGGGCATTGGCCTGGCCATGCTGCGCCTCGACGGCTTCGCGTCGCTCAACGCCAGTTTTGACGGGGGGCAGATAACGACCCGGCCCTTCGCGTTGATCGGAAATGAATTGCAAGTCAACGCCAAGGTAGATTACGGGCAGCTAACCGTCGAATTGCTCAACGAGGAAGGGCACCCCATTCCCGGCCATACCGCCCAAGACTGCGTCGCCATCGCCGAAGACGGAGTCGCCGTACCCGTGCGCTGGCGCGACAACCGGGATTTGCGCGCGTTGCGAGAACAGCCGATACGCCTGCGTTTCGCACTGAACAACGCCCGCCTGTACGCCTACTGGTGTTCGTAGCTTTTAGGTCATAACTCCAACAATTCCACAAGACGCTGACACTTCAACAACAGAAAGAACTATGTCCATCGACCAACTAAATCACTACCAGCGGAAGCTCGCTTATGAAGCATTGGGCGAGAACGAACCCATCACCGTCGTCGATGGCCGTTCCGCAGAGGCGTATGCCCAAGAGCACATTCCGGGCGCACTCAATCTGCCCCACCGGGAAATCTGCTTCAATTCCACTGAATCGCTCGACAAATCGCAGCTCTATGTCTGCTACTGCGACGGCATCGGCTGCAACGCCTCGACGAAGACGGCGCTAAAACTGCTGACGCTGGGCTTTCAGGTGCGCGAATTGATCGGCGGGCTCGACTGGTGGAAGCGCGACGGCTACGCCACCGCTGGCGACGGAGCGCATCCCGGAACCGAGATCAAATGCGGATGCTGAGCTAGAATAGAATCAGACAAGGTAGATTGGCAAAAAGAAAACCCCAGGTCTTGGTAGCCCGTACGGGATTCGAACCCGTGTTACCGGCGTGAGAGGCCGGCGTCCTAGGCCTCTAGACGAACGGGCCAAAGCTTGTTTTTCAGCCTGACAGCTTCAAAAAATAGAATTCTCAACCTGTATTGTCAAGGTGATGCGGCAGAGCCGTTTGACAGTCGCAGACCGGCGTGGTACTGTTGCTCTGCACGAGGAGAAGGCCCGATGATCGTCGAGTGGAATGCCCATATGGGCAAGGGAGACAACTTGGCTCGGTGGTTCAAATAAACCGCTACGCCGTTGAGCACAAACGAGGAGCAACACGTGAACGAAATCGAAACCTTTGAATTCGACCGCCAGGGCTACATCGTCATTGAGAACCTGCTGAACGAGACCCAAGTGGCCGCGCTGGTCGAGGCCGTTGATGAGCTAGAAGAACACGCACTCGCGCACGTCACCCAGCCGCCGCGCAAGCAAAGCGGCTGGGGAGCCAACTACCACGCCAATCCCGAGCGCGGCTACCACACCAACGGCGAGCGAGCTGAGGGCAAAACCCTCATCATCGAAGATTACTGGAACGCCAACCCAGCCTTCGACGTTTTGCTCGACCACCAGCCGACGATGAACTATATCCACGGCATCGTCAAACAGCGGCCGACGATCAACAACTCCGAAATCCGCATCCGCTATCAAGGCAACGCCACTGGCTGTCACGGCGGCACCGTCTCGGCCAGCCAAAAGTACCGCTATAGCTACACTGAAAACGGCATCGACTGCATGATGGTGCGGATGGTCTATTTCATCCACGATTGCACCAATGAGCAGGGAGCCTTTTGCGTGGTGCCGGGGACGCATAAAACCAACCTGCCCTCGCCCCACAGCAACGACCCGGACGAAGACCCCGACATGATCGGCCTAGAGGTCAAGGCCGGAGACGCGATCCTCTTCACCGAAAACTTGCGCCACGGCGGCTTCATCAACCGCTCTGAGCAGACGCGCAAAACCCTGCACGTGGGCTACGGACCGCATTGGATGATGTCGCAAAACATCGCCACCATGGACGAAAAGCAGCACATCACCCCAGAGACCTTCGCCCGCTTCACAGAAGCGCAGCGAGATTTGTTCCGGGCCTATCCTGTGGGAAATTCCTCGTAATAGCGATCAAAAGCCGCGGGCGTGCCGCAGATGTAGAGCGCGTCTTCTGGCTCGAGCACCAACGAGGCCGGGATCTCCATGAGTACCTCGCCGGCCCGCTCGACAGCCACCACCGAACAGCCCGTGCGCTCGCGGATGCGCGCTGATAGCGGATGCTGCCCGGCGAGGGGGCCGGGCCGCAGCTTGACCATCTTGATCCGGGGCTTGTGCGAAACCATCTCGCCGAGGACGTGGTGGACCAGCAACTGGCCGGCGACCTGACTGACCGAGAGCGCAAAATCAGCACCAGCGCGCTGCACCCGGTCTGCATTTTCAACGTGGGACACGCAGGCCAACAAGGGAATCTCCGGGACGTGATCGCGCACCACCGCCGCGGCAAACAGGGCGGCCCCGTCGCTGTCGAGGGCGAGGATGACGACCCGCGCTTCCGCAATGGCGGCGCGGTCTAAGACGCGCACATCGAGCACGTCACCGACCACATCGACTCCAAGGCTTTCAACCTCATCGACGACCCGCACTTCCTCGCCCGCAGCCCGGAGAATCTCGACTAGTTTCTGCCCGACATCGGCAAAGCCAATCACCACAATCGGTCCCTGCTGGGTAATCGGCCGGGCCATGTCGTTTAACCGGTGAATGCTCTCGGGCGCACCGACCGCCACCAGAATTGTTCCGGGCTCCAGCTTTTCCGCGGCGGCCGGTGGCGAGCCGAGTGCGTCGTCTGCCCACTGCCCGACGATGTGGGCACCAGTCCGAGTGTACAGCTCGGTCTCGGCCAAGGTGCGGTTGGCGAGCGAGCTCTGGTCGTGAACGCGCAGTTCGGCCACTTCGAGCAGCGAGTCGAGCGGTTCGACCCCCGCCACTCGCGGCCCAATTTTCGCGCTGGCGCGGACAGCGATCGCCGCGGCAAGGACATGGTTGGGAGTAAAGGCTGCGGTCGCGCCCGCCAGCAACATAGGGCCGCGACGCTGGGGATGCTCGATCATCGCCACAATAGGACCGGCAAAACCAGCCTCGCGGGCACTGAGCGCGAACAGCGCGTTGTCGTCGTCAGAGCCGTTGGCCACCAGCGCCTTCGCCTTGGTCAACGGCCGCAGGTCTAGCGTCTCCGCCGCTAGGTCCGCATGTACGACCTGCACCTCAGCGCTTGTCTGGATCTGCCGCGCGGTCGCCTCGTCCTCTTCGATCACCACCATTGGCAGGTGCCGGCTGGAAAGCTCTTCTATTAGGGTCTCGACCTCTGGCCCATATCCATAGATGACTACGGCGTCCTCCACTGCGGGCAAGACGCGGTCGGCGGGGGTTTCGTCGAAGAGGGGGGTATTGAACTTGTCGATCTGAAACACCCCGAGGTGGGTGTCTCCTCCATGCGCCACCCGGCCTTCTAGGAGGATTGAGCAGCCCTTAAGCGCCAGCGGCGTGAAGAGATTTAACAGGAACGCGGTGAAGATCAAAATGGTAAAGGTTTCCTGACCGATCACTCCTTGAGCCAAGGCCAGCGCGGCCAAGATAAACGCCATCTCGGCGCGGCCGCACATACCCACGCCCACCGTCAGCGCCTCGCGCCAAGGCATGCCAATGCGCAGCGCCATGCCACCGGCACTAAGCACCTGCCCAGCGATGACCGTCACTGCCAAGAGCGCGATAAACGCCACACCCGACGCGCTAATGTCAAACGAAATGGAAAAGCCCAGCGAAATGAAGAAGATCGGCCCTAAGAACGAATAGGCGATGCCATAGGCGCGGTCGTTTACCACCTTGACTAGGTTGGGGTGGGCGACGCGCTCCTCAAAGAACAGACCCGCCAAGTAGGCACCCAAAATCATGTGCAGCCCAATGGCCTCGGCAAAAAGGCCGGCGGCAATAGCGGCCAACAGCACGAAGGTGAAACCCTTGCCGCCTTCGGCGCGAAAGGGCAAGGTGAGGCGGGGATAGACAAAGGTGCCCAACAGCAGCGCGACCGCGAAAAACCCCACCACCTTGCCCAAGTTGACAGCTAGATCCATGGGGGCAAAGGTGCCGCCGGAGAGTGCGCCGATCACTAAGCTAAAAAAGATCAAGGTCAAAAGGTCGTTGATGATGCAACTAGCGACGACGATCCGCGCAATGCGAGTATCGGTCAACCCCAAGTCCTTGAAGCTTTTTAGGGTGATTACAACTGCGGTAGCGGTTCCGATGATCAGCCCCACAAAAACGGAGGCGACAAGATCCAGCCCGAAGAATTGGGCGACCGCAAAGCTGACGGCAAAGGGCACTGCGGCCCCTGCAATCGCCACTCCCAACGAGCGCTTGAGCGCGGCGAAAAATTCGTTGGGCTGGGTCTCCACCCCGGCGTGGAACATCAGAAAGAAGATGCCGATCTCGGCCAACAACTGAATGGCCTCATCCGGCTCGATCCAGCCAAAGACCGCTGGCCCCACCAAGACTCCGACGATCAATTCTCCCATCACCGTCGGCAAGCCCAGCGGCCGCAAGGTCACGGCCACCAGCCAGATCCCGGCGAGCAAGATGAGTAAATCGAGCGCTATATTGTGCATGGGTGGAGTCTCTGCGGGTTGGCCGTTTATAATACAAGAAGTTCTACGT
>JAGWBY010000144.1:3216-3571 GCA_021295675.1 Candidatus Latescibacterota bacterium | reverse complement strand
ATGCGTAATGTCCATCGGATTACTGTCTCACTGTAAGGAAAAGGATACCGCGGCGGGCAAAATTGCACTGGGGAGACTCAGGGTGGTGATTGTGACTGTTCGTGCGTTAATTGAAACAGCGGTGACTCAAACGTGAATCAAAACGCCCCCAACATCCATCCCCGCGAAGTGCGCCAAGTCCTCATGTGGTTCGCCGGCATCCTGTGGCGCGGCGCACCCACGGCCATGCTCCTAAACGTCAGCGGGCGATTCCTAGCGGCCCTGCTGCCGGCCGGCCGCATCCTGTTGATCAAGGAACTCGTCGATGCCGTCCACGCCGCCTTCGGCCAAGGCGAGGACCAGTTTGTCGCCGTGG
>JAGWBY010000144.1:2607-2999 GCA_021295675.1 Candidatus Latescibacterota bacterium | reverse complement strand
CCGTGCTCGAAGGTTTTGTCGTCCTGTGCTCCCTAATCGCGCTGTTTGCCACCGGGCACTGGTCGATCCCGCTAGTGCTCTTTTTGGGCACGGCTCCGGTTTTCTACAGCCAAATTCGGCGGGGCCGCGAAATCTACGCGCTCTTTTACCAGCAGACGCCCGAACAGCGCCGCGCCGAGTACTTGGTCGAGCTGATGACCGACCGCGACGCCGCCAAGGAAGTCCGACTCTACGGGCTAGGCGATCTCCTCGTCCGCACTTGGGAGGCAGTGGCGCAAACGCTCCGCCAGCAGCGCCTGCGACTGACCCTGCACCAGCAGCGCTACATGTTCGGCGGGCGGCTGAGCGGCATCAGCTCGGCGCTCTTATCACTGGTCATCTTGCTCTATCAG
>JAGWBY010000144.1:0-2553 GCA_021295675.1 Candidatus Latescibacterota bacterium | reverse complement strand
TCCAACTGCTGCGCCAGATGGGCGATGTCTTTGAACAAACGCTCTACATCCGCGACTTGCGCGACTTTGTCGAGTCGCCCACCGAGCCGCAAGGCCAAGTAGCCCTGCCGGCCGCGCCGCTAGAAATCGCAATTGAAGACGCGGAGTTTGCCTATGGCGACGGGCCACCCGTACTCAGCGGGGTCAATCTGCGGCTTAGGCCGGGGGAAAAACTCGCGCTAGTGGGCGAAAACGGGGCCGGTAAAACGACCTTAATCAAGCTGCTCTTAGGGCTATATCAGCCGAGTGCGGGGCGCGTCCTCTACAATGGAGTGGATGGCCGCGAAATCGACCCACAGGTCTTGCGGCAGCGCTGCGCCGCAGTCTTCCAAGACTTCGTGCAATACCAGCGCACCGCGCGCGAAAACATCGGCTATGGTCAGGCCGAGGCGCTCGCCAACCAAGCCCGAGTGGAGCGGGCCGCAACCGCGGGCGGCAGTGTACTGCTGATCGAGTCCCTAGCCGAGCGCTACGACACCACGCTGGGCCGCTACTTTGAGGGTGGGCAGGACCTATCGCGCGGCCAGTGGCAAAAGCTGGCCCTGTCGCGCGCGTACTTCCGCGACGCCCAAGTCCTCGTATTCGACGAGCCGACCGCGGCTCTCGACCCGCGCGCCGAGTTGGAGGTCTTTCGCCAATTTTTGGCCCTGAGCGAGGGCAAGTCCGCCGTCTTCGTCTCGCACCGCATGGCCTCGGCGCGGGTGGCCGACCGAATCTTGGTCCTGAGCCAAGGGCGGGTGCTGGAGGAGGGGACGCACGCCGAGCTGATGCAGCGCCGAGGAGAATACGCGCGCATGTTTTCCCTACAGGCGCAGTGGTACCAGCAGGAGGCGTCGTGAAGCGACTGAGCGCGATACGCCTCTTGCCCACGCTCCTCAAGGAGGTGCTCCGCGTCCATCCCTGGGGAACGGGTGGGCTGGCCATCATCGTGCTAATTGGCTCGCTGCTGCCGGCCGTGGATCGTCGATCAGCTCGCCGCCGGGCTGGGCGGTGGCCGCGCGGCTTTTTTGCAGACCCTGCCTTGGGTCGGCGGCTTTTTTGCCACGCTCTTCATCCACATGCTGCTCGATATGGTGCGGGCGGTCTTGCAGACAGATGTCCAAGACCGAGTCAGCGTGCGCTTACAGCGGCAAGTCGTGGACAAGGTGCAGAAGGTCGAGTTGGTCCACTTCGAGCATCCCGCGTTCTACGACGCGCTCAAGCGGGCCAACGAAGACCTGAGCGGCCGGCTCCTCAGCCTGCTCAACGTGGCGCTGGACACGGTCGGCACCTTGGGGGGGATGGCCGCGGTCGTAGGCGTGCTGCTGACCGGGCATTGGGCCTTGGGTCCGCTGACCTTGATCGGCTCCATCCCAGGGGTGTTGGTGATGATGTGGATCAGCAAGAAGACGCACTACGTCTATCGCGAGCGCACACCGCAATACCGCGAGACATCCTATTTCCGCGAATTGCTGACTGAGCGCGAACAAGCCATGGAGGTGCGGCTCTTCACACTACGCGACCACTTGCTCGACACCTGGCGCGACAAAGCCGTCGCGCTGGCCATAGAACGTCGCGGGCTAGAGGCCAAGCGGGCCTGGCTCGGCGGGCTGACCTCCAGCATCGGCGGCTGGGGATACATCGGCTGCCTGACGATCCTCGTCTGGCTGGTCGCCGGGGCGCAGCTCACCATCGGCCAGTACGGCATGTTGGCGCGGGCCGTGCAGCAGTTTTCTTGGCAACCCTTGAACACCCTGCACGAGGAGTCGCTGTATCTAGGGGATCTCTACGAATTCCTCGACCTGACGGCACCCCAAGCGTCTCCGGGGGCTGCGGACGCAGGCCAAGATCTAAAAAACCTGCCGCTGCGCTTTGAGCAGGTGTCCTTCCACTATCCAGACGGCGACCTCGTACTCGCGGGCATCGACCTAGAGATCCGGCCGGGTGAGCGCATCGCACTAGTCGGCGAAAACGGAGCTGGCAAGACAACCTTGGTCAAGCTGATGATGGGGCTGTACCAGCCGACGGGAGGACGGATCTTGCTCGGAGACAAACCGCTTTTGGCCTATCCCCAAGAGCGAGTCCTACAGCTCTTTGCCGCAGTCTTCCAAGACTTTGTGCGCTTCCAATTCCCCGTGCGCGACAACATCGCCTTTGGGGCGCTGGGGCAAGAAGGCTCTGTCGAACGGGCGGCCGAGCTAGCTGGAGCAGCGCCGTTTATCGCCGACGGGCGGCCGAGCTAGCTGGAGCAGCGCCGTTTATCGCCGAGTTGTCCGGTCAGTACGAAGCCCTGCTGGGCAAGGAACTAGGAGGGGCTGACTTATCTACGGGTGAGTGGCAGAAACTGGCCACGGCACGGGCGCTGGCACGGGCGGCTGAGTTCGTGGTGCTGGATGAGCCGACGGCCGCGCTCGACCCCAAGGCCGAGGCCGAGGTCTATCGGCGCTTCGGGGAGATGACCAAGGGCAAGGCTTCAGTGATGATCTCGCACCGGCTGGGCGCGGCCCGCGCCGCCGACCGAATCCTCGTGCTCAA
>JAGWBY010000019.1:60111-88818 GCA_021295675.1 Candidatus Latescibacterota bacterium | reverse complement strand
TATTCAGCAAGGCTTTCAAAGGGAATGAGGAGATAGACGACAGGGACGAAATTTTGTCTTACCGAACCGCAGTCTGGGGCCTGCTCGTCGGCCTACTAATCATCAGTGCTTGGCTGTGGAAGTCAGGTCTCCCCCTGTGGGTCGTCCCGGTTTTTCTCTTTGCTGTCTTCGTCGTCTTCATGGCCTTGACTCGGGCCGTAGTAGAAGGGGGAGTGGCAGTCATCCGCACGCCGCTGACACCGGCGGATTTCGTCGTGTCGGGCTTGGGTACCAGCGTGTTAGGTGCTTCGGGCATCGTGGCTTTGGGCTTTACCTATGTATGGGCGGCCAATATCCGCATCTTTTTTATGCCCTGTTTTGCCAACGCCTTGAAAATCGCCGAACTGCTCAAAGGGGATAGGAGGATGCTGATCTGGGGCGTGGCTTTGGCCGTGGTGATCGCTTTAGCTAGTTCCATCTGGAGCGTCATGACGCTGTCCTACACCTATGGGGGCGTCAATCTCCACGGGTTCTGGTTTATTGGGGTACCTCGAAACGCGGCCAACTACATGGCCGTCATCCTGTCCAACCCTACCTCCGCTCATATCGAGGGCTGGTTGTTCACTGGCTTAGGAGCGTTGGTGATGGGCCTGCTGGCCTATATCAGGGCGCGTTTCGTATGGTGGCCCGTGCATCCGCTCGGTTTCGCCACCAGTACTTTCTTTATTATGAACTATGTCTGGTTCAGTGTATTCGTAGCGTGGGCCATCAAGTCGGTGGTGCTCAAATACGGAGGCCCGGCGCTGTACAACAGCACCAAACCGTTTTTCCTCGGCCTGATCATGGGACAGATTTTCGTCGCGGGGATGTGGCTGATCATCGACCAGCCCATCGGCGGCTCGTTCGTCTGAAAATCGAATAACGTTGGAGCGCTTTTATGAACGAACACGAGAAATACTTTTTCGACGTGAACGGCTACTTGGTCGTTCCGCAGATACTGAGCCCAGGTCTAGTCTCCGCCTTGAACGAAGCGATCGATCACAACCAGGACAGGGTACGACTGCGCGCGGGCGAGCAGTTGCTGTCGGCCAGTTCTCCAGTGCTGCAAGGGGACCACGGACGCGGGGACATCATGGGAATTCTCAATTGGCCCAAACCGTGGTGCCAGCCGTTTCGCGATCTGCTTTCGCACCCACCGGCACTGCGCTATATGTTCGACTTAATCGGCGACGATTTCCGTTTTGGCAACGCCAATGGTATCAGCATGACCGAGGGTGCAGAAGGCTGTATGCTGCATGGCGGCGGCACCCTCGTCCACAAGCACACCTATCGCTATGTCAATGGCCGCATGTGGAACAATCTCGTCGGCGTTTGTTATCAACTTGCCGACGTCAATCCCGTTCCCGGTAGCCACAAGGCGAACTTCGATACTCCGGCCGATGTCCTGACTATGGAGTACGATCTTGGCTGCTACCACCAAGTTGCCATGAAAGCTGGAGATGCCCTCATCTTCACCGAGGGACTCACCCATGGCACGTTGCCTTGGAAGGGCAAGCACGAGCGCCGCACCCTCCTTTACCGCTACGCTGCTGGTCCCTTCGTCAACGCCAAGGGTATGAACCGCCTTGAAGAGTACTGCCCGTTCTACGACGAACTTACACCGCTACAGCAGGCGATCATGGAGCCGCCTTATAACCCGGGTCGGCCCAATATCGCCGCCTTGCTCGCTGCCGAGGAGGCCGTCTGACTTCCATGCCGGACAAACGCCCCAACATACTATTCGTCCTCACCGATCAGCAGCGGCCAGAGTGGGTCGAGATGAACCCGGATATTCCGGTGCGCACCCCGCATCTGCGGCAACTCGCCGACCGCGGGATCTGGCTCGCCAACGCCATCTGCCCGTCGCCTGTTTGCGCTCCTTCGCGCTCCTGCTTGGTGGCCGGGCAGGAGTACGATCGCACCCAAGTGTGGGGCAACGACACCCATCCTCCCGACGATTTGCCCCAATACCACCTGCGCCTGCGCGACGAGGCTGGATACCACGTCATGGCGGCCGGCAAACACCACGTGGGCAGCAATCAATCTGGAATCCCTCCGCAGTTTCACCGGGGAGTTGATGGCCGCCAGGGATTGGAAGAATGGGGTTTTTCCGACGCCATCTTCAATGCCGGCCTGAACCAAGCGACCATCCTGATGCGCCGCAACGACATGATTCCGCAGGATTCGTACATGGCGTTCCTGCACGAGCGCGGCTTGGCACAGGAGCACATTGCCGACTATGTGCGCCGCAACCAAGAGGGCGTGTGGACGGCTACTTTTCCGACAACGCTGCCCGACGACGCTTACTTCGATACTTGGATTACCACCAACGCCCTCGCCTTGCTTGATCGGGCACCCAACGACAAGCCGTGGTACTTAGAGGTGAATCTGCAGAATCCCCATCACCCTTGGGACATCACCGAATCGATGCATCGGTGGTACCGCGAACCACCGGTCGATTTTCCTTCTCCTCTATTCAACTCCTGAGACGCATCAGGAGGTGCGCCGCAACTGGGCCGCCACCGTCGAACACCTCGATCAGTGCCTCGGACGCTTGGTAGCGCGCGTTGGCAAGCGGGGCGATTTGGACAACACGGTCGTCGTTTTTACCAGCGACCACGGCGAGATGCTCGGGGATTACAATCAGTGGCAAAAGCTGTCCCCCCTGCAGGCTTCGGTCGGGGTTCCCTTGGTAATAGCAGGCCCAAGGGTGGCTGCTGTCGGTCGCGACGACGCTCCGATGACGACTCTCGACCTGACCGCCAGCTTCCTTGAATGGGCTGGGTTGACGCTTGGTGAAGATCTCGACAGTCGCTCCCTTGTCAGTTATCTCGAAGGAGGAGGATACAGACACCGCGATTTGGTATTTTCTGGCCTGAGCGCTTGGCGCATGGTCTTCGACGGCCGTTTCAAGTTGGTGCGCGGCTACGATCCGAGGAAGCGCATCGGGGGGGACATCTTTGAGCCGATGCACATTCCGCTTGACGAGACCAAGCGTCTACAGCGCGATCGGCCCCAAATACTGTACGATCTCGAGTGCAACGAAAAGGACGACGTGTCCGCTGCATTTCCCGAGGTTTTGCGCCGGCTCAGCGCCGCTCTCGATGAGCATCTAACTTTATAGTGTGAAGTCCATCCCATGTTGGTGAGCAGCGGTTTTCCCCAGCGGCCTCAAATCCACCACTTCCCCGGTATTGACCTCGCAGAACGCTGTCGCCTGCACGGCAGTGGTCGCATCATGCGGTCGACCGCGGTGCAGGCGGGAGATAATATCGATCTAACGCTGCGATTTGAACTCGGCGCGACCGCAATTCCTGTCGGCGGGCACTTGCGGGTCGCTTGGCTGTGGCCGTTCGACTGGGCTATGCTGCAGACGGGCGATCCCGACGCTCCGGGGTACGTTCACGCATCCTGCCCGAAGCGCGAAGTCGGCTTGCGAGTAACCTTTGCCTTCCGGGGCGATCTGATCCCGTGGAATCACCATATCGATGTCGAGGTTCTCTCCGGTGTGCTGGCCGAGGGAGATGCGGTTGAACTGATCTGCCGAAAGTGGCGTGCTCCCACCTTTGTCGTGCCCGATGCTGAGTTGCTCTTTCTAATTAACCCGGACGGCGGTGACCGTTGGGTCCAACTCCCGCCCGTGCGAGGATTCCCTATTGTAGCTGGCGCACCGACGCGACTGTTTGCCCTCGCTCCGGCGGACGGACTCGTCAACGAAGAGCTTGCACTGACGCTGCGGGTTGAGGACGAGTGGGGAAACCCCCTGCTCATCGAGGGTTTCGTCCCGGAGGTAATTCCTGCCGACGGAGTCAGAGTAGTCTCTGTCGAAAGGGCTGGGAACATGCCTGCTTACCGGGCACGGGTGCGTGTCGTCAGTCCGGGGATTCATCGCATTGAGGTCGTTGTTCCTCGCTGCCAACTGCGGGCAGAGAGCAATCCGGTGCGTATCGCCGCTGAGCCGCCTCCGTTGCGCATCTTCTGGGGCGACCTGCATGCTGGCCAAGGCCAAATTGGCTGCGGCGTTGGCTCGGTGCGCCACCACTTCGACTACGCTCGCCACGTAGCCGGTCTGCAGGTCTGCTCGCACCAAGCAAATGACCACCACGTCAGCTTGGACCTGTGGGAGCAAACGCGCCGCGAGTCGGCTGCCGCCAATGAGGCGGGACGTTTCGTCGCCTTTCTTGGGTGTGAATGGAGCGCCTATACACCGGACGGCGGCGACCGCAACGTCATGTACCGACGCGATGAGCCGCGCTTGCGGCGTTCTGGTCGCTTCTTCACCGAAGACATACCCGACCCGGAACCCGACCTCGAAACAGCGACCGAGTTTTTGGCTGTCATGCGGGATGAAGAGGTATTCATTAACATGCACGCCGGCGGCCGGCCGACTAACCTCGATTTCCACGAGCCGGGAATCGAAACCCTCGCCGAGATCCACTCCACTCACGGTACTTCGGACTGGTTCGTGTTCGATGCCTTGCGTCGCGGATATCGCGTCGGGATAACCGCCGGAACCGACGGCGTTGCTGGGCGGCCCGGATGCGATCATCCCGGTAGTAGGCTTATCCGCAACACGCGCAGCGGTATTACCGCTTTTCTGGCCTCCGAACTTACCGAGGATGCGTTGTGGGAAGCGATTGCTGCGCGGCGGTGTTACGCCACTGACGGGCCTCGCATCCTGCTCGACGTCCGCGCCGACGGCCATCTCATGGGCAGCGAATACGCGACCGCGGGTTTTCCCCTTGTGTCCATTGAGGCTGAGGGAACGGCGGCGATTGAGCAGATTGACCTGCTGTGCGGTCCCGATTTGCTGTGGACATGGTGCCCGGCGCTGTCATCTGCCGAAGGCACTTTGCGCATCCTCTGGGGAGGAACCGAACAGCCCGGCAGTGCTCCCGATCAGCGCGTCTGCTGGAAGGGCCGGTTCATCGTCGAAAACGGACGCATCGCCAACGTCGAGCCAGTCGCTTGGGTCACTCCCTGCGACCGAATCGAACAGGCCGACGACCAAACGGTCTGTTTCGACACAATCACTGCCGGCAATCGCATGGGAATGTGCTTGGAGATCGAAGCAGACGCGGCGACATTATGCCGCTTTGAATCCCGCCATGCGACCTTCGAATTTGGTTTGGCCCAAGTGCGAGAACAACCGATGCGAGTGGATGCGGGCGGTACCAGTCGGCACGTCATCGTCGGACAGGCCCCGAACCCGAATCTACCGCGGCGAGTGGAACTCTCGTTCCGAGACACGCGGACGGCAGAGGGTCTATGTCCCTATTGGGTACGACTGACGCAGTGCGATCAGCACCGCGCCTGGAGCAGCCCAATCTACGTCCAACGCCAGTTCGGATGATATCGGGACATTTAGTGGACTTCGCAACGGCACACCGAAACGTCCATTCGATCATCTATCGGTGTGTCGGCAACAGTCGACCAAACTACTGTCATTGTGCGTCGGTCGCGTCCGTTGCATATTCGTGCAGGACATCAAGATAGCACCTTTTGCCATGGAAAGATCCCCGATGAAAGACTCTTCGATCTATATTCCCGCCTGCGACTGGGACTCGACCGCATCACTGCCGCAATCGCTTCCTAACTGGCAGTACGCCAAGCGCCTAGTGCTGGTGAACGACACGGCACATGATCGCCGAGGCGAACCGGTCGAAGCGGATGTGGACATTCACGCCGGCCACATTACCGACCTCGGCCGAGAGGTTCGCGTCGCTCGTCTCTCCGGCGAAAACGGTCCTATAGAAGTTGTGCCGAGCCAAGTGCATCTCATGGACCGCGAGGATGAGTTGCTGCGCTGCCGGTTGTTTTTCCTTGCCGATGTGGCTGCCGGGGGTTCGGCGACCTATCTCTTGCTATACGGCAACCCCGAGGCACCCGAACCCTGCTACGACACCGAGCTCAAGGTCTCGGGCGAAGGGTATGCCCTTGAGGTGGAAAACGAGTATTATTGCGCTGTCCTCGGGAAGATGAACGGCAACTGGAAGAATCACTACTCGAAAAGGGGGCCAGCAGAACTCGTAAATCGACACGGCCACGGAGTCGAAGGCACCATTCACTGGGGGCCTGACTGGAGCGACGAGCGCGTCGGGCGCTACCGGCTTACTAACTGGGACGGCCCGCCCCTGTTCGACTACGATGTGATCAAGGGACCGGTCTGCGTGCGCATCCGTCGCTGGGGTCACCCGATCTTGTCAATCGGTCCCCAGGTCGGTCGGCCCCACAAGGTCATGGCTACCGTGACCTACAGCTTCTGGGCCGGTCAGCCCTACGTGGTCATGGAGTCAAAGCTCGAGGTTCTCGAGGACGTGCGTTTCCGCGACTGCCGCAACGACGAGTTCGTCATCGGCGAACACCTACCCGAACGAGCTTGGATGGGACCGGAAGGAGAGATTGGGTTTGGAGCCCGAGGCTGGCAGCGCGAGGATCCTCGCTGGGTGACCCATTTCAACCGCGAAACCGGCGAAGGATTCGGCAGCATCCACCTCGAATTCGAGAATACCAACCCGAGCTGGCCGCAGCCGGCCCACGCCGGATTCTCGCACACCGGCACTTGGGTCCGCTATCCGGTGCAGCATGCGGCGATGCGCGCTGGCGAGCACGTGTACGAAAGAAACGCCTACTTACTGCACCGGTACGAAGAGGGGGGGGAGCACGGCGGGCTTGCCGACCTCGTTGACCACCAAGAGCGCCTTACCAGCCCGATCACCCAAGGGGAAGTCGCTCCGGCTCCTAAGTCGATCAATCTCGACAATGTCATGGACGCGCTGCGCTCTACGTCCAAGGGTCGCCTTGGGGGCAGCGCCAGCTCAGTTTTGTCGATATCGGCATCGTCCAGGAGGTCGTCATCAAGGGCAGCGACATCCGCGTCGATATCGTCATGCCGTACGCGGGGCGCGAAACCTGGTTAGACTGGTTTTCTGACGGCATCAAGGAGCAGCTTCGCGCTCGCCTGCGCGACGTCGGCGAGGTCGAAGTTCGCCTCGTCTGCGAGCCGAAATGGACCCCACGGCGATTGAGCGATCGTGCCCGCCGCGTCATCGGACCTAGGGAAGAGTAGCCTCTTATAACACTAACTCGTCCGGTGGCTCGTAATCGCTTTTGCGCGGGTCCCAGCGGGTGCCGCATTTGTCGCTGATGACCACCCATTCACCCGAGCTGAGATTTCCTTGGTGATGGTAGTTGAATCGTCGCAGCCCCGCGGCCTCAGCGGCGTCGAGCAACATCTTGAGGTCGCGCGCCGACATCGGGTCTCCGTCGTGGGGAAAGCGACCGGTGTCGAGCCAGGGCACGATGCGCTCTGGCTCGTCGACCGAGGCCAGCGCCCGTCGCGTCTCTTGCGTTACCACCTGCTCGAAAAACTCTGGATTGAGGGCACTCTCGAAATCGAGCATGTCGTCGCCCACGCCCGGCAGGACGATGCCGAAGAGAGCCTGCACGATATCGAGGGTATCGGCCACACGGATTCCCGGATTCCACTCCAAGAGCGTTTGCGAGTAGCGGTAGACCGTGCCGAGGAAACCGTCGAAGCCGCGCTGGAAGAAGTAGTGCTTCGGCAGCAGGAAATCCATGAACTGGGCCAGATCGACGAAGTCGTATCCACACAAGGGAGCAAAGGCGGCTGAGCGCGGGCCGCATCCCAGGCGCACTGGGCGCTCCAGTTCGGCGGCGACGCCCTCGCGGATGCGGCGAAAATAGCGAGTCAGCGAGTCGGCCCGGAACGACAGCCAAGCCATCAGGTCGGGATCGGCTCCGAGCATGCGGTAAGCCCCGACTAGGCCGCCACGGGCGTGTCCGCGGATGCGCACCGGGTCGAGATTGTGAAACAGGGACAGGAGCCTGTCTTTGGCAGCCACCATAGCCTCGTAGTCGTACCCTAGGTCTTCGGCCATCGGCGCTACAGATTCCGGCAGGTCGTGGAAGAAGTAGGAGCGGTGATTCATGTGATGAGGGGCGATTTCGTACCCCCATTCCGGCCCGTCCATCACAGCGCCGTCCGCCATTGGGAAGTGCTCAAGGGTATCGACCATGCGCGCCACTCGCGACGCCACCGTCTTGTCGTCGTGTAGGTGGTGGCCCTGACCCCCTGGACCGGCACCGCCGTCGGCGTACATGCAATAGACCTGCATACCGCGGTCCTTGGCAGCGTTCATCGTCTTTTCCAGTAGTTTCCTTTTTTCGGGCAGCTTCTGTTCCGGCGGCGGTGGTGGCTCGACTCCGAGTCGCGCGTACACCGCTGGATTCGGATCGTACGCCTCCGCCACGATGCCGCCGGTGGGAGCGGACACTGCATCCTTCGACAGTTTCGCCGTGCCGAAAACGAGTGGGCCGAATACGACTCCATCGACGCCGCCCTCTGCCCAAGCATCGAGTATGCGCTCGTGATCGTTCATCACGCTTTCGAGATCGCGCATTACATCCATCCACAGCTTCATGGTCAACCTCCTTGTATTTTGGTATCGCCTCTCAGTGAGTGGGAGTAAAGCGGCACACGCCGTCGAAGGAGACGCGCAACCGGGGGTGGCTTTCGTAGGGCCACGGATTATAGGAGCGGGGAATGTAGTGGCCAGCCCAGCTATGGCGGAAAGCGCCTTCGTCTAAAATAGGACCGCCGCGATGGATTAGGCGACCATTAAAGAACACGATGTCGCCTTTGTCCGCTTCAATGGCGCTTTCCGGAAACCTGTTGCGCGCGAAAAGGGCGTCAAAAGCCTCGTCCTGGTTCCAGCCATACCAAGGGCCTAACTCGCTGTTTTCATCGCGGCGAAAATGGCGCTTTTCTATTAGCTCTCCCTTGTGAGAGCCTACCTGAATGTGAATGCTGCCGTTGCGGGCGCTGACTGGCTGGAGAGCGACCCAAGCCGACATGCAGCCCGGCAGGAAAAAGGCGTCTTGGTGCCGGCGCTGCTCGGAACCTTTGTAAAAGTACATGCTCTGGACCCCGTCGGGCTCGTCGCCGAGGAAGGTGCGCAGCGGCTGGCGCAGTCTGGGATCGAGCATCCAAGCTAGGCCAGCCGGATGGTGCAGGCTGCGGCTAATTAAGCGGCTCCAATCGTCCGGCTGGCGCGGGGGATAGCCCTCGACGCTGAAGCGGCCGGCGTGGAGGTCCATCATGTAGGCGACAAAGCGGTCGCACTCGTCGGCGGTAAAGCCGTTGCGGACGATAGTAAAGCCGTCGCGTTCGTACTGTTCTTGGTGGAGGGGGGTTATTTCCAGTTCCATCGGTTCTCGCTCTGTGATTGTGGGCTTGACAACTGACTGAATTAACGTTAATTCAGTCAGTAATATGTCCAGTATTTATATTCCCCAAGCACAACTTACTCGACTCAAGCGCCTAGCTACCCCCGGTAAAGTCGCCGTGGTGTACGGTCCTAGGCGGGTGGGCAAGACCACCTTGATCCAGCATTACGTCCAACAGTACGACCGCGACGCCCTCTTGGTGACTGGGGAAGATATAATGGTGCGCGAGTATTTGGAAAGTCAATCCCTAGTCAAATTGCGAGCCTTTATCGGCCAACGGCGCACATTGATTATCGACGAAGCCCAGCATGTGCGGCAAATCGGCCTAAATCTGAAGCTATTAGCCGACCACGTCGAAGGGCTGCGCATTATCGCCACGGGGTCTTCTTCCTTTGATCTAGCTCAACAGACGGGCGAGCCTTTGACGGGCCGCAAATACACGCTGCTGCTGCTGCCCTTGGCCCAGCTCGAACTGCAGGAGGTGGAAACAACTCACCAGACTAGGGCTCAACTCGAACTGCGGTTGATCTACGGGTCGTACCCCGAAGTCGTCCTCATGGAGTCGAACGAAGAACGCCAGCTTTATATAAAGGAATTAATAGCTTCCTATCTGTTCAAAGATATTCTACAGTTGGAAGGCGTTCGACACGCCGACAAATTGCTTCGCTTGCTCCAGTTGCTTGCTTTCCAGATTGGCCGCGAGGTTTCGGTGGCGGAATTGGGAACCCAACTAGGCATGAATAAGAACACGGTGGAGCGCTATCTCGACCTGCTCGAAAAAGCCTATATCCTCTATAGTTCCGCAAGGAAATTACCAAGAGCCGCCGCTACTATTTTTACGACAATGGCATTAGGAACGGACTGATCAACAACTTCAATGTTCTAACTCTGCGCGACGATGTGGGGGCCTTGTGGGAGAACTATGTCTTAGTCGAACGACTGAAGTACAACCTATATACGGGGCGCTTGGCCGAGAGCCATTTCTGGCGCACCTACGATCAGCAGGAGATTGACTTGATCGAGGAGTGGGGAGGGAAGCTACACGCCGCTGAAATGAAGTGGTCGCCTCAATCCTCCACCCGGGTGCCTCGCGGCTGGCGTCAAGCGTACCGCGACAGTTCGTTCGAAGTCGTCCATCAAGGGAATTATCTCGATTTTATCGCTAGTTCGAGAAAGGCGTGAGTTGAGAGAGCACCATGAACACTATGCTTCATAAAGAATATGCCGCTCAAATTGAATATAGCAACGATGATGGTTGCTTTATCGGGCATATTGCAGGGATCGATGATGTCGTTGGTTTTCACGGCGAATCCGTCGCCGAACTACGGGCCGCTTTTGAAGAAGCGGTCGATGATTATCTTCAGACTTGTGAAAAATTGAATCGTCCGCCCAAAAGCCAAAGTCTTATTCCTACATCATACTAGGTCTCCAATTGGTGAGAAGCTCTGCTCCTTCGCGGAAAAATTTTCCTCTCACGGCCCTAGTACCCCTTCTTCTTATCAATTATATTGAGCACCGGTTCGCCCTTGAGGTAGCGCTCCAATTGGGCGCAGAAGAACTCATAGACCTTGCGTGGTCGGTGCTGTGAGGCTCCGGCTCGATGCGGGGTGAGGATGATGTTGGGCGCGTCCCACAGCGGTGATTCGGCAGGTAGCGGCTCGATTTCAGTAACGTCGATACCGGCACCGGCGATCTGCCCGTCGTGCAGTGCTTGGCAGAGAGCGTCCTCGTCGATGATGCCGCCTCGCGTCACGTTGATCAGGTAGGCGCTCTTTTTCATCAGCGTCAGTTCCTCGCGCCCGATGAGGTGGTACGTCTCCTCGGTGCGTGGACAGGCTATCATCACCACGTCGGCGCGCTGGAGGAGACTGTGCAGATTTTCGCGGGAGTTGTCTTTGAGTTCGGAAATGCCCGGCGGCAGGTCGCGGCGCACTGGGTCGATGGCGATGATCGGCATGTCGTACCCGGCAGCCCGCTTGGCCATTTCAAGCCCAAAACCTCCCAGTCCCACAAGGCCCAACGTTTGCCCAGTTAGCTCGACGGTAGCTCCGCCAGACCACTTGCGCTGGTCGTTGTGGCGGATTGACTGATCGATGCCCCGGGTCAAGGCGAGGAGCAAGGCCCAGGCGTGTTCGCCGCCTTGGGGGGCGTATAGTCCGGCGACATTGGCAATTTCGGGGAAGAGGAACTTGTCCATGCCGGTGCTAAAGGACTGGACCCAGCGCAGGTTGGGAGCGGCAGCGCAGACCGCAGGCGGGAAGTGGCCGACGATGACGTCGATCTCGCTGGCCACCGCGAGGGCCTCTTGTTCGTCGTTGGCCACAAAGACTTGGTGGCCGCCGTTTTCGTGCGCTATTTGGCGCAGGTGGTCGTGCTGTTCGTCGGTGAA
Organism: Candidatus Latescibacterota bacterium; assembly: GCA_021295675.1. The sequence goes on along the minus strand of JAGWBY010000019.1, from coordinate 77,162 downwards.
TGGGTAGTGGACTAGAATTTTCACGCGGACCTCCAAACTAGGTTGAGAAATGGGATAGGATGTGATCGATGCGATTGGCGAGCGATTGTTCTAAGCGCGGCCCGAAGCGGGTTACCACTTGTGCGGCCGCATAGCAGCCCAAGCGCGCCGCGTCTAAAGGGCTGTACCTGTAGGATAGGCCGTAGAGCACGCCACCGGCGAAGAGGTCGCCGGCACCGTTGGTGTCGATAGCTTGCACCGGGACGCCCGGCACTTGGTAGCGGGTGCCGTCGGCATACACTAGGGCACCGTCGGCTCCACACGTTACGTAGGCTGTGCCGACTTGGGAAGCGAGGGCCGCACCGGCTGCCTCGCGGTCGTCGGTTCCGGTACTGGCGAGGGCTTCCTCCTCATTGCAGAAGAGCAGATCGACACCGTCTTGCAAGAGCGCGTCAAAGCGCGCCCGAAAGGCTCGGACGGCAAAGGGATCGCTCAGGGTTAGGGCAACAGCCGTGCCGTGCCGTTGAGCCATTTGCTGCGCTCGGTGCGCGGCGGCAAAGCCGTCGTCCGAGCCGAGGAGATAGCCTTCTATATAAACGTACTGGCTGTCGGCGATGACCTCCTCGTGCAGTTGGGCCGGGCCGATGGCACTGCTGATGCCCAAAAAGGTGTTGAGGGTGCGGTCGGCGTCGGGAGTAACAAAAACCAAGCACTGGCCAGTCTTGCCCACGCCGCGGTTGGCCAGATGCGTGGTCACGCCGGCTGCTTCGAGATCGCGCTGGTAAAAGTTGCCCCAAGCGTCGCGGCCGGTCAGGCAGGCGTAATAGGTGCGGCCGCCATAGCGGGCGACGCCAATGAGAGTATTGGCCGCCGAACCGCCCGAAGCCGAGGTGACTGGCTCGCCATCGACCGCGGCTGTGAGGTGGCGCTGCCGCGCCTCATCGACGAGGGTCATAACCCCTTTTTCGATTTGGTGTTCGGCGAGGAACTCCGGGGGGACTTGATATTGGATGTCCACTAGGGCGTGGCCGACTCCATAGACATCGTACGTGCGGGTCATAGGCTTTCCTTTGAGTGGAAAATAGGCAAAATAACCCATTCGCTCATGGCTGCCAAAAAGGGCAGGGACAAATCTTTGCTTGTTTTAATTCGCGCTGAGAATATATTAAAAACTCTGCGGGAGACGCCCGCACTTTCCACCCTTTACGGAGGTTGATGCAATCGCAGCAAAGAAAAAGAGTTTTACGAGAGTAAACGGTGATATTCGCGTGCCCCAAATCCGGCTCATCGGGTCTGATGGGGGGCAGGTGGGGATCATCGAGACAGCTCGTGCCTTGGCCATGGCGGAGGAAGCCAATCTCGACCTAGTAGAAGTGGCCGCTGAAGCGCGCCCGCCGGTCTGTCGGATTATCGACTACGGCAAGTTCCGCTACGACCAAGAGAAAAAGGCCAAGGAAGCGCGCAAGAAGCAGCACAACGTGCAGATGAAGGGCATTCGCATCGCCCAACCTACTATTTCCGAACACGATCTCGAATACCGGACGAGCCACATCCGCACGTTTATCGAAAAGGGGAACCGGGTCAAAGTCAGCGTCCGCTTCCGCGGGCGGCAGATGGCCTATCAGGATCGAGGATACGAGCTACTGCAAAATCTGGCCGACAAGCTCAAGGACGTAGCCGTCGTCGATCAGACTCCCAAGATGGAAGGCCGCGAAATGTCGCTCATTCTCAGACCCATCTGAGATTGGTCCGAACAGCGCAAAAAGGCCGATGTCCGCACTGCGGGCGTCGGCCTTTTTTGTTTGCACGCGATGGACGCTACCTCCCTTCGTTGGCACTTAGGGGTATAATCTCTTTCTTTAGGTTGCTCAAGAGGCGACCAGCACGTGTTCGGCTGCGCCATTGAGGCCGGCGATGACTGGGAAGGTCTTCGATTGCGGCCCCTTGGCACCGGGCACGTAGCGCACGTGCGGTGAGAAATAGGCGTAGAGCGCGGTGTTGCGCGAACGGTCGGTCTGATTGGGGCCAGAACCGTGGACCATCAAGCTGTGGAACAGCACGGCAGACCCGGCCGCGAGTGGCACGTCGATCTGGCGCGAGCTATCGATGTCTTCGCGGTTAGTCAGCGGTGCCCCTTGCTGTTGGGCGATGTGCCCCCATTCCTGCAAGCCCCAATGGTGACTGCCGGGAATAATTTTGATGCAGCCATTGTCCGGGGTGGCGTCGTCGAGGGCGATGCTCACAGTTACGAGAGCGGGCGGCTCCATTGGCCAATAAGCCGAGTCTTGGTGCAGAGCGTGGGCTGAGCCGTGGAAGGCGGGTTTGAGCATGAGGGTGCTGCGGAAGAGCAGCAGGTCGTCCCCGAGGAGCGATTGCACGATGGCGACGAGGTGGGGATGGGCCGCGAGTTGGGCAAAGCACGGCGATAGGGCGCGGGTGTTCTCGATTTTGCGCAGCACCGGCAGGCCGTTGCGGTTTTGGTCTTTAGAAAAAGGCTCGCGCTGAAAGTGGTGGCTGAGCGGGTCTTGGCTAGCCTCGAGGTCGGCGGATCTCGCGCTGGCATTCGGCGACTTCGCGGCTGTTGAGCAGGTCGGGGACGATTAAGTAGCCCTGCTGCTCGAAAAAAGCCCGCTGCTCGTGGGGTTCCATGTGGTACTCCCGCTGTTGAGGTGGTGACCCGCTAAGTGTACACTGGTCGCCGACTAAGTGTCAACCGATCCCTAGCGAAACGCATGAAGCGATTTTTCCCCTTTATCCATTGGCTACCCGAAATCGGCCGTCCGGCCGTCTTGCGCGCCGATGTGCTCGCGGGCCTGACCGTGGCAACGATCCTCGTGCCCCAAGCTATGGCCTATGCCGAGTTGGCGGGACTGCCGCCAGTCTATGGGTTGTACGCGGCCTTTCTGCCGCCGGCTGTAGCTGCGCTCTTTGGCTCTTCTCGGCATTTGTCCACCGGCCCGGTGGCCATAGCTTCGCTCATCAGCGCGACGACCGTGCAAGGGCTTGCTCCCGAGGGCGGCGAGCTGTATATCGCCTATTCGCTGGTCTTGGGCTTGCTGGTCGGCCTGATACGGATTGCCTTGGGTGCGTTGCGGTTGGGCTTGCTGATTGACCTACTGTCTGGCCCGGTGGTCGTTGGCTTTACCAATGCCGCGGCCTTCATCATCGCCATCTCCCAATTGCACAAGGTGTTTGGTGTGGATTCCCAACAGGGGGGCCATTTGCTAGCGGCCCTCCGCGTCATCGACGTGGCGCTGTTCGCGGTCCATTGGCCGACGCTGGGGATGGCGGTGTTGGCCGGAGGACTGCTGGTGGTTTTGCGCCGCGTGCGCTGGGAACTGCCGAGTATGTTGACGACGCTGGTGGTCACCACGCTCGTTTCTTGGCTAACCGGGTTTAGCGGGGAAGTGGTTGGCGCGGTCCCGCGCGGTTTGCCGCGGCTTTTGGTGCCGGACTTAGACGTGGAGATCTTGTCTCAGCTTTTCGTGGGGGCCTTGACCTTGACCATGCTCGGCCTGATGGAGGCCATGGCCATTGCCAAGACCCTCGCTGCGCGGACGCGGCAGCATCTCGATATCAATCAAGAACTCATCGGCCAAGGTATGGCCAATGTGGTCGGTGGGCTTTTCCAAAGCTATGCGACTTCAGGCTCGTTTTCGCGCTCGGCGGTCAACTACCAAAGTGGGGCGCGGACGGGCTTTTCCTCGGTCGTGGCGTCGCTGGTCATCGCCGCGACCCTGCTCTGGCTCACGCCGCTGTTGTACTATTTGCCGCAAGCTACGCTCGCCGTTGTTATTATCGCCGCTGTAGTTGGCTTGGTGCGCATTCAGCCTCTAGTGATCGCGTGGCGCATTCGGGCCCACGACGGCTTGATTGGGGTCGCAACTTTTGTCGGCACGCTGGCCTTGGCACCGGACCTGCACTTGGGGGTTGCCCTCGGCGTGGGAGCCTCGCTGGTGCTCAACTTCTACCGCACCATGCGGCCCCGCGTGGTTTTTCTCGCCCGGCATCTCGACGGCACGATGCGCGAAAGCGGCGTGGGTCTGAGGCCAGATCAGCAGATCGCGATTATGCGCTTTGACGGCCAATTGTACTTTGGGTCGGGCCGTTATTTTGAGGACAAGGTGCTTGAAACGATCGCCTCGGCACCCGAGCTGAGGTACTTGATTCTCGATGCAGATGGGATCAACCGGATCGACGCGTCGGGCGAACAGGCACTGCGCAACGTGGTTGAACGACTGCGCGAAGTTGGGCTGGACCTATACTTTACGCGGGCCAAACGGCAGCTTACCGACGCGCTGGAGCGGTCGGGGTTAATGGAGCAAATTGGCCGCGAGCACTTTTTTCGCTGGAACCAGCACGCGCTCGATTACCTGTGGTCACGGCTCCATCCCGACTACAAGGCGCGGTGTCCGCTCAATGTGCCTCGTTTGCAGGAGTCGCAGGATGGGGAAATCGAGTATTATATATGAAAGGGAATCAGAACCGCTTGGCGTCGGTGGAGGGGCTATCTGTGGTGGAGGGGCTATCTGTGGTGGAGGGTGCGTCGGACAACAAGCGGTTGAAGGAGTCGAGACGGGCATCAGTGCGGTTGAGCAGCGAGTCTTTGTGTTGACGAGCGCGGAGCACTTCCTCGGCGATATTGAGCGCGGCTAGGATGGCGATATCGAGCGGACCCCGGTGCTTGATCGTCGCGGCAATCTGCTGCATCTTCTCGTCGAGGTAGGCTGCGGTGTGCCGAACGTATTCGGGATCTTGATCGTCGCTGTTGACGAGATGATAGGTCTGATTGTAGATGCGGACAGTGACTGGCTGTGATTGCGACATGAGATTTTGTGAGATAATGAGATAATGAGATAAAAAGTGGGGACTTCCGCGATCTCCCCTTGTCTCGGAAGCCCCCTCTTTTGCGCGCTAACCACGTGGTGATTAACCAATCTATTGGGGTTGAGAATGATTGTCAACAACATGTTGGATATTTTTTTCAAAAAAATGAACCACTCGTTTGCAAAAATAAAGAAAGCGACAAGTGCGGAAATTTGACGGTCCGCAGCGTGCGTTCTTAGTATTGAAGTGTCCCTACCAAGTTGACCAAAGTGCGCGCTAGACCCTCGCCGGGAGAAGAAGGTGCGCGCTGCCGATCAATGCCTAAATATGGATAGAAATACATTGGAAATGGCCTTGCAAAAGGCCATTCAAGGCGAAGTGCGTTTTGACGCGGTTTCGCGGATGCTCTACCGCACCGACGCCAGCATTTACGAGATGGAGCCTTTAGGGCTGGTCGTGCCTAAAGACGAGGCCGATGTGGTCGCCGCAGTAGAAATCGCCGCTGAGCAAGGGGCGGCGATTTTGCCCCGGGGCGGCGGTACGAGTTTGGCGGGTCAGTCGGTGGGAGCGGCGGTCCATCTCGATTTTTCCAAATACATGAACCAGATCTTGGAGTTCAACCCGGACGAGCGCTGGGTCCGGGTCCAGCCGGGCTTGGTGCTAGATGAACTCAATGCCTACTTGCAGCCCTACGGCCTGATTTTCGCGCCCGATGTTTCCACGAGTAGTAGGGCGAATATCGGCGGCATGATCGGCAACAATTCCTGCGGTGCGCACTCCATGATATACGGCAAAACCATCGACCACGTTCTGGAGCTAAAGGTGGTGCTGGCCGACGGCTCGCAAGCGGTATTCGGGCCGCTAGACGACGAAGAGTGCCAACGCCGTGCGGGCTTGGACAGCCTCGAAGGGCGCATTTACCGCGAAGTGCGCCGCATCGTCCGCGAGCGCGAAGTGCAGATTCGCACGGGCTTTCCCGAGGTGATGCGCCGCGTTTCGGGCTACAATCTCGACGAATTCATCAGCGGTGCTCCCTTTGATCTGAGCAAGCTGGTCGTCGGCTCGGAGGGTACGCTCTGCGCGGTCGTTGAAGCGCGGTTGAACTTGGTCGAATTGCCCGCGCACAAGGGCTTGGTGGCCGTCCACTTTCACGACTTGGTCGAGGCCACGGAGGCCAATCTGATCGCGTTGGAGACCTCGCCAGTCGCCAGCGAGTTGATGGACAAAATTTTGCTCGACCAGACCAAGGACTCGCCCGAACACGCCCCGAGCCGCCGCCTTCTACAGGACGACCCAGCCGCCCTGCTCGTGGTCGAGTACTACGCGGACTCGACCGTCGAACTGGAGCGCAAGCTGGACGGGTTGGAGCAGCAGTTGCGGGGGCGGGGGATGGGCTACGCTTGGGTGCGGGCCGTCGATCCGGCAGACCAACAGGCTATTTGGGGGATACGCAAGGCCGGGTTGGGGCTTTTGATGGGCATGAAGGGCGACCCCAAGCCCCAACCCGGGGTGGAGGATACCAGCATCCCGGTCGCCAAGCTACCCGACTACGTCCGCCGGGTGGAGGCGCTGATGGCGGAATTGGGGATTGAGGCCGAATACTACGGGCACGCGAGCGTCGGCCTATTGCACATCCGGCCAATTTTCAGCCTCAAAGACCCCGAGGGCATAAAGCTGCTGCGCCAGATGGAGGAGCGGATGAGCGATATGGTGCTCGAATACGGCGGAGCCATGTCGGGCGAGCACGGCGATGGCTTGGCCCGCAGCGAGTGGATTGCCAAGATGTTTAGCCCGGAGTTGGTCGCGGCCTTTGTCGAGGTCAAGGACGCCTTTGATCCACAGGGAATTATGAACCCCGGCAAGATCACTCGCCCCCCGCGGATGGATGAGAACCTGCGTTACCACGAGGAGTATCAGACGCCCGAGGTGGAGACGTTTTTCAGCTTTAGCGAGGCGGGTGGCTTTCAGGAAGCCGTTGAAATGTGCTCTGGGGTGGGCCACTGCCGCAAAAAGCTGGTGGGCACGATGTGTCCTTCGTACATGGCGACCTTAGACGAGGAGCACACCACGCGCGGCCGAGCCAATGCCTTGCGCGCCGCGCTCGCTGGCACGTTGCCCGATGGCCTGCACAGTCATGAAGTCCACCGCGTGATGGACCTCTGCTTGGAGTGCAAAGCCTGCAAGGCCGAGTGCCCGTCGAGCGTGGATATGGCCAAGCTCAAGTACGAATTTCTCGCCCATTACCATCGCCAGCACGGTTATCCGTTGCGCTCGCGGCTCTTTGCCGACATCGCCCGCATTAGTCGCTTGGGATCGGCGTTGGCACCGCTGTCGAATTGGATCGGTCGCAGCAGGCTCAACCGCTGGCTGTTGGATGCGTTTTTGGGCATTGATCGGCGGCGGCGACTGCCGGCCTTTGCCCGCCAGCCGTTTTCGCGCTGGTTCGTCGGGCGGCGTCCGTCCCGAGGCACCAAAGGGCGCGTCGTGCTGTTCAACGACACCTTCGTCGAGTACAACGAACCGGCCATTGGCATGGCGGCGACGATCATCTTGGAGCGCGCCGGGTACGAGGTCGTCTTGGTCGCAAACAAGGTCTGTTGCGGTCGGCCCTTCATATCCAAGGGTTTTCTCGACCGCGCTCGTGTATTGGCGCAGCGCAATGTGGAGGTACTCGCGCCTTGGGCCGAAGAAGGGGTGCCTATTATAGGGCTGGAGCCGAGTTGCGCCTCGGCTCTCAGCGACGATTACCTAGACTTAGTTGACGATCCGCGCAGCCGACTCGTAGCTGAGCAGGTTGTCCTGCTCGAGGACTTTCTCGTCCGCGAGTCTCCGCTAGATTTGGAATTTACCTCGACTATCCGCCATATTTTGGTGCATGGCCACTGCCATCAAAAGGCCCTGACGGGCACGGCCGCGACCGTATCCGTGCTCAACATGCCACCCCACTTTCGCGCCGAGGAAATTCCGTCGGGCTGCTGTGGCATGGCCGGTAGCTTTGGCTACGAGAAGGAGCACTTTGAAATATCGCGCGCAGTGGGGCAGGAGCGGCTCTTTGCCGTGCTGGAGGACGCAGCCGAGGACGTGGAAATCGCCGCCGTAGGCACTTCGTGCCGCCACCAGATTGCCGATTTCACCGGGCGGCGGGCGCGGCACTGGGCCGAGATTTTCGTCGAAGCACTTTAACGCGAAGAGAGAGGAGTAAGATGGCATTTAACGTCAAGCAACGCGGCCGATTGACCTACTACTACGGTGGGGACCACCCAACCTTATCGGCCTTGGTGACCGAGGCGCTGGACAGTGGCGACTTGAAGATCTATTTCGCCGGTTTGACCGGCGGGCATTCGGCGCATGGGATTCTCGGCCGCGACGAGCTGGTGAGGATGACGCCTGCCGTCGAGGTCGAGTTAGTCTTCCGCTGTTGGGAAAAGTGGCTGCAAGAAGCCGAGATTTGCGATTCGATTGGCCAGATAGATTTTATCGAGGTCCACGCCTTCGGTGCTCAGCCCAAGGACGTCAACCCGCTGACTGATCCGCAGCGCTTTCACGAGGAACAACAGCGCATTTACCAAGAATACGCCCAAGCCTATAGCCACTTTTTCCGCGACTGTATGCCCGACACTGGGGTGCCGGCTCGCTTCACGGTGCACGTAGTTGATTTTCCGGACAAAGCTGCTTCTTATGAATTCTACAGCGTGGGCTTGTATCAGCCGGCCCTGCACGGAGCCTGAGCTATGCCGATTTTTGAATACGCCTGCAAGGAGTGCGGCGCGGAATTCGACGCGCTCATACAAGGGGCGGCGACAGTTGCTTGCCCGTCTTGTGAGAGCGCGGAATTGGAGAAGAAGCTGTCGAGTTTTGCCGTTGCTGGTCGCGCTGCCAGCGAGCGCGAGCCAATAGGGCCGTGTGGAACCTGCGGCGATCCGCGCGGTGCTGGTGCCTGCGCCCTCGACAATTGAGGAGGACCCATGGCTGCGACGCAAATAGAACTGCCTTTTGGCAACTCCCAGTTGCAAGTTGACGTGCCCAGTGAGCGCCTGCTAGGCGTCGTTCTGCCCAAAGCAGAACAAGGTGGCGACGGTGAAGAGCAGGCGTTGGTGCGGGATGCACTGGTCCAGCCCGTTGGTACGCCGACATTGCGCACGCTGGTGCAGTCCGGCCAGCAGGTCGCAATTGTCGTCAGCGACATGACCCGACCCTGCCCGACGGATCGCCTGTTGCCGCCGGTGCTGGAGGAACTCGCCGCGGCCGGTGTGCGGGACGCCGACGTGACTGTGGTCGTGGCCTTGGGGCTGCATCGAGCACAGACCGCAGCCGAGTTGGCCTCCTTGGTGGGGTCGGCGGTCTATGATCGGGTGCAGGTGGTGAACCACGATCCGCAAGACGTGGTGCGCCTGGGAGTTACTTCCCGAGGCACGCCCGTAGAGCTTTTCCGTCCCCTGGTGGAGGCCGATGTGCGGATTTGTTTGGGCAATTTGGAATTCCACTACTTCGCCGGTTTTTCGGGCGGGGCCAAAGCGGTCTTGCCCGGCTGTGCCTCTCCCAATGCCATAGCGGCCAATCACGGCCTGATGGCTCGGCCCGGCGCGGAGACCGGGCGGCTTGAAGGCAATCCGGTGCGGGAAGATCTAGAAGAAGGGGCGGCCATGTTGGGGATCGACTTCATCCTCAATGCGATCGTCGATGATCGCCACCGCATTGTTGCCGCCTTTGCCGGACACGTGCGAGCGGCCCACCGCAAAGGGTGCGAGCGAGTAGCCGAGCGCGGGGCCGTGCCGATCGCGCAATGCGCTGATATTGTCCTCGTCAGCGCGGGCGGCTATCCGCTAGACGTCAATATGTACCAGGCGCAAAAGGCCCTCGACAACGCCGTGCATGCCGTGCGCGAAGGGGGGGTCATCGTCTGGGTGGCCGAATGTCGCGAGGGGCTGGGCAGCGCTACCTTTGCCTCTTGGTTGCAGGAGGCGGATTCGGCCGACGGAATTCTCGCGCGCATAGAGCGGGAATTCGTCTTGGGCGGACACAAGGCCGCAGCCATCGCTGCGGTGCTGAAAAAGGCCCGCGTGCATTTGGTCTCGTCGCTGCCGGCTGAGGCCATCGGCAGAGTCGGCTTGGTGCCTTTCGACGACTTAGGCCAAGCTATAGCGGCCGCGCACGAGGTGGTCGGCTCCGAGGCCCGAATCTGGGCGCTGCCCTATGGAGATTCGGTATTGCCGCAGGCCGCAGCCTAGGGTTTTTCGCTGGCGAACAAATCGAGCTGCTCAATTTCCTCGTCGTCAAATCCCCCCAACCCAATGCCGAGCAGACGCGTGCCTAAGTCGTCGGCTTCTGTCTGTTCTAATAGCTCGTAAGCTGTCGCGAAGACTGGTTGGGCGCGGTCGGTAAAGGTGTCCAAGCGCGATGTGCGAGTCGCGGTGCGAAAATCCGGATAGCGCACCGTTAGGGTTACGTCACGTGCTTGTAGCCCTCGGCGCTGCAAGCGCCCGCAGAGTGCGGAGGCCAACTCGCGCAAGGCATCGTGCATTTCTTCACGGGTATAAAGCGGGGCGGCAAAAGAGGTTTCCTCGCGGATTTGGTCGAGCTGTTCGGCTGGGGCGACTAGGTCGTCGTCCCGACCTTGGACGAGGTGCCAAAAGTTACTGCCCCGCTGGCCAAAGCGACGCACGAGTTCGTTCAGCGGCACTTGGATCAGCGCGCCGATGTACTCTATTTGCATGGCTGCGAGTTGCTGGCGCGTAATGGCCCCCACGCCGGGAAGTCGGTCGATGGGTACGTCGGCGAGAAAACCCTCTATCTGTTCGGGTAGCACGACCGTTAGGCCATCGGGCCGCTGGCGTTCCATAGCCAGCCGCGCCAAGAACTTGCTGGGTGCCAACCCTACGGAAACGCTCCAGCCTAGCTGCCGCTTGATATCGCTTTTGATCATTTTGGCGACGCGCATTCCAAAGGGGATGTCGTGCTTATTATCGGTGACGTCGAGAATAGCATAGCCGTCGCCCCATTCGATCCAATCGGTGTATTCGCGCAGGAGCGCGGCGAATTCGACACAGGCAAGGGTGTTGTGGCGCGGGCCGCTATCGATCCCAATGTGGACTATCTTGCGGCGTCCGTCGGGCCTAGCGGGACTCATGCGATAAAAAAGGCAGGGATACTACGGTGGCCTGCGCTCCTCCCGCATCTAACGCAGTGCCCTCGGCACAAGCGCTCCGTCGCACATAGGCGAGGGCGACCGGCCCGAGGCTGGGGGAGTGGACTGCCGAAGTGATGCGTCCTACTTCGCGCGCGCCGTCACGCAGCGGTTGCCCCGTTGACGGCAGTTCGGCGGCGGAGAGTCGCAGCCCGACTAGATGCTGCTTGACTTTGTCGTAGGTATCTAGGCGGGCGATGACTTCTTGGCCGATATAGCAGCCTTTATCCAGATGAATAGCGCGACCAAGCCCTGCTTCCCAAGGGTTGTAATCTTGGGTCAGCTCTCGCCCGAGCAGGGGAAGGCCCTGTTCGACGCGCAAGATCTCCCACGTCGCCGACTCGATTGGACGGGCACCTGCGGCGGCGAGGCGTTGCCAAAGGTCCTCCACGGCTGATGGTGGCCCGAAGGCGCGCAGCCCCGGTCCGGCCGTGCGCGCTAGCCACAGGTCGTCCGCGACCTGTGGGTCGAGTAGCTGGTGATCCTGAAACTTTGCCAGATCTGCGTCCAATGCACGGGCGACTAGCTGGGCGGCGTGCGGGCCGACGAGTTCGAACATGGCCGTCTCGTCTGTGCGGTCTGCCAATTCGAGGGCCTCGGCGAAGATAAAGCGGTCCAACCAAGCGGGGATTGCGGTGCGCGAATCGGGACTCAGGATCAAGGCGGTGGCGTGTGGGCCGCGATAGCAGGTGGCGAGGTCGAGGATTCTCGCTCGCTGCTCGATAAAGACCGCTTCGAGGCCGTATCCTACTTGCAGATTGTGGAAGTCGTTGGAGGTCATGCGGTGCAGGAAGTCGAGGTGGTCGGCACCGCACATGTACAAGCGAAATGAGGCTTGCGCGTCGCGTAGGGCTGCGCCGGTGCGGGCGGCGTGATATTCGTCGTAGTTGGCCATAATGGGCAAGAAGCTAGGCGTGCTGCGTCACGGAGAACCGCGAGCCTAGATCGGGATGTTTAGTGACCTCGATTTGCACTGGAAAGGCCGCCTTGAGTTGGTCGAGATGCGTGACGATCAACACCTTTTTGAAATCCTCGCTGATTTTTTGGCCTGCTCGTCTTGGGTGCCGAAGCCCTCGTCGATAAAGAGGGTGTGGAGGCGGGTGCCCGAGCGCATGGCCAGCACCTTAGAGAGCGCAATGCGCAAGGCAAAATTGGTGCGGAATGCCTCGCCCCCGGAATAGAGGTGATAGGAACGCTCGCCAACCTCGTCGGCGATCTTGACGTCGAGGGTTTCGCGGGTGCCGCCTTTTTTGAGATCGCGCAGCGACTCAAAGGCGACTTGGATGCGGTTGTCGGTCAGGCGCGCGAGGATGGCGTTGGCTTCTTCGGCAATCTGCGGCACGGCGTTTTCAATGATCAGCGCTTGGATCCCATCCTTGCCGAATGCTTTGTCGAGTTGTTGGTAGATCCAGGCTTGGCGCTGGATGCCTTGGAGCTTTTCGCGTAGCTGGCCTTGCTCCTGAGCCAACTCGGCACAGCGCGCGCACAGGGCCTCTAGGTTGCCCCGACGCTGGAGGTGTTGGTCTCGCTTGACCCGTAGCTTTTCCAATTGGGCTTGGTTTTCGCCGAGTTGCCTATCGACGTCTTCTAACTCGCCAGTCCGCTCGTGCAACGCTTCCTTTTCTTCTTTTATAGTCTGCAATTGTTCTGCTAAAGTAGAGGATTCGGCTTCATAGCGCACCCGCGATTCGCCAGACGAAGCACGGCGTTGGCGGGCGTGTTGCAGGCGCTCGAACTGCCGTGCGCTATCGCGCAGGTCGTCGTGTTGCAGGCGCAACCGCTGGTGTTCGGCACCATCGTAACCTAGGGCTGCAAGCTGCTGCTCGACTTGGCCGAGTTGCTCCCGTTCCTCTTGGGCATAGTGGGCCTCGGCGAGTTGGCGGGTGGCTCGGTCGAGTTGGGTCTGAGCTTCGGCCTGATCGCTTTTGAGCCGCTCGGCTTGGCTTTTGGCGTCCTGCAAGCGGGCGTGCTCGGCCTCGACCGAGCGCAACTCGGCGAGCTTTTGGCCAAGCGTTTCGTGCTCGGCACTGCTGTAGCCCAATAGCTCGATTTCTCCGGCGAGCTTGTGCAGGGGTTCGCGTTCGCTGGAAGCGTATGATTGGTCGCTGAGTTCGCGGTCGAGGGTGGCTAATTGCTCGGCTAGCGACTGGGCCTCAGCAGTCGATTCCCGTATTTGCACGAGACGAGCCTCCCCAGTGGCTAGGTCTTGGTGGATCTGCTGGAGAGGCGCGATTTCTTCGCCAAGGACCTTGTAGCGCGTGCGCATCTTTTGCAATTGATCTCCGAGAGTGGCGAGTTCTCGGTCGAGGGTGGCGATGCGCTCTCGGCGGCGCTCTTCCCGCAGCACCAGTTCTACCGCGACCTGCTGGCGGTGCTCGGAGTCGAGGGCGCTGCCGCACAATGGGCAATTGGCGTCGGCTGAATCGGCTAAGGCTAGAGCCTGTTGGCGCTCGGTGGCCAATTCTTCTTCTTCGGAGCGGAGTTTTTGCTGCCGCTCGGCGATCTGGGCATTGAGATCGCTGCCCTCGTCCTTGAGGCGGTCCCGTTTCTCGACTTTGGTCTGCAATTGGGTCCGTCGTGTTTGCAACTGGTGGATGCGAGCTGCTAGAATTTCTTCTTCGGCAGTGGCCCGATCCAACTGTTCCAATTGCTTGGCTAGTGCTTGGCGCTGGCTTTTGCGGTGCTCCTCTGCAAGCGATAGTTCGTGTTCGAGGCGACGACGTTCGCTGAGGAGATCCTCGTAGCGAATCCTCGCCTGCTCTAGGGCTTGGACCTGCTCGTTGGTGGTTTTGAATTGGGCGTAGCGGATGGCGATGGTCTGCTCTCGATTGAGCAAGGCTTGGTGAGCGTCGAGTTGGCGCTGTCGCTCGTCGAGGGTGGCTGACCAGCGCTCTTGCTGCCGCTCCACTTCTTGGCGCGCTTGGGCGATTCGCTCTGCTAGCTGGCGGCGGTGGGTTTCTAACGCGCCGTGCTCCTGAGCTTTTTGTTCGAGCAGGCCGACTTGGGTGTGGAGCTGATTGTAGGTCGCAAAGTCCCGTTCGATGGATTCAGCAGCCGCTAGAATTTCGCCATCTTGACGCTGCTGTTCTCGCAGGTTTTCGAGTTCAGCGGAGACCTGCTGCTCTCGGTCAGCGATGCGCCTTTGCTCTCTCTCTAGCTCGGCGACTCGCTGGCGGATTTGCACTAGCTCTAGACGCTGGGCTTCCAACTTGGCTTGTACTTTTTCCCTGCTGCTGATTTCGCGGCCGAGCAGAGCGAGGTGGTCGTCAACGGCGCGCAGCTCGGATTCGTAGCCTTCGCGCTTGGCCAACTCGGCATCGAGTTCGCTGAGGCGGGTTTGCAGGGTCTCGCTCTGGCGCTGGTGCTCTTGGTAGCGGACCCGAGCCATTCCTTGGAGTTGATCGTAGCGTCCTAGGCCGAGGATCCGCCCGAGGACTTCTTTGCGCTGTCTGGCGTTTTTCTGGGTGAACTCGTCGGCGCGTCCTTGGACGATGAAGGCCGAGTTGACAAAGGTGTCGTAGTCCATGGATAGGAGTTCATTGATGCGCCGCTGGGTGGGATTAATGCCCTCGCCTTCGCTGAGAGTGCGGAAGACACCATCGCTTTCTACTTGCAGGTCTAAGGCCGGGACGCCCCGCTTGGTGCGACGCCAACTGCGGATGATGCGGAAGTGCTTTTCGCCGAGGGCGAAGTCGAAGTCAACCCGCATTTCTCTGGCCCCGATCCGACACAGTTCTTCGTCGCTGCGGCTTTTGCGAGCTTGGCCCCACAAGGCATAGGTGATCCCATCAAGCAGGGCGGATTTGCCGTGGCCATTGCCGCCCGTGAGACAGGCGACGTGAAACTGGGTAAAGTCGAGCGGCGGCACCTCCTCGCCGTAGCTGAGAAAATTGCGGAGCGAAAGGGATAGGGGGATCATCCGGCGTCTTCGTCGCGTGGGCCAGCTTCAAGCTCGCGCTCTAGATGGAGCGCATAGCTTTTGATCTCGGCGCGGTGTGTTTGTAGGTCTGGGCTGTTGTCAATATAGCGGTCGAGGGCATCGCCTAGTTCGGCTTCCTCGCTGATTTCGGCGCGGCGTTGGATCACTTCCGGGGCAAAGCGCGGTTGGATGGAGGCGACGTGAAAGGCTGGTTCGAGCGCTTGCCGCACCTGTTGTAAGTCCACCGGTGTGGCATATCCTACGGGCAGGTCGTAGAGGACGCGGACTACGGCGTCTGCTAAATTGGCCTCGGCGCAGGCAGCGACGATGCGCTCGGTGGCGTCCTGGCCATCGAGGACCTTTAGCTTGATGGTCGCAAAGCGCCGTGCTGGAACGGGGACGAATTCAAAAGTGGTTGCCCGGCCCCTCGGTGTGGTTGCGTCCTCTGCTATGTGCACAAGGCAGAAGCCCTTGTCTTCGCCTTCCTCGCCAAAGTCGATGCGCTCTAGACTGCCCGAATAGATCACGGGCGGATGTTGGCCGGGGTTGAGGTCTTGATATTTGTGGATGTGTCCCAAGGCGACGTAGTCGTAGGCGGAATTGGCAAGGGTGCTAGTGAGCAAAACGGGGTCTTGGCCGATGATGGCGGTGCGTTCGCCCCCAGAATAGACGGCGTCGGCAGCGGCGAGGTGAGCGACGAGTACGCCCGGTAGCGCTGGATCGAGTTGTCGGGCGTACTCGTCGATTTGGGCAGCGTAGATCTTTTGGATCTGGACACGGATTTCCTCTAGGGGCCAGTCGCGATATTTGTCTCGGGTGAGTAGGGCATGGCGCGTCGGCCAAGGCAGGCCTGCCACTTGCACGGGACCGTTGGCGGTTTCGATCCGCAGAAACTCCGGGCGGCGGATGACATGGGTGCCCTCTAGCTGTAGGGTACTGAAAATGTCAACCGAAGTGGCTTTGCCGAAAGCACCCGGCGTGTCGTGGTTGCCCACCACTAGCACGATGGGGATGCGGGCCGCTTGCAGGCGTTGGAGTTGGTGGGCTAGGACGCGTTGATGGGTCGGGGTCGGATCGCAGTTTTTGTACATGTCCCCAGCGAAGAGGACCAAATCGACCGCCTTTTCAATGGCTAGGTCGAAGACCGCTTCTAGGCTGGCGGCAAAATCTCGAACCCGCGAATGCAGGCCGGTGCTTGGGTCGAGGCTGCCGTGGTTTTCGACGCCCAGATGTAGGTCGGCAAAGTGCAGGAGTGTCAATGCCATGAGACGCGTGAGTGCGTTGTTGGGAAGGGATGACTCGTGTTTCAGATTATAATTTATTAAAAGGAGGGAGGCGAACTTGGGCAAGTCCCTTAGCTTGCACCTGGGCATCGTTTTTAGTACATTAATCTACTTGAGCAGCGGAAGCGGTAGCGCGCTTCCGCTTTTTGTGTTGAATAGCGCATGTTGTTCTCTCCTGCTAGAGGCTTTGTATGAGTGAAGTATATCTTTCGCGAGAAGGCTACGAAAAACTTCAGGGCGAGTTGAAGGGACTCAAAGAGACCGAACGCCCGGCAGTGCGCCAGGCTTTGCAGCGGGCACGGGAGTTCGGCGACCTATCTGAGAACGCCGAGTATTCGGCCGCTAAAGAAAGATTGCTCTTCCTAGAGCAGCGCATCGTCAAGCTCGAAGAGACACTCAGCCGGGCTCGCCTACTAGAAAACGAGGCGATCCCAGAAGACAAGGTCTATATAGGTGCCACCGTAGAGCTGGAGGATCTCGCTAAGGCGCGACAGCTCACGTACACGCTCGTCGCTCCCGAGGAAGCGGATTTTGAAGCGGGGAAAATCTCCACGGTTTCGCCGATAGGCAAAGGGTTGCTCGGGCACCAAGAAGGAGAAGAAATCGAGATTGAAGTGCCCGTTGGCAAGCTGCATTACAGGATTGTCAAGATCACGCGCTGAGCGCAAGTATCCAGTTTGCTTGGCGACTCCCGGAAAGGCCCGCGTCTCTCCGGGAGTTTCGCGTTTTGGGGCTGCGCCCAGTATTCTTGACATATTAGGGATGCTGTTATATATTTAGACTTCTGTAAATTAAACGGGCATTAATCCGGCTCGAGCGGGAATAGCTCAGTTGGCTAGAGCGCGAGCCTTCCAAGCTC
>JAGWBY010000019.1:19230-60080 GCA_021295675.1 Candidatus Latescibacterota bacterium | reverse complement strand
GCTCAGTCGGTAGAGCGCATCCTTGGTAAGGATGAGGTCACCAGTTCAATCCTGGTCATCGGCTCCACTTTCCTAAGTGCTTCCATCTAAACGCGACAAGTTCTGATGCCAAGAGATCAAATAACGCTGGAGTGCGAAGTATGCAGCCAGCAAAATTACACGACGACTAAAAATAGACGAAACCAGCCAAGCCGCGTGGAGTACAAAAAGTATTGCCGTTTTTGCCACAAGCACAATAGGGCAGTAGCTCAATTGGTAGAGCACCGGTCTCCAAAACCGGCGGTTGCAGGTTCAAGTCCTGTCTGCCCTGCCAGGCTTCTGCATTAGGGAATGGGATGTGGAATAAACTTACTAATTTCATCATAGATGTGCGGGCCGAATTTTCCAAAGTGAGTTGGCCTACTCGCGAGGACTTGGTCAGTTCCACCGGGGTAGTATTAGTTTTTTCGGCGATTTTTGCGGTTTTTATCGGCATATTCGACCTGATTATTTCTTTTGTTTGGGGAATACTTCTAGGCCAGTAATGCCCGCTATGGCGTATCTAAGGGAAGCGGCGCGCAACGTGCACCGCTTCTTTTCCTTATTTACGCTTGGCAAACGGGAGCAAACACCGGATTGAAGCCATGGCACAGCGCTGGTACGCTCTACATACGTATTCGGGGCACGAAAATAAGGTAAAGACCTACTTGGAGTCGCTCATTGAGTCGGAAGCTGCCAACGGTGCGATTGCCCAAGTCGTTGTGCCGACCGAGGAAGTGGTCGAACTCCGTGCCGGCAAGAAAACCAAGACTAGGAAGCGGTTTTTGCCTAGTTATGTGCTAGTGGAAATGGAAATGTCCAAGGACGCCTGGTATCAGGTGACCAACATTCCCGGGGTGACCAACTTTGTCGGCCCAGCGCGCAAGCCGCAACCGCTGCGGCAGGAGGAAATCGACCGCATCTTGGGGCACGTCGATCGCCGCAAAGACCAAGAAGTCGAGGAGATTCCCTTTGCCGTTGACGATCAAGTTAAGGTTAACGATGGCGCGTTCAAGGATTTTATCGGCACCGTGCAGGAGGTACTGCCGGAGAAGCGCAGGTTGAAAATCATGGTGAGCATCTTTGGGCGCGGTACATCGGTGGAATTGGACGTGTTGCAGGTCGAGCCGGTTCAAGAGACGGTCGGCTGATTTTCAGAAGGATAAAAAATAAATGGCTAAAAAGGAAATAGCCCAAATCAAGTTGCAGGTTCCAGCCGGTCAGGCGAATCCGACGCCACCCGTTGGGCCAGCGCTGGGGCAACACGGCGTCAACATCATGGAATTCTGCAAGACGTTCAATGCCCAGACCCAAGACCAGCAGGGGTTGATCATTCCCGTAGTCATTACGGTGTACGCCGACCGCACGTTTTCATTTATCACCAAGACGCCGCCGGCTGCGGTGCTGCTGTTGCGGGCTGCTGGAAAGGACAAGGGTTCGGGCGTGCCCAACCGAGATCACATCGGCGTTGTATCTTCGGATCAAGTGCGCGAAATCGCCGAATTGAAAATGCCCGATTTGAACGCGGCCTCAATGGAAGCCGCGATGTCGATGATCGCGGGAACGGCCCGCAGTATGGGGCTCTTGATCGAGTAGTTGTTTCGCATTGTAACCCTCATAAGAGGTTCAAGACATGGCCAGAGGAAAAAAATACAGAAACGCCTTGGCGTCTTTTGACCGCGACAGGGCCTATTCGTGGGAAGAGGGGATTAAGATCCTCAAGGGATTCCCGGCGTACAATTACGATCCGACCGTCGAGCTTTCTTGCAACTTGGGGATTGATGGCCGCCAGGCCGACCAATCGCTGCGCGGCACAGTGATGTTGCCCCACGGCACCGGGAAGGAACTCCGGGTCTTAGTCATCACCCAAGGCCCGCTAGTGCAGGAGGCCGAAGACGCAGGGGCCGATTTCGTCGGTGGGGCCGATATGGCCGAGAAAATCCAGGGCGGTTGGCTTGATTTCGACCTAGTCATTGCCTCTCCAGATATGATGGGGCAGGTAGGTAAGCTAGGGAGGATCTTGGGACCGAGGGGTTTGATGCCCAACCCTAAGACCGGCACGGTAACGCGCGAGGTAGCCCAAGCCGTCCGCGAGGCCAAGGCCGGCCGCATTGAATACCGCGCCGACAGCAAGTCCGGCAACAACGCCCAAGGCCTGATCGGTAAGTTGTCCTTTACCGATCAGGCGCTGATCGAAAACGCCCAGGCGTTTACTGACGCCATTTTGCGCGCTAGGCCGGCCGCGACAAAAGGGCAGTACATCCGCAAGTTAGTCCTCTCGTCGGCACTAGGGCCGGGCATCAAGATTGACCGTGCTCAACTCGCTGCGTAAAGAAAGCTCCCTACTACTATGGCGACGGCAGAGAAAGAAGCGAAAGTAGAAGAATTGAAGGCCATTATGGCCGAGGCCAAGGGCTTTTATTTGGCCGATTTTACGGGTATTGACGTAGCTGCAGTGACCGAGCTGCGCAACAAGCTGCGCGACGCCGACGTCCAATACCAAGTGATCAAAAATCGCTTGGCCATTCGCGCGGCTGAGGAAGTGGGCATCGCCGGCCTCGAGGATCATTTTTCTGGACCTACGGCCTTGGCCTATTCGAAAGAAGATCCCATCGCACCGGCCAAAATTTTGCAAGACTTCGTCGCCGATGGCGGAAAAATTCAGATCAAGACCGGTTTTATGGAGGGTGAAATCCTCGCTGCCGACAAAGTCGAGGCGTTGGCTAAGCTGCCTTCTAGGGAAGAATTGCTAGGTAAGGTAGCCGCCAGCGTCCAGAGTCCGCTTTACGGGTTAAGCGGTGTCCTGAATGGATTGCTTAGAGGCCTAGTAGGCGCATTGTCTGCCATCGAAAAGCAACGGGGAGAAGGCGAGGAAAACGCCTGATTCCCATTCTCGTCCCTTTTAACAAACTCAAATACGGATTACAGGAGGCTGTATCCCATGACCGAAGAAACCACTGCCACTACCGCCAATAGTAAGGTAGGTGAAATCATTGAGACCATCGGCGGCCTGACGGTCCTAGAACTAGCCGAGTTGGTCAAAGCCCTCGAAGACAAGTTTGGCGTGTCGGCCGCAGCACCGGTGATGATGGCTGGTGCGATGCCCAGCGATGGTGCTGGCGAAGAGGCCGCCGTAGAAAAGGATTCCTTTGACGTAGTGCTTACTAGCGCTGGCGAGAAGAAGATCCAAGTTATCAAGGTCGTCCGCGAGATCACTAGCTTAGGGTTGAAAGAGGCCAAGGCGCTCGTTGACGAGGCACCTAAGCCTGTTAAGGAAGGGGCGACCAAGGAAGAAGCCGAAGAAATCCAGAGCCAATTGCAGGATGCCGGAGCCACGGTAGAACTCCAGTAGAGACTGCTGCTGATATAGTAGCTCATTCGTTCATACCTGCTTTTCTGCAGCGCGCATTCATGGAGCTATTGGCCAATAGCTCCATGAGCATTTGGCTAAAACCACAAATTGAGGAGTTGGACTTTGGCAAAGACGAACGGCAGCATTAGAAGGCGCTCTTTTGGCAAAATCAAAGAAGCCGCAGAGATGCCAAACCTGCTTTCGGTTCAGCTTGACTCCTTCGAGGACTTCCTGCAGCTCTCCGTCTTGCCCCATCAGCGCCAGCGGCGCGGTTTGCACTTGGTCTTCCAGAGTATTTTCCCAGTTACCGATACCCATGGGATATACTCTCTCGAATACGTCAGCTACTCCATTGGCAATCCCCGCTACAGCGAAGAGGAATGCCGCGAGCGGGACATGACTTTCGCCGCCCCGCTGCGCGCGACCCTGCGCCTCGTGACCCGCGACAAGGAAAGCAAGGACCTTCCAGTCAAGGACGTGGTCGAACAGGCCGTATTCTTGGGCGAACTGCCCCTGATGACTAGCGAGGGGACGTTTATCATCAACGGAGCTGAACGCACAGTCGTCAGCCAGCTCCATCGCTCGCCTGGGGTGTTCTTCGACGAGACCTTGCATCCCAATGGCAAGCGGCTGTTCTCGGCGCGGATCCTGCCCTACAAAGGGATGTGGCTAGAGTTTAGCATGGACATCAACGATATCATGTACGTGCATATCGACCGGAAGCGCAAGCTGCCAGTGACTTCGCTCTTGAAGGCGCTTGGCTTCTCCAAGAATGGCGAAATCCTCAGTCTATTCCGCGAGGAGGTCGAGGAAGCTATAGACAAAGAATTGATCGACCGCTACAACGGCGGCGAGGACATCGTCGATAAAGACAGCGGTGAAATTTTGTTAGATGCCTACGAGCAGATAAACGGCGAAAATCTAACGAATCTACAAGCGGCCAACATCGAGAAGTTAAAGGTTCTGGCCGCCCCACCGGACAAGGATCCCGGGGTCATAGAGAACACGCTCGCTAAGGACCCGAGTAAAGACGAGGAAGATGCTCTCACGCGCATCTACAACCTCCTACGTCCCGGCGACCCACCCAATATCGCGACCGTGCGCGACTTGCTGGATCGGCTCTTTTTCAACGCCAAGCGCTACAACCTAGGCGATGTGGGCCGCTATCGCATCAATCGCCGTTTGGACGTGGGTATTCCCTTCGAGAGCACGGTGCTGCATCTCGAGGATTTCATGGCGATAATCCACTACCTGTTGGGTTTGCGGGTGGGGCAGGGCAATACCGACGATATCGATCATCTGGGCAATCGTCGCGTGCGCTTGGTCGGCGAGTTGCTAGCCCAACAATTCAGCATTGGCCTAACGCGCATGGCGAGGACGATTCGCGAGCGCATGAACCTACGCGACGAAGATCAGATCACGCCGCACGATTTGGTCAATGCGCGAACGGTTTCCACCGTGATCCAAGCGTTTTTCGGTTCGAGCCAACTCTCGCAGTTTATACAGCAGACTAATCCGCTTGACGAGTTGACCCACAAGCGCCGCCTTAGCGCTCTCGGTCCGGGAGGGCTAAGCCGCGACCGAGCTGGTTTTGAAGTGCGGGATGTGCACTATACGCACTACGGTCGTATATGTCCCATCGAGACGCCGGAAGGTCCCAATATCGGCCTGATCTCCTCGTTGAGTACGTACGCTCGGGTCAATTCCTTTGGCTTTCTGGAGACGCCGTACCGCAAGGTGATAAACGGTAAGGTGACAAATGAGATCGAGTTTCTGACGGCGGCCGAAGAAGACAAATACATCATCGCCCAAGCCAACGCACCCATTGACGACGCGGGCAAATTTCTCAACCCCTTGGTCAAAGCCCGCAAGCGGGATGATTATCCTATGGTAACCCCGGACGAGCTCGACTACATGGACGTATCGCCTAATCAGCTCGTCAGCGGGGCGGCGGCCCTAATACCCTTCCTCGAACACGACGACGCCAACCGAGCGCTTATGGGCTCCAACATGCAGCGCCAGGCCGTGCCGTTGCTCTTTACCGAAGCACCGTATGTCGGCACTGGTATGGAGAACAAAGTCGCGCGCGATTCGGGGGCGATCGTTGTAGCCCGCAATCCCGGCGTGGTCATCAGCGTCGATGCCGAGCGCATTATTGTGCGCCGCGACAAGAAGTACAGCACGCGGTTGACTCCGTTGGACACAGCAGACGCCGACGAGTACAAGTTGACCAAATTTGCTCGTTCCAACCAAGACTGCTGTATCAACCAGCGGCCCTTGGTCCAAGTCGGCGACAAGGTGCAGACCGGTCAACCTTTGGCCGATGGTGCCGCTACGGACCGAGGGGACTTAGCTCTAGGTGTGAATGTCCTAGTTGCCTTTATGCCTTGGAACGGCTACAACTTCGAAGATGCTATCGTCGTCAGCGAGCGCCTCCTCAAAAAGGACATTTTTACTTCCGTCCACATTGAGGAATTTGAGCTGCAAGTGCGCGACACCAAACGAGGTCAAGAGGAGATTACCCGCGAGATTCCCAACGTCAGTGAAGGAGCAGTGCGCAACCTCGACGACGAGGGCATTATCCGCATTGGGGCCGAGGTCGGTCCCGGCGATATCCTAGTCGGCAAAGTGACGCCCAAGGGGGAGAGCGAACTGTCGCCCGAAGAGCGTCTCTTGCGGGGAGATGTCCGCGATGCGTCGCTGAAAGCGCCTCCCGGCATGGAAGGCGTGGTCATTGACCGCAAGGTTTTTTCGCGCCGCGAGCGGAGCAGTTCGCCCCGGCGTCGGGAGAGCATCGCCGCTTGTGAGCAAGAGGCGGCCGAGCGCAAGGAGCGCCTGATTGCCGAGCGCAACACTAGGTTGCTGGAGGTGGTGGGGAATGTCAAGTTGGGCAGCTTATACTCTCAAGACGGCGAGTTGAAGGTGCGTAAAGGCACCCAACTGAGCGAGCGGCTGCTCGAACGGGTGGGTGAAGATTTCTCTGCGCTGCAGCCCGAAAAGGACTGGACCGCAGATCCCGAAGTCAGCGTTGAAGTTGTCGAACTGTTGCGCTATGCCGAAGAGCAGCTAAAGCTGGTCGACGAGCAAACAGAGCGCCAAATAGAGCGTATCACGCGCGGTGATGAGTTGCCGCCGGGCATCGCGCAGCTAGTCAAGGTCTATGTGGCCAAGAAGCGCAAGCTCTCGGTCGGCGACAAGATGGCCGGTCGCCACGGCAATAAGGGCGTAGTCGCTTATATCGCGCCGGAAGAGGACATGCCCTTCCTCGAAGACGGTACGCCCGTAGATATTGCCCTCAACCCCTTGGGCGTGCCCTCGCGCATGAACTTGGGCCAGATTTTTGAAACCCATCTAGGTATGGCCGCCCATGCCCTAGACATGCATGTGGCGACCCCGGTTTTCGACGGGGCATCCCTCGACGAGGTACAAGCAATGCTCGACGAGGCCGAGATACCAAATGACGGCAAACAAGTGCTCTACGATGGGCGGACCGGCACCAAGCTAGATAAGCGAGTGACTGTAGGCTACATATACATGTTAAAGCTTTCGCACTTGGTCGCCGACAAAATTCACGCTCGCTCCATCGGGCCGTACTCGCTGGTCACTCAGCAGCCCTTGGGCGGCAAGGCGCAGTTCGGTGGCCAGCGCTTCGGCGAAATGGAAGTGTGGGCACTGGAGGCCTACGGCTCAGCCTATACGCTCCAAGAGATGCTGACGGTCAAATCCGACGATGTCGCTGGGCGTTCTAAGATCTACGAGGCCATCGTGAAAGGAGAGAATCCGCCGGAACCAGGCATTCCAGAATCGTTCAATGTGCTGGTCAAGGAATTACAGAGTTTGTGTCTGGATGTGATCCTCGAAGACAGCAGGATCGTCGAGACATATTGAATTGCAGAGCATTCGCATAAAGCGCAAAGGGGGTGCCAGTGTTACAGACTGCCAATGCATCGCGCAAACCGACTGATTTTGATTCCATCCGCATTCAACTCGCCTCTCCCGAGACCATTCGCGCTTGGTCGCAAGGGGAGGTCACCAAACCCGAGACGATCAACTATCGCTCCTTCAAGCCGGAGCGAGACGGGTTGTTCTGCGAACGCATCTTCGGTCCGGTCAAGGACTGGAACTGCCATTGCGGCAAGTACAAGGGCATCCGCTATCGAGGCGTAGTATGCGACCGTTGCGGCGTTGAGGTCACGCAGGTCAAGGTTCGCCGCGAGCGCCTCGGACACATCGAACTGGCCGTACAGGTTTCCCACATCTGGTATTTTAAGTCGCTGCCTTCGCGCATCGGTGCCTTACTTGACATCACGATGCGCAATCTTGAGCGCATCCTCTACTACGAGTCCTATGTCGTCATTGACCCGCGGGGCACACCTGTGGAGAAGCTGGATCTTTTGACGGAGGAGGAGCTTTTCGAGATACAAGAAGAAGGTGGCGACCCCGAGGTCGAGATGGGAGCACCCGCAGTCAAGCGGCTCTTAGAGGAGATTGACATTGAAGAGCTCTCGGCCGAGTTGCGAACTAGGGTCAGGATGGAGAGTTCGATCCAGCGCAAGCAAGAGTCACTCAAGCGGCTCAAGGTCGTCGAAGCCTTCCGCCAGTCCGAAAACCGGCCTGAGTGGATGATTCTCGACAACATTCCGGTCATTCCGCCGGATCTGCGTCCCTTGGTACCCTTAGAGGGTGGTCGCTTCGCCACTTCCGACCTCAATGACCTCTACCGCCGGGTCATCAATCGCAACAACCGCTTGAAGAAGCTGATCAATATCAAGGCTCCCGAAGTCATTCTGCGCAACGAGAAGAGGATGCTTCAGGAAGCTGTTGATGCCCTCTTCGACAACGGGCGTCGCTCGCGGGCCGTGCGCGGCGACGGCAATCGCTCGCTCAAGTCGCTCAGCGATCTGCTCAAGGGCAAACAGGGCCGTTTTCGCCAGAACTTGCTAGGCAAGCGCGTCGACTATTCGGGCCGTTCGGTCATCGTCGTCGGTCCAGAACTCAAACTGTACCAGTGTGGTCTGCCCAAGGGCATGGCTCTAGAGCTATTTAAGCCGTTTGTGATCAAGAAATTGGAAGAAAAAGGACTGGTGCAAACCGTCAAGAGTGCCAAGAAGCTGGTCGAGCGCGAGCGCCCAGAGGTCTGGGACATTCTCGAGGAGATCATTCGCGACCACTGTGTATTGCTCAATCGGGCACCGACGTTGCACAAGTTGGGCATTCAGGCGTTTCAGCCTATTCTCGTCGAGGGCAAGGCCATTCGCCTGCACCCGCTGGTCTGCGCTGCCTTTAATGCCGACTTTGATGGCGACCAGATGGCTGTGCATGTCCCGCTCTCGTTCGAGTCCCAGATCGAGGCGCGGCTTCTTATGCTTTCTACTAACAATATCCTCAAGCCGGCCGATGGCGAGCCGGTCATCATGGACAACCCTCAGGACATCGTGCTCGGCAGTTATTACCTGACCAAAGTGCGTTTTAGCGAAGCAGGTGGAGTCGAGCGCACCTTTGCCAACAAGACCGAGGCGGTTGCGGCTTTTGAAGCGGGTCGCATTACCTTGCACCAGCCGGTCGTGGTGCGCATTGATGGCGAGATGGTGAATACGACCGTCGGTCGTTTGCTTTTCAACGAGGTGCTCCCGGAGGAAATCGGCTTTATCAACCGCACGGTTGACAAGGTCGATATCAAGAGGATTACCGCCCAAGTGCATCGCCTACTGGGCAACAGGCGTACGGCAGAGTTCGTCGATCAGCTCAAGAATATGGGCTATCACTACGCGACGCTGGCCGGCGTATCCATCGCCGTTGACGACGTAGTCGTACCCGATACTAAAACCAAGCTCATTGACGGCGCGCTCAAGGAAGTGGAGAAAGTCCGCGATCAGTATGCTAACGGTATCATCACCGATGGCGAGCGCTACAACAAGATCATCGACATCTGGACTCATACCACATCGGAGGTCTCGCGCGCGGTGCAGCGCACGCTCGAGGAAGCCGAAGAGGGCTTTAACTCGGTTTACGTTATGAAGGATTCTGGTGCGCGCGGCAGCGAGGATCAGATCAAACAGCTAGGCGGTATGCGTGGCTTGATGAACAAGCCGCAGAAAAAGCTGACCGGTGCTGTCGGCGAAATCATCGAAACGCCAATTATCGCCTCTTTCAAAGAAGGACTGTCGGTACTCGAGTACTTCATCTCGACCCACGGAGCGCGCAAGGGTTTGGCCGATACGGCTCTGAAGACGGCCGAAGCCGGATATCTGACGCGGCGGATGGTTGATGTGGCTCAAGATGTGGTGATCAGCGAAGAAAACTGCATGACTAGCCAAGGGCTGAAGATCGGTGCTCTCAAGGACGGAGAGGAGGTAATCGAGCCGCTGGCCGACCGCATCGTCGGTCGCGTATTGCAAGATGACGCTCTCGATGACGATAAAAATGTGGTGGCCCACGCGGGAACCCTGTTGGAAGAGGAAGACGCCAATCGCATTGCTCAAGCCGGCATTGAAGAAGTGCACATTCGCTCGGTGCTCACATGCGAGTCCGAGCGCGGCGTGTGCATCAAGTGCTACGGACGCAACATGGGTACTGGCCGCGAGGTCAATGTGGGCGAGGCCGTTGGGGTAGTGGCAGCACAAAGCATTGGTGAACCAGGTACTCAGCTCACGCTGCGAACTTTTCACATCGGCGGTACGGCGAGTCGCATCGCCGAACAGTCGCAGATCACCGCACGCCGGGCTGGTCGCGTTCAATTTTCTAACGTCGATACGGTGCAAAACCCGACAGCCGGCGTCACGGTCGTCGGGCGCAACGGCGAAATCGGCTTGCTCGATGAACAGAATCGAGTGCGCTCTTCTATCGCCACCCCTTATGGCGCAGTGCTCAAGGTCGAAGATGAAGAGCAAGTTGAGATGGGGGATGTGCTGTACGAATGGGATCCATACAACAATGTGATCCTCACCGACCGCCCGGGCCGGATCATGTTCATAGATATCAACAAGGAAACTATGCGCGAGGAATTCGACGAAAGCACGGGCCTGAGCGTCCGCAGTATCGTCGAACAGCGCGACCGCTCGCTGAGTCCGCAGATCGAGATCGAGAGTGAAGAATATGGGCCCCGTTCTTTTATCATTCCGGTCGGAGCGCGTCTGTTGGTCGAAAATGGAGATCAAGTCGCACCGGGGCAGGTGTTGGTCAAAATCCCACGTGAGCGTTCCAAGACACGCGACATAACCGGCGGTTTGCCGCGCGTTGCTGAACTCTTTGAGGCACGTCGGCCCAAGGAACCGGCAGTCATATCGGAAATTAACGGCACGGTGAGCTTTGGCGGTCTAATCCGCGGCAACCGCGAACTGTTCGTCACCCCGGAGGATGGCGAAAAAAAGAAATACTTGGTCCCCTACGGCAAGCACTTGCGCGTGCAGGAAGGCGACAAAGTTGAAGCCGGCGAGCGCCTCTCCGAAGGGTCGGTCAACCCGCACGATATCTTGCGGGTCCAAGGCGTGAATAAGGTGCAGGAGTATTTGGTCAACGAGATTCAGGATGTCTATCGCCTCCAGGCTGTAGAGATCAACGACAAGCACATTGAGGTGATCGTCAAGCAGATGTTACAGAAGGTGCGCATCATTGATCCAGGCGATACGAACTTTCTCGAAGGTGAGGAAGTGGATAAAATCCGCTTCAACAGGGAGAATGGAAAAGTTCTCTACGAGGGGGGAGACCCAGCCACCTGTCAGCCGATCCTTTTAGGCATTACCCGTGCTTCGCTGCGCACGGATAGCTTTATCTCTGCGGCCTCTTTCCAAGAGACGACGCGCGTGTTGACCGAGGCAGCCGTGCAAGGCAAGATAGATCACCTGCGCGGCCTTAAAGAAAACGTCATCATCGGCCGCTTGATCCCAGCCGGCACAGGCACTACGTCCTACCGAGGAATCTCCTATGAGAGCTTGGAGCCCGAAGGCAATGGCAAAGCCGAGTTGGCTGAAGTTGCGGCTGCGGAGACAGGTGTTTTGGGCGATTAGTATTGACAGTTATAGGATTTATATCTAATTTATGAGCTTGCTATTTATTACAAAATGACGAGGAGAAATAGCGTTTGCCAACGGTTAGCCAACTGGTCCGCAAAAGCCGGCAGAAATCACTAAAAAAGACGGATTCCCCAGCGCTGAGAGGTTGCCCCCAGCGCCGTGGTGTTTGTACGCGCGTTTACACTCAAACGCCAAAGAAGCCCAATTCGGCTCTGCGCAAGATGGCTCGCGTGCGTTTGACTACGGGGATAGAAGTCACGGCTTATGTGCCAGGTGAGGGGCATACGCTGCAGGAACACTCCATCGTCTTGGTGCGCGGGGGTCGCATCAAGGACTGCCCTGGCGTGCGTTACCACATAGTGCGCGGTGTCCTCGATGCAACGGGCGTGGCTGACCGCCGTCAGAGTCGCTCTAAGTATGGCACCCGGCGGCCAATCTAGGAGTACGAGCAATGTCGCGGCGTAAAAGAGCAATCAAGCGCAAACTGCTGCCGGACCCGAAGTTCCACAATGTCTTGGCGGCGAGGTTCGTAAATTCGCTGATGAAGCAAGGCAAGAAGAGCGTGGCCGAGCGCATATTCTACGACTCGATTGACTTGGTCGTCGAGCGTAGCGGCCAAGACGGAATTGATATTTTTCAGAAGGCGCTGGAAAACGCCAAGCCTATTGTCATGGTTAAATCGCGTCGAGTCGGTGGCCAGACCTATCAGGTGCCGGTCGAAATGCGGCCAGACGAGCGCACGGCGCGTTCGATTAGCTGGTTGATTCGCTTCGCTCGCGAGCGCTCTGAACGCACCATGGCCGAGCGGTTGGCCAATGAGTTTATCGCTGCGTCAAGGGGGGAAGGTGGGGCTGTGCGAATGAAGGAAGACGTCCACCGCATGGCCGAGGCGAATAAAGCCTTCGCTCATTACAGATTTTAGGGAGTTCCCAAGTCAAATGGCACGAAAGTTTGCACAAAAAGACACGCGCAATATAGGGATTGCGGCTCACATCGACGCTGGCAAGACCACCACGACCGAGCGAATTCTCTACTATACTGGTCGAGTTCACCGCATGGGAGAGGTTCATGACGGTACAGCGACGATGGACTGGATGGAGCAAGAGCGCGAGCGCGGAATTACCATAACTTCTGCCGCTACTGCTTGCCAGTGGAAGGATCACCGCGTCAACATCATCGACACGCCCGGCCATGTGGATTTTACTGCCGAGGTCGAGCGTTCGCTGCGCGTACTCGACGGTGCCATAGGCGTTTTCTGCGCGGTCGGCGGAGTTGAGCCGCAGTCCGAGACCGTCTGGCGCCAAGCCGACAAATACCGCGTCCCGCGCATTGCTTTTGTCAACAAAATGGATCGCAATGGAGCTGATTTTTTTCAGGTACTCAGCATGCTCCAAGAGCGATTGAACAGCAATTTTGTGCCTGTCCAGTTGCCCATCGGCGTTGGCGAGACGTTCAATGGCTTAATAGACTTGGTCGAGATGAAGGCCATTACCTACGAAGAGGCCAGCCAAGGCGTCAAGTTTTTCGAGGACGAGATCCCCGCGGATCTATTAGAGGAGGCCTTGCAGTACCGCGAAAAGCTGCTAGAGTCGGTGGCTGAATTCGACGATGGACTGCTCGAAAAATTTCTCGAAGGGGAAGAAATTCACCCCGACGAAATCCGAGCTGCGCTGCGCCAAGCCACCATCTCGCTGAAGGCCGTGCCCGTAACGTGCGGCAGTGCCTATAAGTATAAAGGAGTCCAGCGCTTGCTCGATGCGGTGCTACACTATCTACCGTCTCCAGCCGACGTCGGCGAAGTCAAGGGTATGCTGCCCCATTCCAGCGCAGAAGCGGTGCGTCCTGCCCTTGATGATGCGCCTTTTGCTGGGTTGGCCTTTAAGGTTATGACGGATCCCTTTGTTGGGCGTCTTACCTTTGTTCGCGTCTATTCAGGCGTGCTGAGCTCAGGCACTTATCTCTACAATGTGACGACTGAGCGTCGCGAGCGCACCGCGCGCTTGCTAGAGATGCACGCCAACGACCGCACCGAGCTATCTCGTGCCTATGCCGGTGACATAGTCGCGGTGGTAGGCCTCAAAAACACTACTACTGGCGATACGCTTTGTGACGAGCAGCATCCCATTGTCTTGGAAAAGATTGAATTCGCCGAGCCGGTGGTCCACGTGGCAATTGAGCCAAAGACGCGGGCGGACCAGGAGCAGCTATACATTGCTCTGTCCAAGCTCAGCGAGGAAGACCCAACCTTTCAGATCAAGCTTGACGACGAGACGGGCCAGACGATCATGTCGGGCATGGGCGAATTGCACTTAGAGATCCTCATCGACCGCCTCTTCCGCGAATTCAAGGTAGAAGCCAATATCGGCAAGCCCCAAGTGGCCTACAAAGAAGGTCTGCGCAAGGCCGTTGAGGTTACAGGTAGGTTCGTGCGACAGACCGGAGGCCGCGGCCAATACGGGCACGTCGAGTTGGAAATCGAGCCGGGCGAGCCGGGCAGTGGGCTGGTATTCGAGTCGAAAATTATCGGCGGCAACATTCCTAAGGAATACATCAATCCAGTGCGCGAGGGCATTATTGAAGCGATGAGCACCGGTCCTGTTGCCGGTTACCCTATCGAAGATGTTAAAGTCATGCTGGTAGATGGGTCGCATCACGAGGTTGACTCATCGGAAGTCGCCTTTAAGGTCGCCGGGTCCATGGCTTTCAAAGATGGTGCCGCGAAGGCATCTCCCTATCTCATGGAGCCGATTATGGAGTTAGAGGTCGTCGTCCCCGATCAATATTTGGGCGACGTAGTGGGCGATCTCAATTCGCACCGCGGCGAGATACAAGGCATCAATCCCCGTTCTGATGCTCAGGTTGTCAAGGCCTTCGTGCCGCTGAGCGAGACTTTTGGCTACGCCACGCGCCTACGTTCGCTGACCCAAGGCCGGGCGCTTTTTACTATGCAGTTTTCCAAATACCAAGCCGTCCCAAGTCAAATCATCGAACAAATCATAGACAGCACTCGAGGTTAAGCGGTAACCCGCCTTTCAGAACAGGAGAGGATTTAAGAAATGGCTAAGGAACAATTTCAGCGCAACAAACCGCATGTCAATATCGGCACTATTGGCCACGTTGATCACGGCAAGACCACTTTGACAGCGGCTATCACCTTGCACTTGGCCAACAAGGGTTTGGCCCAAGCTAAGAGCGTCGATGATATCGACAATGCTCCGGAAGAAAAGGCACGCGGGGTGACGATCAATGTCTCGCACCAAGAGTACGAGACCGACAAGCGCCACTATGCGCACGTCGATTGCCCCGGCCATGC
Source organism: Candidatus Latescibacterota bacterium (assembly GCA_021295675.1). Next base: position 45,385 of record JAGWBY010000019.1, on the reverse strand, counting down.
CGACTACATTAAGAACATGATTACCGGTGCCGCCCAGATGGACGGTGCGGTCTTAGTCGTCAGCGCCGCCGATGGGCCGATGATCCAGACCCGAGAGCACATCCTATTGGCCCGCCAAGTCAATGTGCCTAGCATTGTCGTCTATCTCAATAAGGTAGATCAAGTAGATGACGAAGAACTTTTGGACTTGGTCGAGCTAGAAACGCGGGAGTTGCTCTCTGAGTATGGTTTTGATGGCGACGATACTCCGATAATTCGCGGTTCGGCCCTTGAGGCGCTTGAAGGAGCGGACACGCTGACCGGCACCCAGTCGATTGACGAATTGATGAGTGCCGTTGACGAGTTCATTCCCGACCCGGTGCGCGATATTGATCAACCTTTCCTGATGCCGGTCGAAGACGTGTTTACGATCCAAGGACGCGGCACGGTTGGCACGGGGCGCATTGAGCGCGGTCGGATCAAGGTAGGAGAAGAGGTGGATATCGTCGGCATCAAGGAGACGCGCAAGACCACGGTCACTGGCGTCGAGATGTTCCGCAAGTTGCTCGACGAGGGCGAGGCCGGAGACAATGTTGGCCTACTGCTGCGCGGTGTCGAGAAAGCTGAGTTAATGCGTGGTATGGTCGTCTGCAAGCCCGCTTCTGTTCAGCCGCACACCAAGTTTAAGGCCGAGGTCTTGGTGTTGACCCCCAAGGAGGGTGGCCGCGAAAAGCCCTTTTTCTCCGGTTATCGCCCCCAGTTTTTCTTTCGCACTACCGACGTCACCGGGACCATTGCGCTGCCCGAGGGCACCGAAATGGTCATGCCTGGCGACAACGTCAACATGGAAGTAGAGCTAATCCAGCCGATCGCCATTGAGCCACAGCTGCGCTTCGCCATTCGCGAGGGCGGTCGCACCATCGGCTCTGGCGTCGTCACCGAGGTTTCCAATTAGGAAAAGCCGCGTTAGGGAGATGCGAGCCAGTGGCAGTTGATAGAATACGCATTCGTCTCAAAGCCTACGACCACATGGCGTTGGACAAATCCGTGGACGAGATCGTCCAGACGGTTAAGCGCAGCGGGGCCCGCATCGCCGGCCCGGTACCGCTGCCGACGGCTCGCACAGTGTACACTGTGCTGAGATCTCCACACGTGGACAAGAAATCGCGCGAACAGTTTGAGACGCGCATCCACAAGCGGCTCATCGATATTTACGATTCAACACCGCAGACCGTGGACGCGCTGATGAAGCTCGATCTGCCTGCGGGTATCGGCATCGACATAAAGGTCTAATTCGATCATGGGTGCGCAGGTAGAAGAGCTAAACAACGAAGGCCAGGCAAACGGCTCAGTGGAACTGCCCGAGGATTTGTTCGGCATTGCGGTTTCGGAATACGCCCTCTACCGAGCGGTTGTCGCCCATCAAGCGAATCAGCGGCAAGGAACGGCCTCGACTAAGACCCGCTCTGAAATAGCCCGTACGAGTAAGAAGCACCACCGCCAGAAAGGCACAGGTTGGGCGCGTCGAGGTTCGCTTCGCTCGCCTTTGGTACGCGGCGGTGGTGTGGCCTTTGGTCCTCGTCCTCGTTCTTATTTTTCTAAGCTGCCCAAGTCCCTCAAGCGTTTGGCATTCCGCTCTGCACTCACGCTCAAAGGTACGGAAGGGCAGGTCAAGATCGTCACAGACTTCGACTTTCCTGCTCCCAGTACCCGTTCCTTCCAGAAGGTTATTGAAGCGTGCGGCCTCAAAGATCAGAAGGTTCTGTTCATCACTGCGGAAAGTTCCCCTGTGTTGCTCAAATCGAGCCGCAATCTGCCCAAGGTGAAAATGGCCCATATAGGGGCGCTATCTACATATGATTTGTTGGCAGCGGACGTGGTTTTATTTACGCGCCAAGCCTTTGACCGGCTCGTAGCAAACCGTGGCCAAAGAGGCTGAGAAAATGAATCCGCGAACGATTATTCAGAAGCCGGTGATTACTGAGAAAGCCTCCATGTTGCGCGAGAGTAACAAATACGCCTTTCGCGTCCATCCCAAGGCCAGTAAACTCCAGATCCGCCAGGCAGTAGAATCCATTTTTGCAGTTAAGGTCGAATCTGTCCGCACCATTAAAGTCCCCAGCAAGCCCAAGCGGCAAGGGATGTACTTGGGGCGGCGTGCCGGTTGGAAAAAGGCTTACGTGACTCTTAAGGCCGGCGACTCCATTGAATTTGCAGAAAATACCTAGCTAAACTGGACTTAAGATGGCAGTCAAGAAATTCCGACCCACAACTCCGACCCTGCGCTACAAGACGGTCAACTCCTTTGAGGAACTGACGCGCAGCAAGCCCGAGAAGCCGTTACTCGCTGCTGCTGTTAGCAAATCGGGTGGGCGCAACAATCAAGGTCGCATGACTATGCGTCGGCGCGGAGGGGGGCATAAGCGGCGCTATCGCGTCATCGACTTCAAGCGCACCAAGCTTGGTGTGCCGGGTCGGGTTGCCGCGATAGAATACGATCCCAACCGCTCGGCGTTTATTGCTCTGATTGTCTATGCCGATGGAGATAAGCGCTATATTCTCGCGCCTTTGGGCCTGAAGGTTGGGGCTGAGATTTCCGCGGGTCCCAATGTTCCAATCCGGGTCGGCAATGCCCTGCCGTTGGCTAATATTCCCTTGGGAGCAACGGTTCACAATGTCGAGCTTAATCCCGGTCGCGGCGGGCAGCTGGCGCGCAGCGCGGGCGCTGAAGTGCAACTTCTCGGTCGCGATGACGGAAGGGCGCAACTGCGCCTTCCTTCTGGGGAAAATCGCGAAGTACCCGTCCAGTGCATGGCCACCTTGGGGCAGGTAGGCAATATAGAACACGCCAATATTGTCATTGGCAAAGCGGGTCGCTCCCGTTGGTTGGGGCGCAGACCCAAGGTGCGGGGCGTAGTTATGAATCCGGTTGACCACCCGCATGGGGGGGGAGAAGGCCGATCTTCAGGGGGACGGCACCCGGTCACCCCTTGGGGCAAGCCCACCAAGGGCTACAAGACGCGCAAGCGCAAAAACCAAAGCAATCAGTGGATTATACGTCGGCGCAACGCGAAGTAGAGAGATATTATGCCAAGATCGATCAAAAAAGGCCCTTTTATTGACGGGCATTTAGCAAAAAAGGTCGAGTACCTCAATCGCACGGGCGACAAACAGGTCGTGAGGACTTGGTCGCGGCGCTCAACCATTACGCCCGACTTCGTCGGCCATACGCTAGCCGTTTACAACGGCAATAAGTTCATTCCAGTGTACATCACTGAGAACATGGTAGGGCACAAGCTCGGCGAATTCGCTCCGACCCGCACTTTTCGCGGTCACGGAGGCCGGTTGACCGAGCGCGGCACGAGGATTCAATAGCATGGAAGCCCAAGCCGTCCTCAAACAAATTGGCGTCCCGACTACTAAGGTGCGCCAGCTTATTGACCTGATTCGCGGCAAGCCGGTCGATGAGGCGCTTACAGTTCTTCGATTTTCGCCGCGCCCGGTGGCCAAGCTGGTCGAAAAGACCCTGCGTTCGGCTATATCGAATGGGATCAATCAAGACGAGGAAAATCCGGTTGACGCCGATGATCTCTACGTAACTCGCGTCTTCGCGGACGAAGGACGCGATCTCAAGCGCATTCGTCCGCGAGCCCGAGGCTCGGCCGATCGCATTCGCAAGCGCCACTGCAATCTCACGGTCGTCGTCAGCGACGAGGTCAATTAAGGGGGATACTTTGGGCCAGAAAACACATCCATACGGCTTCCGTCTCGGGGTCATCAAACCTTGGCGTTCAAATTGGTTCGCCGAAAAGGATTTTTCCGAGTTGCTCAAGGAAGACCTCATGTTGCGGCGCTATGTGCGCCAGCGCCTACAGCGAGCTGGCGTATCTCAGATCAATATTGAACGCCAGCCCAAGCGAGTTACCGTTGAAGTGCATACAGCGCGTCCTGGTATTGCCATTGGTCGTCGCGGGGCCGAAGTCGATAAAATTCGCGATGAGCTCAAGGCATTGACCAGCAAGGATGTCTCGCTCAACATCCAAGAGATCAAGAAGCCCGAACTAGATGCTCAGCTAGTGGCCGACAATCTGGCCCGCCAGCTAGAACAACGCGTTTCCTTTCGCCGGGCCATGAAGAAATCTGTAGCTTCGTCGATGCGCATGGGGGCCGAGGGTATCCGCATCGTCTGTTCCGGGCGCATCGGTGGTTCGGAGATGGGCAGGCGCGAGCGTTCTGAGCCAGCCGGTCGGGTCCCGTTGCACACGCTGCGCGCTGATATCGACTACGCTATGGCAACGGCTTATACCGTATCGGGGACTGTGGGCGTAAAAGTTTGGATTTGTCACGGCGAAGTTATGGCCGAAGGAGAAGGGGCCGCTCAGGCGGTCTGATTACAGCGAGGCTCTCTTATGTTGATGCCCAAGAAGTCCAAGTGGAGGAAGCAGGCGCGCGGTCGCATGCGCGGCCAAACCAAAGGCGGGGACATGGTCTCCTTCGGCGAATACGGCCTCAAAGCTCTCGAGCCTTGTTGGATTACCAGCCGTCAGATCGAGGCTATGCGCGTGGCGATTAGTCGGGCGATGAGCCGTACTGGCAAGATGTGGATCCGCATTTTTCCCGACAAACCGATCACCAAGAAACCGGCCGAAACCCGCATGGGTAAAGGCAAGGGTCCGCCCGAGGGATGGGTTGCGGTGGTCAAACCTGGACGGGTGATGGTCGAGCTTTCTGGGGTGCCCGAAGACACGGCCCGCGAGGCATTCCGCCGTGCTGGCCACAAACTGCCCATCAAGACCAAGGTCGTCAAACGAGTATGAGATTATGAAGGTCAGCGAATTACGCGAGATGAGTTCAGAGGAAGTGCAAAACAGGTTGGAAGAACTGCACGAGGAATTCTTCAACCTGCGTTTTCAGCACGTCGCTGGTCAGTTGACTAGTCCTATTCGATTGCGGCAAGTGCGGCGCGATATTGCCAAGGCACACACCGTACTCAAAGAGCACGCACTCGACATTCGTTCCTTGGCCAGTGGGAAATAAGGTGGAAAATGGCTAAACGAAAAATAGGCCGGCGTCAGGCCGAAGGCCGAGTGCTCAAAGCCAACAACGTCAAGACGCGGATCGTAGCGGTCGAACAGCGCATTTCGCATGCCCTGTATGGCCGGATCATCCGCCGCACTGCCAAGTTCGTCGCCCACGACGAGCGAGAAGAGTCGCAGGTTGGCGATCTCGTGCGTATTGAGGAATGCCGCCCCATGAGCAAAACCAAGCGTTGGCGGCTCGTTGATATATTAGAGCGGCAGTAAACAAAAATTTAGGCTTGTAGGAACAAAATGATTCGGGAATACAGCGTAGTCAAAATGGCAGATAACGCCGGGGCCCGCACAGGCCGCTGCATTCGCGTGCTCGGTGGCTCTCGCAAGCGCTATGCCAGTATTGGCGATCTGATCGTAGTCGCCGTCCACGGTGTAGCGCCGAACGGGCCTTTAGAGGAAGGGCAAGTGGTCAAGGCCGTAGTCGTGCGGACCAAGAAGGAGTATCGCCGTCCCGATGGCTCTTATATTCGCTTTGACGACAACGCCGCTGTATTGGTCAACGACGACAAAGAGCCAACAGGTACTCGCATATTTGGGCCTGTGGCCCGCGAGCTGCGCGAGAAGCAATACATGCGCATCGTCTCGCTAGCCCCTGAGGTAGTCTGAGGAAGAGCGCAATGGACATTCGCAAAGACGATACAATACAGGTCATAAGCGGCAACGACAAAGGACGTCGCTCGACGGTACTTAGCGTGTTTAAGGATCGGGGGCGGATTATCGTCGAAGGCGTGAATATGCGCAAACACCACACCCGCCCCACATCGCGCGATCCCCAAGGGGGTATCGTTGAGCGCGAGGCACCCATTCACGTTTCCAATGTCATGATCGTTTGCCCCAAGACAGACCTACCAACGCGCATCGGTCACAAGAAATTGGACAATGGCAAATGCGTGCGTGTCTCTGTGCGCAGCGGCGAAATGATTGATCCAGAATAAGCCATGTACGAAGCCAGACTCAAAAAACACTACAGAGAAGAGGTCCTGCCTCAGCTCAAGACCCGCTTCTCACTTAAAAATGACATGCAGGTTCCGCGCCTACAGAAGGTCATCGTCAATATGGGAGTTGGCGAAGCAGTGCAGGAGCCCAAGGTGCTCGAAGGTGCGGTATCCGAATTGACGGCGATCACCGGTCAAAAGCCCGCCATCCGCCACGCCAAGAAGGCGATCTCAAACTTCAAGTTGCGCGCCGGTATGCCGGTCGGCTGCATGGTCACCTTGCGGGGAGGACGCATGTACGATTTTCTCGACCGCTTGATCAGTTTCGCCTTGCCGCAGGTGCGAGATTTTCGCGGGGTTCCTCCTAGAAGCTTCGACGGACGCGGCAACTACAATCTAGGCATCAAGGAACAGATCATATTTCCCGAGATCAACTACGATATGATCGACCAAGGCCGGGGCATGAATATCACCATCGTCACCTCGGCTAAAAGCGACGAGGAAGGCCAAGAGCTGCTCCGGTTGTTGGGCATGCCCTTCAGTCAATAGAGCTAAGAAAGAACCTGCTAATGCCAAAGAAATGCCTGATAGTCAAAGCGCAGCGTAAACCCAAATTTTCATCGCGAGCCTATACTCGCTGCCACCGCTGTGGACGCCCGCGTGCCGTATATCGCAAGTTCGGCCTGTGTCGCATCTGTTTTCGCGAGTTGGCCCTCCGGGGCGAGATTCCGGGCGTTAGCAAGGCGAGCTGGTAACGGACTGGAGAAATCAATATGAGCATGACGGATCCCATAGCGGATATGTTGACCCGCATTCGCAACGCCTCCAGTGCCAAGCATCCGAGAGTTGACGTGCCCGCCTCTAGGCTGAAGCGCGAAGTGGCCCGCGTATTGGCCGAGTCCCGTTTTATCGACAACTTTGCCTTTATCGAAGACAGCAAGCAGGGCATTTTGCGGCTCTACCTGCGCTATGATCAGAATGACAATAGCATTATTCGCGGGATAGAGCGCGTCAGCAAGCCCGGGTTGCGCCAATATGCGGGTAAAGCCGATGTTCCGCGTGTGCTCCGCGGGCTGGGCATCGCCATCGTTTCCACCTCTAAGGGAGTGATGACGGATAAGCAAGCGAGGATGAACGGCGTAGGCGGCGAAATCCTCTGTAGCGTCTGGTAAATAAAGCCACTGGGAGAATGTTAGATTGTCGCGCATAGGCAGTAAATCCCTTGCTCTACCGCAGGGCGTCGAAGTCGCATTGGCTCCTGCTGAGGTCTCCGTAAAAGGGCCAAAGGGCCAGTTACAGGTGCCGTTTGTCGCAGAGCACCTCGCGGTGACTCAGCAGGACAGTGTTATAAATGTAACGCGCAAAGATGAGAGCAAGCAGGCTCGCTCCCTACACGGATTGACCCGAACCTTGATCGCCAATGCGGTCGAAGGAGTCTCCAAGGGTTTTTTCAAGAACTTGGATCTGTTCGGAGTAGGGTATCGAGCCGAGGTCCAAGGCAAACAGTTCGTGCTCCACGTAGGTTATTCGCATCCGGTGATCTACGAGGTGCCCGAGCAGATCCAAGTCGAAGTGTCCCCAGGTACGGGTGGAGCACAAGCTCGCATCGTCGTCAGGGGTATCGACAAGCAACTCGTGGGTCAAGTGGCGGCCGATATTCGCTTCAAGCGCCGCCCGGAGCCTTACAAGGGCAAGGGGATCCGCTATGAGAACGAGACTATTCACTGGAAACAGGGCAAGACGGCCGTAGGCTAATGAAAGACAAAAAACACTTGGTCGAAAACCGCCAGCGGCGGCACCGGCGGCGGCACCGGCTGCGCAAGATCGTCTCCGGGACATCCGCTCGACCGCGCATGGTGGTGCATCGTTCCCTGCGCCATATTGAGGTGCAGCTCGTTGACGACGTGGCGGGTCATTCCCTTTTAGGGCTTTCTACTCAGTCTCAGGAGCTAAGGGAACGGCAGTTTGACAATCGCGTGGAACAAGGACACGAGGTTGGCAAGATGGTCGCTGCTAAGGCGCGCGAAAAAGGCATTGAGCAGGTTGTCTTTGATCGCGGCGGTTTCCTCTATCACGGGGTGATCAAAGCCGTGGCCGACGGGGCGCGAGAAGCTGGCTTGAATTTCTAAGGGAGAACGGTGTGGCGAAAACAGATACTAGCAGAGCGAGATCCGACAGAGCGAGATCCGACAGAGCGAAATCCGATCCCAGCGGTACGGAACTGAGCGAAGTTGTTGTCCAAAACAGCATCAAGCGAGTTTCGCATGTGCGCAAGGGCGGTCGGCGCTTCAGCTTTAGCGCGATGGTCGTAGTTGGCGACCGCAATGGCCGAGTAGGATTTGGCGCTGGCAAGGCCGGCGAGATCGCCGAGGCTATCCGCAAGGGTGCCGAGGCGGCCAAAAAGAACGTCGTTGAAGTCCCGGTGACCGACGGGACGATACCGCATGAGGTCGTCGGAGTCTTCGGCGCGGCTAAGGTCCTTTTTAAGCCGGCTACCCCAGGGACCGGAATCATCGCCAGCGGCGGCACCCGCATCGTACTGGAGTTGGCCGGCGTCCACGATATTCTGACCAAATCCCTTGGCTCCAACAACGTGCAGAATTCAGTGAAGGCGACCGTCAAAGCACTGGCGCAACTGCGCAGTGCCGAGATGATCGCTCGGGAACGCGGGGTGCCGGTGGAATCGCTCCGCGCTTGGGATTGACAGCCTAATGAAACTGGTCATTACGCAGCGGCGCAGTGCTATCGGCCGCGCCAAAGGTCAAAAGGCGACGATCTCGGCTTTGGGAATTAAGCGTCTATATCAACAGGTCGTCCACGACGACACACCGCAGATCCGGGGTATGATTGCCAAAGTCAAACATCTAGTTTCAGTTGAGGAAGTAGAATAGTAAGCGAGAGCGTGCCATGCGTCTAGAAAATATAAAATGCCCTCCGGGGTCTAAGCGGAACCGCAAGCGGCTGGGACAAGGGCCAGGTTCGGGGACGGGCAAAACTGCGGGTAAAGGCCACAAAGGCCAGCGGGCTAGGTCCGGTGCTAGACGCGGTAACCGCGTTGGGTTTACTGGTGGTTCGCTGCCGCTGTTTCGCCACATCCCCAAGGTGGGTTTTTCCAACCAAAAGTTCAAAACGATCTATCAGGTCGTCAATCTGCGGGATCTTGAAGAGAGGGAACTCAGCGGGGAAGTCGGGCCAGAGGAAATGGCTGCTGTCGGCTTGATCGCCAAGGCATCAGGGCTGCTGAAGGTTCTAGGCGAAGGGGAACTGAGTCAGCCCCTGACGGTCAAAGCGCACAAATTCTCCGCTGCGGCAGCAGAGAAAATCGCCAAAGCGGGCGGCCAAGCCGAGGTGATTTGATGCAATTGGTGCAGAGTTTCCAAAACTGCTTCAAAATCCCCGATTTGCGGCGTCGCATCCATCGCATCGGTGGTCAGATCACGGTCCCCGGCGTCGAGTTGGTCGTGCTCAAAGAGTACTTTGAAAGCGCCGGCAACACTCTCTTTGGGCTGTACGACATGTTCGTGGGTGGTGCCTTTACCCGTGGGACGATCTTCGCTTTGGGCATTATGCCCTATATTAGTGCCTCAATCATTTTGCAGTTGCTGGGCGCGGTTATTCCCTACTTCCAGAAATTGCAGCGCGAAGGCGAAGAGGGGCGCAAGAAAATTACTCAGTACACGCGCTATGGTACGGTCTTTCTAGCGGCTGCTCAATCCTACGGCGTCAGTTTTTTCATTACCAGCATCAAGGCCCCGTACTCGGGTCAGCCAGCCGTTGCCGACCCAGGCATTGGCTTTACGCTGGCGACCATGCTGACGATTACCACTGGCACGATCTTTATCATGTGGTTGGGCGAGCAGATCACGGAACGCGGTATTGGCAACGGCATTTCCCTGATCATCTTCATCGGCATCATCGCCGAGTTGCCCTACGCGATCAATCAGGAATACAATCTCTTCATCATCAACCGCGGTTTCAGCAAGAATATAATTGAAGAGCTCCTCCTCATCGCGCTCATGTTTGCCGTAGTGGCCTTTGTGATTTTGCTGACTCAGGGCTTGCGCAAAATTCCCGTGCAGTACGCCAAGCGCGTCGTCGGGCGTCGGGTTTACGGCGGCCAGACCACGCACATTCCGCTGCGGATCAACACCGCGGGTGTGATTCCGATCATATTTGCCCAGTCGATTATGTTTCTGCCCGGTACGATCACGCAGATGTTCCCAGGCCATGAATTCATGCTGGCGATTGGTTCGTTTTTCTCGACCGAATCCATGTTTTATTGGTTTGTCTATGGGCTAATGATCATCTTCTTTTGTTATTTTTATACGGCCATCGTCATGGATCCCAATCAGCTCTCTGACAACATGAAAAAGCACGGGGGATTCATCCCTGGCGTCCGCCCCGGTCCCCGGACTGCCCAGCACATTGATGGCATTATGACGCGCATTACCCTGCCGGGCTCTATTGCCCTCGCTATGGTGGCCATCTTTCCTTTCTTCGTCACCAGGCAATTCAACGTGGCTCCTTCTTTTGCCCAGTTTTTTGGTGGAACGGGGCTTTTGATCGTCGTTGGCGTGGCTTTAGATACCTTGCAGCAATTAGAATCTCAGCTAATGACGCGCCACTACGAGGGATTTATGAAGCGAGGCAAGATCCAGGGACGCCGCGGCTAACCTCACTTGGAGCGAGTACCGTGAAAGTTAGAGCATCCGTCAGCAAGCGCTGTAATGAGTGTAAAATCGTCCGTCGGCACGGGGTCGTGCGCGTTATATGCAAGCGCAATCCCCGCCACAAACAGAAACAAGGCTGAGGAATAACACTATGGCGCGCATAGCAGGTGTAGATTTACCCCGTGACAAGCGAGTTGCCATTGCATTGACCTATATCTTTGGCATTGGGCACACAACGGCCAGTCGCATCGCCTCCCAGGCGAGGATTGAGCCCCAAACCCGCATCAACGAGTTGAGCGAAGATCAGGTCAGCAGTTTGCGCTCGATCATCGAGGTCAGCCATAAGGTCGAAGGTAGTCTGCGCGGCGAAACCACCATGAATATCAAGCGGCTGATGGACATCGGCTGCTATCGGGGTTTGCGGCATCGCCGCGGGCTGCCAGCCAACGGCCAGCGCACCAAGACTAACGCCCGCACGCGCAAGGGGCCGCGGCGAGCCATTGCCGGCAAGAAAAAGGCCCCAGTTAAGTAGATAACCCAAACGGAGAGGATTGACCTTTGCCGCCCGAAAGACGCAGACGCAAGAAAGCAAAACAGGTAGAGGCCGTGGGCGTGGCTCACATTCTGGCCACGTTTAACAATACGATTATCACTCTTACCGATACTAGGGGTAATGTGATTTCTTGGTCAAGGGCAGTCGCAAATCTACGCCCTTTGCCGGCCAGCTCGCCGCTGAAAGGGCCGCCCAAGAAGCCATGAATATGGGATTGCGCCGCGTGGAGGTTTGGGTCAAGGGGCCGGGGGTAGGGCGCGAGTCCGCCATCCGCGCTTTGCAAAACGCCGGACTCGAGATTTCCGCCATCCGCGACGTGACGCCCATGCCGCACAACGGCTGTCGGCCGCCCAAGCGTCGCCGCGTTTAGAGGAGCTAACTACGTTATGAGCAGGCATACAGGTCCCAATTGTCGCTTCTGCCGTCGGGAAGGAGCCAAACTCTTTCTAAAGGGCGAGCGCTGCAATCTCGAAAAGTGCTCCTTTGAACGGCGCAGCTACGCCCCGGGTCAACACGGTCAGGGCTTGCGGCGCAAGCAGTCCGACTACAGCGTGCAGCTACGGGCCAAGCAAAAATTAGCGCGGCTCTACGGAATCCGCGAAGGTCAGTTCAGGGGTTATTACAAGGAGGCGTCGCGCGTGCCGGGTGTCAGCGGCGAAAACCTGTTGCGCCTGTTAGAGCGCCGACTCGACAACATTGTCTATCGGCTCGGTTTCGCACCGTCGCGCAAGGCCGCGCGTCAGTTAGTGCGCCACAACCACATCGTGGTAAACGGCAAACGGGTTAATATCCCTTCCTACCTGACCCGGATGGGCGATGTGGTGCAAGTTGCCGAACGCAGCCGCCAGCTAGAAGCCATTCACGAATCGCTGCGGCGCTCGCGGGAGACTGTGCCTTGGCTGGCCATAGATAAGGTCAACCTGACTGGGACTGTAGCAGAGGTTCCCAGCCGCGAAGACATCCCCACGGTCGCCGAAGAACAACTGGTCATCGAATTTTATTCTCGCGTCTAAAGTTTTACTCCGCCCAACCTATCAAGGGGCAAGAGGCTAAAGTATGAAATTAGAAGGTCTCCATATGCCGAGGCTGGCCGAGGTCGAAAAAGAAAGCCTCAGCGAGACGTATGGCATGTTTATTGTCCAGCCGCTAGAGCGCGGTTTTGGCGTTTCTATGGGGCACGCACTGCGCCGCGTATTGCTGTCCTTTATCCAAGGAGCCGCGATCAAGCAAGTCAATATCGAGGGCGTGCATCACGAATTTTCCACAATTGAAGGGGTGCGCGAGGATGTGCCGGAGATCGTGCGCAACTTCAAGGAAGTGGCGCTCCGCTATAGTGGCGAAGAGGATCGCGTCTTGCGCGTCGAGCGCACGACAGAAGGGGCTTTGGTGGCCAAGGCCCTAGAAGTGGACCCCAGTGTCGAGGTTCTGAATCCCGACCTACACATTGCCACCTTGGATAAAGGGGCTTCTCTGAAGATGGAACTGACGATTGGCTGCGGTCGCGGCTACCAGTTCTCCGAGGAGAACAAAATCCCCGAGCAGCCTATTGGTGCTATTCCACTCGATACGAACTATTCGCCGGTTCTCAAGGTCCACTACGATATCGAGAATGCACGCGTCGGGCGGCGCACCGACTACGACAAGCTGATTATAGAAGTCTGGACCGATGGCTCAGTGCATCCCGAGGACGCCATGTCTCAAGCTGCCCAAATCCTGACTGAACACCTAAATCTTTTTATTAATTTTACAGAAGAGCCTGAAGGCATTGAGGAAAAGGAAGTTGACGGGGAGGCCAAGAAGGTCGTCCAACTCTTGCAAACGCCAGTCGAAGAGATTGAGTTGACGGTGCGCTCGGCCAACTGCCTCAAAGCCGCAGGGATCACCCATCTCAGGGACTTGGTGTCGCGCACGGAGGCCGAGATGTTGCAGTATCGCAACTTCGGCCGCAAATCGCTCAATGAGTTGCAAAAAATACTCGAGGAAAACAATCTTAGCTGGGGTATGGACCTGACTCCGTACGAAGGCATTGAGATCGACCAAACAGCGGACAATTCGCTGGCGGAAGAATTCTAGCCATGAGACACGGAAAAAAAATAGCCAAACTGGGGCGCACGGCTCCACATCGCAAAGCCATGTTGTCCAACATGATGGCCTCGCTCTTTATCAACGAGCGCATCACCACTACCCAGACGCGTGCCAAAGAACTCAAACGCACGGCCGAACGGGTGCTGACTTGCGCCAAGAAAGGCGACTTGCACGCTCGCCGCCAAGTGTTGCGCGTCATAGCTGACAAGCAGGTGGTCGCCAAGCTCTTCGACGAACTGGGGCCACGCTACAAGAGCCGCAACGGAGGCTATACGCGCGTGATCAAGTTAGGGCCGCGCCGTGGCGACGGAGCATTTATGAGCATCGTCGAGCTTGTGGATCGCCCTGGGGTAACCGCAGAAGAGACTCAGGAGACCGAGGCTGCAGAGGGGGCTCAGCAGACCGAAGAATGAGGTAGGTGTCCAAATCAGTAGCGACGGGGCAAGATGGTCATCATCTTGCCCCGTTTGCATTTTAGATAGAGAGCACGTGAAACGGGGAGATCGCATTGAGGTCGAGGTCGTCGCGCTTACCGCCAAGGGCGACGGGATGGCTTACGTTGGGCACCGCGAGGTCATTGTGCGGCAGTCTGTTCCCGGAGATCGGGTCGCCGCCCGGGTCGTCAAGAAGCGCAAGGGGCGCTTTGAGGCCGAGGTAGAGGAGTTCCTCGCAGAGAGCTACAAACGCGAGGAGCCGCGCTGCACCCATTTTGGACATTGCGGCGGCTGTCGCTGGCAGGAATTGTCGTATGCGGCCCAGCTTGCCGTCAAGGAGCAGATGGTCGCTAGCGCATTGGCGACTAGTGGGCTAGCGCTGCCGGCCGCAGCGCCGATTCTGCCCAGTTCGACTCCCTTTTTCTATCGCAACAAAATGGAATTTTCCTTTGGCACGGATCGCACGGGCTTGCTGCAACTGGGCTTGCACGTACGCGGGCGTTTCAATTGGATATTCGATGTCGAAGAGTGCCACCTACAGTCTGACACTTCCAACCGCATCGTCGGAGCGGTCCGCCGCATCAGCCAAGCGTTGGGTCTGAGCGCGTACGACCTGAAACGGCACCAAGGGCTGTTGCGCTTCTTGGTCGTCCGCGAGGGCAAGCGGACCGGAGAAGTAATGGTCAACCTCGTCGTGGCCTCGTATCCCGACCTAGGCGTCCAACAACTCGCCGAGCAATTATTGGATGCTGTACCTGAAATTGATGTTTTACTCGTAACTTTACACACCGGCAAAGCCCAGGTGGCAGCCGGGGAGCGCGAGTTTGTGCTCAAGGGAAGCGGGCGCATCACTGAAGTGTGCGCTGGCCTCGAATTCGACATTTCTCCCCAGTCCTTTTTTCAGACAAATTCGCTGCAAGCCGAGCGGCTCTACGAGGTCATAGCCCGCGTGGCCGGGCCGCAAAAGGCGGTGTTAGATTTGTACTGCGGTACCGGCAGCATCAGTCTGCTTTTGGCGCGCCAGTCCCAGTTCGTGTTGGGCATTGAAGTGGTCGCTGAAGCAGTCGAGGACGCCAAGCGCAACGCCATGCACAATCAGATAGAACACTGCGAGTTCAGGGTCGGCGCAGCAGAGGACATACTGGGGGAATTGGCGGTACAAGGCCAGCATTTTGACCTAGCCGTCGTCGATCCCCCAAGACCTGGAATCCACAAAAAAGCGCTGGCTGGTCTGTGCGCGTTGGCACCGCCGCGCATTATTTACGTTTCCTGTAACGTCCATGCGCTAGCCGGCGATTTGCGCGCCTTGGGCGAGGCTGGATACGGCGTCCGCAGCGTGCAACCCGTAGATATGTTTCCCCAAACGCCGCACTGCGAAGTGGTCGTCGAGTTGTGCAAGCAGGTCGTCTCGTGAGCGAGAAACGCCATACGCAGCCGCGGCTCTTGGTCGTGCTGCCCGAATCCCAGCAGGCCCGGGCGCTGATTTTCTATCTAGAACAACAGGAGTACGAAGTGCTCTGGGCGCACGAGGGGCAGAGCGCGTACGACATCCTCGACGCCGATGCGGTTGATGCGCTGATCTACGCCTTGCGCGAGAAGCGCATCGATGGATTGCGGGTCCAGCAACTGGCCCACAAGCGCAATCCGGCCATCTGCGCGATTGCCATCGCCGGCCCTGAAGACATTGAGTTGGGAGTTGAAGCGATGCGCCAAGGGGCGTACGACTTTCAACTCCAGCCGCTGAATTTTGCCAAAGTCGGCGCGGTGTTGGAAAAGGGTCTGAGCTACCAGCAGCTAGTAGGGGAAGTCTCGGATCTACAGCGCCGCTTGGACGAGCGCTATCGCTTTGACGACATCGCCCGCCGTTCATCGCCGTGGCAGCGCATTTACCTCCAGATCGAACAGGTGGCTCAATCGCGGACTAGCGTTTTGATTGCCGGCGAGACCGGCACGGGTAAGGGCGAAGTAGCAAAGGCCATTCACCAACGGAGCCGGAGGCGGGAAAACGCCTTCGTCGAGATAAACTGTGGTGCCCTACCGGAGAGCTTGGTCGAAAACGAGCTTTTTGGCCACGAAAAGGGAGCCTATACCGGGGCCGTAGCCGCGCGCAAAGGGCGCTTTGAACTGGCCGATCAAGGCACCTTGTTCTTAGACGAAGTCGGGGACATTCCCCTGCCGACGCAAGTAAAGCTGCTGAGGGTGATTCAGGACGGCTGCTTTGAGCGGATCGGCGGCACCCAGACCCGACGGGCCGATGTGCGCTTGATCGCGGCGACGCACCGCGATCTAGAAGCCATGGTGAGGGAGGGCACCTTCCGGGCGGATCTCTTCTACCGGCTCAACGTGATTAAGATCGAAGTGCCGCCCCTGCGCGAGTGCCGTGAGGACATACCCATTCTGGCCGACGCGTTTATCCGGCAGTTCGCTGCTGAGAACAACAAGCGCATCGCCGGTATCCGGCCGCGAGCCTTAGACGTGTTGCGCGATTACGATTGGCCGGGCAATGTGCGGGAATTAAAAAACTGCATCGAAGGCATGGTCGTCATGTGTGCCCGCGAAGGCGTGCTCGAAGTTGGGGACATCCCGCGCTACATAAACCGCCAAGAACGCGTTTTCCCCGGATTGGGTTTTCGCGTCGGCATGAGCATGGCCGAGATCGAACAGGTAGCCATAGCCGAGACGCTGAAGGCTGTTGGCGACGATCGGCGGCGGGCGGCCGAGATCCTGCAAATCGGTCTCAGTACGCTCTATCGCAAGGTAAAGCAGTACGGTGGGATTTAGCGGCGTTGATTGTAGTAGTATTTGACGAGCGCGTTGAGTGCTTCTTGGGGATCGGCGACTACATCGGCGTCAATGCAAAACTGGCTCAACCCGGCTAGCTTGAGGCCGTGTCCGTAGTCGCTGAACATTTCTTCGCACAACTCGCCGGGTGCGATGTCCCGCGTGCTGGCTAGGGCTTCGATTTGCGCGGAGGCTTCTGGCGTGATCTCCAAGGCGATGTCGTGTTCGCGTTGAAAGTTGTCGAGAAAGCGGCTCAGCGAAGTGTTTTGGAGCAAGCGCTCTAGACCGGTCGCCGGGTCGAGTACGGTATCAGCTTCGACTGTAAAGCGCTCGACGCCGACGGAGGGGAGTTTTTTTTCGTAGTGGAGCAACACCTTTTCAATAGCGCTGACCAAGCCTCGGGCACCAATGTGCTCGGCGTGGGCGCGCTCGGCTAACAGGGCGAGGGCCTCATCGGCAAATTCGACCTCAATGTCATAGGCGCGGAAGTCGCGCTTCTTGGAAAGGATGACGCTGCTTTTGGGATTGCGGAGGATTTCGAGCAAATCTTCGGGGCCAAGGTCGTGCAGCACGGCGATGACGGGCAAACGCCCAATGAACTCGGACTCGAATCCGTATTCGATCAGATCTTCGGCGCGCACGTGGGATAGGAGCTGATCGGCATTGAGGTGGGCTGGGTCGGCTTGGGAGCGGAACCCCATGGTGCCTTTGTTGAGCCGACGGCCAATGATTTCGTCGAGCCCGCCAAAGGCCCCGTGTTGACCTTCTGGCGTTCGATCTTGCCCGTCTGCTGCATCTGGATGACGGATTCCATCTGCGAGGCAATGTCGTGCGGGGCCTTGAGATCGACGTCGGTTTCCTCCATTAGCTTGAGCAGGTTGCGCTGGACGCCCGAGCGTGAGACATCCGGGCCATGCACTCCCTGCGCGGAGGCGATTTTGTCGATTTCGTCGATGTATATGATGCCGTACTGGGCGCGTTCAATGTCGCCGTTGGCCTCGCGGACTAGGTCGCGGACCAAGTCTTCGACATCGCCGCCAACGTAGCCGGTCTCGCTGAATTTGGTAGCATCGCCCTTGACGAAAGGGACGCCGATTTTGCGAGCGATGAGGCGGATTAGATAGGTTTTGCCCACGCCGGTAGGGCCGACCATTAACACGTTGTTCTTGATGTTGCCGACGAGGCCCTCGTCTTCTTCCGGGGGTAGTTTCAGGCGGTTGAAATGCGTGCAGATCTTGGTGGCGAGAATGGCCTTGGCTTCTTGTTGCTTGATGACGTATTGATCGAGATAGGCCTCTAATTCTTCCGGTTTGAGGTCGAAGTGGAGGGCCTCGGACTCGGTAGTCTGCGTGCCTTCGCCCTCGGTGGAGGAAGCCTCGGGTTGGGCAGGCGCTTGCTCTTGTTCTTCGATTTGTCTAGCTAGGAGACGACGCAGTTTTTCTGGATCGATCTCCACTTTTTCAGCACGCGGTTGCATATATTTAACCTAAAGGAAAGGTTGGAAATGCCGTGGTGTAAAAAATATACTCGCCCTCTCAGATGCGGACAACCTAGGCCCCGTTGTAGGCAGTACATTGCTCTCTACGTATGCGTGGTCTTTGCAGCGGTGCTGATGCCGAACTTCGCCGAAGGGCAGGCGCGCACGTGGACGTATTCGGCCGACGCTGAAAATATCTTTGGCAACGGGCTTGAAGCATATAAACAGGGGCGTTTTGACGAGACACTCAACCACTTGGGGCTGCTAGCGGAGTTCCCGCTCAACCAGCGGTCCAGTGCTGGCCAGTTCCTCTTAGGGAAAACCCTGTACCGCTTAGGTCGCTTTGCCGAAGCCATCAACGCAGCCTTGGTCTTGCAGCGTAGGTTTCCCACCAGCCGCTATCTGCCCAATGCCAGGCTGTTGATTGGCGACTCGTTTTTCAACAGCAAGCACTACTCCGAGGCCGCATCCCAGTACGGTCGTTTGTTGGCCACGCAGGCCCCTCTTGGCATTCAAGCCCAAGCAGCCGAGCGGCTGGCGGCCATGTATTGGAACGGGCAACTAAAAGAACAAGAGCGGACGCGTCTGCGTCAGGCCGTAGGAGCTGTGCGGCTGCGCGAGGCCCTGTTCTTCGGCCGGGCGCGCTGGTATCAACGCCTCGGCTGGCAAGAGGAAGCCGCCCAAGCGATGCAAACTTATCGCGACAGCGTTGCCAATGGCATATTCGCTCCGATAGCCGCTGTCTGGGGGAGTGATCTGACCGCATATAGCCCGCGCGTTGGAGAGAGGTCGCCCCGGTTGGGCTTGCTGCTGCCGCTGACCGGGCCGGATCGCCGGACCGGCGAGGAGCTTCGCGATGGTGTGCGATTGGCCAATCGGGAAGCCGGCAGCCCCTTCGAACTTGTAGACGCCGACACTGGGGTTGACTACGGGAACTTGCCCATCGCTACCGGTCGCAGTGGCGACGTCAGCGAAAGCCCGGCCAGTGGTTTGTTACGCGTGGCGTACGGTGCCCAGCGGCTGCTGGACCAAGGGGTCGTGGCCATCGTCGGTCCGCTCCATAGCAGCTCTAGCGTAGTGGCGGCGACGGTTGCCGCGCGCGCCGGCGTTCCCCTGCTGGTGCCACTGGCCCAACAGAGCGGCTTGGATGCTCTCGGCCACAGCGTGTTCCAGTTGAAAACGGTCTCCAAAACGGAAGCGCGTCTCTTGGGTGAGTACGCGACTCTCGTCCTCGGCTTGGAGCACTTGGCGATCATTTCCCCCCTCAGTGACTACGGCTTGGATTTCGCGCGCGAGTTCACCCGCATTGCCGAGCGCAACGGCGGCCAGATCGCGCACAGCGATTGGTATATACCCAAAGAGACGACGGATTTTCGCCGCGTCTTTGAGGAGATTCGCGCCGCTGGCTTGGCGTTGATGCCACCGCCCGTGGATACGCTCGAAGTGGTCGAGGAAGAGCCGGAGGAGGATAAATTTATCGACACCATCGACGGGGTAGTGGTGGTGGTCGAGAGCTTTGCAGACGCCAAGACTATCGCGCCGCAGGTTCATTTTCACCGCTTGCAGACCCAAATTCTCGGCAACGATGCTTGGTGGAATCCCGAAGCCATTCGGCAGATGCGCCCGGGCGAGCGCAAGAATTTCGACGGAGTCATTTTCGTTTCCAAACGGCAACCCGAGTCCGCGGCGGAGCGGTCGTTTGTCAGTACCTTCCGCAAACAATTCCGCCGCGACCCGCTCTACGCCGCGACTGGCTACGACGCCACCCACTTGCTCATCGACGGATGGGAGCAGGGGCACCGCGATCCGGCCGCGCTGGTCGAGTGGTTGACCACGGTCCGTTTCTACGAAGGAGCCTCGGGTGTCATCTCCCTATCGCCAGACGTGCGCTCCAACAGCGCGTTGACCTTGCTCAAAATCGAGCGCGACAAGGTGCGCTCCCTCGGCACGGGCGATCTCCCGCAAATGGGCGCTGCCGAGTAGCGCTCGGCGCGTTGCCAAGTATTCTCAACGGTGGAGGCATACCCTGGGACCGAAGAGAATGACCAGCTTGCCCCTGTCCTTGGCGGCCCTACTTGGACGGCGAAGCACCGTCGCTTTGCGTGCGATAAGATGGCTAATGCCCTTGCTGGTTTTTCAGGTTGGCTATACCGCCTCTGGGGCCGCGCAGGAAACCGATGAGCCCGATTCCCTTCGCCCCTACTGGACGGGTCGGATCGAACAGGACACAACTTGGCGAGACACGGTGTATGTCGGCGGCGATGTGACGATTGCGTCGGGAGTAACCCTGACTCTTGCTCCCGATACGAAGGTCCACTTTCTGCCCTACCGCGATGATACCCAAGGCGGCTTGGACTCCACCCGCGCGGAACTGATCGTCGAGGGGCGGCTGCATGCCCAAGCCGGCGGCATCGTCTTCTGTTCGGCGGATGCTTCATCGTTGGGGGCCGACTGGTATGGCCTTGTCGTCGAGCGGGGTGGCCTGGCTGACGTATCCCACGCCGTGATACGAGACGGCCTGCGCTGTCTGTATGCCAAGAGGGGCGGGCGCGTCACGATGGACCATATCTCCTTTGCCAATTGCGGTAAGCCGACCGCACAATCGCTTTCCCAGAGGTCGGCGGCTAGCGACAGTACGCAAGTAGCTGCTGGTCGCGCTGGTGGCCAGCGCCAACTGCGGGTTCAGCCAGCCCAAGCCGAGCCGGAGGCCGCCCGTAGCGATAGCCTGTCGGAGAAGATGGAGGCGATGGTGAAAAGGTATTATATGAAAGCTGATAAGCGAGAAGGCGGGGGCCTACGGATGCTCAAAAAGGGGATCGCTGGGACTTTTTCGGGTATCGCTTTTACACTCATAGCCTTGGGTGTTCACGACAAAATATGGGAGCCATCTGGCGGCCCTGACGGAGCAGTAGGAGCAGTAGGCGTTCTTTTATATGTTGGAGGGATCGGCTGGAGTGTCGGGTTCCCGTTGGGTGTGAGTTCGGTTGATCCGTATGATTCTTTGCCCAAGACCCTACTCGCCGGTGTTATACCGGGAGCGGTGGGCATAGGTTTATTGCTGAACGACTTCGAGACAGGGTTCGAGATGGTATACGTCGTCCCGGTTATTAGTTCACTCATGGCGTCTGAACTATGGCGCAAGCCTCCTCAAGACCGCCGCGTCTCCTTTGGTTTCGCACCCATCCCCAACGGCGGCCTCTCCGCCGTCTCCACGCTTCACTTTTGACTATAGGTGCTATACCCTTTTTGATCGCTATACTTACCCTGTTTGCCGCCCTCATGTCAGCGGAGGCCGAGCTGTCTTCGCCTCTGTTGGTGTCCTACGGCTCGTCGCACTACGAGGTGTCGCTCAAGCCGGGGAGTTTACCTACTAGTTCCACGCTGAAAGAAAACTTCGGCCCCTATGTTCCTTTGAAGCAATCTCTAGCCGATTCTAGTCATACCGAGGGGGAGCTCAAAGAGACGCCAGATAGTCTTTCGACGAAAACAGGGACAACGGATAACAAGGAGACCAGAAGACGGATTGCCTTAAAGTTGGGTAAGGGTGCTCTTGTGGGAAACATTTCCGGTCTGATGTTAATACTCCCCTCGGTTGGTACCGATGGAGGTGGCGACGCTGGTGGAGATGGCATCTCCGGTATCTCAGCCATAGGGTCTAATGCTATAGCAGACGAGTATAGCAACTCTAACGGTTAGACAATGGATAGCCTTTCGGCGCAGACGGAGGCTGGCAAACGGTTTGTCAAAAAGGTGATTGCTGGTAGTCTTTCGAGTGCTATTTTCTCGTACACATTAGTGGATGTACAGGAAAGTGGCGCAAACTTGGGAGGGTTAGGGACTCTCGGAGGAGTACTTTACGGCCATCTGTTGGGATTCCCGATTGGAGTCAGCTTGGTCGATCCGTATGATTCTTTCTTCGGGACACTGATGGGAGGTATTCTGGGGGAAGTAGGGGGAGCAGGGTTGTTATATTTATTTTCGGCAACGGGAGCGGAAGTGCCTGGTGAGCTATTCGCATTTGCACTATTGGGCGGACCTGCTGTCGGTTCACTCATTGCTTCGGAGGCATGGCGCAAGCCTCCTCAAAATCGCCGCATCTCCTTCAGTTTAACACCCAACCCCAAGGGCGGCCTCTCCGCCTTTGCCGCGCTCCGCTTTTGAACCCTGCTAAGAGAAAGGTCCCACTATTCCGGTTATAGAAGTCAAAATACCGCTCCACGCCGTCGGTGATCTGCGCGACCGTCTCGTAGTTCCCGAAAATGGGTACTGCCGAGTAGCGCTCGGCGCGTTGCCAAGTATTGCGTCCCTAGGTGACCGAATTTATATTAATAGGTTTGTATTTTTAATTATAGCGAGAGCCAAAGCCATGCCCACATACGAATACGAATGCCAGCAGTGCGGCCACCGATTTGAAGAATTTCAGAGCATCACGGCCGCGCCGCGCCAGACCTGCTCGGAAGCAAACTGCAAAGGCCCGGTCAAGCGGCTCATCGGCATGGGCGGCGGCCTGCTCTTTAAAGGAACGGGTTTTTATACAACCGACTATCGCAGCGATGGATACCAGAAGGCGGCTAAGGCCGACAAAGACAGCGGCAGCAGTAAGGCCGGCGATAAAAAGGGCGACGGCAAAGCGAAGGCCGCCAAAGCCGATTGAGGAACTTTCCCGCGCGATGCGTGGTTAAACATAGATGTTGTCGAGGATACTACTGGGAATTTTGGTTGCCGGGTCTTGGTTGGGAGGCTGCGGCCAGCAAAGTGCTGAGGAGTTGTTCGCGGCCGGCGAGGCCGCTGCGGCCGACCCCGCCACGGCCGACCAAGCGATCGCGCATTTTACGGCCTTTGTCGAGCACTTTGACCAGTCTCCCAGAGCACCGGAGGCGCTGAGAAAACTCGCCGGCTTGGCCCAACAGCAAGGGAAGATGCAGGAGGCCATCGGTTATTACGAGCGCGTATTGGCCGAGTATCCCGCTAGCGGGCACGGCGACGAAGCCCAATTTATGATCGCCTTTATATATGAGGAGCACATCCGCGACCTAGAGCAGGCGAGGCGGGCTTATCGGCGCGTGATTGAGCACTACCCAGATTCCGAGCTGGCCACCAGCGCCCGGCACCTGTTGCCCAACGTCGGGCGCGCCCCCCAAGAATGGGTGCAATTTCAGGAAGAGGTCGCCGTTCCTTAACACGTTGGAAAATTGCCATAGATATTTGAGGCAGAAAGGCCCAGCCGCTTGCGAATCCGCAGGGCGGTTTTTTATTGGCTGAATAGGACAATGTCGAGAGTACATCCGATGACGCAAACAACAATAGACATCCACGCCATTAGCGAGCAGGTCCAGCGCGAGAGCGCGGTGGTAGAGCGCATCTTGCAGGAGATGGACCGAGTCATCGTCGGCCAACGCGCCATGGTGGAGCGGATCCTAATGGGTCTGTTGTGCAACGGCCACATCCTCCTCGAAGGGGTGCCTGGGCTAGCCAAGACCCTGACAGTAGCGACGCTGGCGAGGATCGTGGCGGCCCAGTTTAAGCGAATCCAGTTTACCCCCGATCTTTTGCCCGCCGATCTGACCGGGACCACCATCTACAACCAGCACCAAGGGGTTTTTATACCCAAGAAAGGCCCGATCTTCGCCCATTTGATCTTGGCCGACGAAATAAACCGCGCACCGGCCAAAGTGCAGAGCGCACTCTTGGAGTGCATGCAGGAGCGGCAGGTGACCATCGGCGAGGAAACCTACGCGCTCGACGACCCGTTCTTGGTCATGGCCACCCAGAACCCGATTGATCAAGAGGGAACCTACCCGCTGCCCGAAGCCCAAGTTGATCGCTTCATGCTCAAAGTGAAAGTCGATTATCCATCGCGCGCTGAGGAGCGGCTGATCTTGGACCGCATGGCCAACGACAGTGTGATCGAGGTAGAGCAAGCAGTGAGCATCGACGAAATACGCCGCCTGCGCGGGGTAGTGGAGATCGTCTATATCGACGACAAGGTCAAGGATTACGTCGTCGATCTGGTCCAGGCCACTCGGCGACCGGCCGATTACGGGCTGGCCGACATGGTGCCGCTGATCGAGTACGGGGCCTCGCCGCGGGCTGCTATTTTCCTCGTCCGCACGGCGCGTGCCCACGCCTTCATTCAGCGCCGCGGCTACGTCACCCCGGAAGATGTCAAGGCCGTGGGAGCCGATGTGCTCAGGCATCGGATCATTGCCTCGTACGAGGCCGAGGCCGAAGAAATCGACAGCGATCACATCGTGCAACAACTCTTCGATCACATCGAAGTCCCCTAAAACCAAGGCGAGCCGAACCGTGATTCCCAAAGAAATACTCGACAAAGTTCGCCTGATCGAGATTCACACCCGCAGCATGGTGAACAATCTCTTCGCCGGCGAATACCACTCGGCGTTCAAGGGGCGGGGGATGGAGTTTGCCGAGGCGCGCGAATACCAGCCCGGCGATGACGTGCGCCACATCGACTGGAACGTGACGGCGCGGGTGGGTGCGCCCTTCATCAAAATATTCGATGAAGAGCGCGAGTTGACCGCGGTGCTGGTGGTAGATGCCAGCGCGTCTGGGGCCTTTGGCTCACAGCAGCAAATGAAGGGGGAAATTGGGGTCGAGGTCTCGGCGTTATTGGCCTTTAGCGCGATCAAGAACAACGACCGAGTAGGCTTGCTCATCTTCACCGACGAGGTCGAGGTTTTCGTGCCGCCGAAAAAGGGACGCAAGCACGTGCTGCGCGTGCTGCGCGAACTGCTGTACTTTCAGCCGCAGGGGCGCAAGACCTCTATCGCCGGGGCCTTGGAATACCTCAGCCGCGTCCTGCACCGCCGCAGCGTGATCTTTGTCATCTCCGACTTTCTCGACCAAGGCTACGAGCCAGCACTGCGGCACTTGAGCCAGCGCCACGACTTGATCGCCGTGGTGGTGAGTGACCCGCGCGAGTGGGACCTACCCGATGTTGGTTTTATCAACCTGCAAGACGCCGAGACCGGCCAACAGGTGCTCGTCGATAGCGGCCACGAGGGCGTGCGCGCGTTTTTCGCCGCCGAACAGCGGGCCGCGGCCGAGCGCCGCAGCACTTTATTGCACAAAGCGGGCGTCGACGAAATCGCGATTGACCTGTCGCGCCCTTATGTCGAACCTCTCATTCACTTTTTTCGCGCGCGGATGCAGCGACACTAAGGAGGAAATGCGGTGATTGAAGTACGCGAACTGTCCAAATACTACGGAGATGTCGTCGCGGTGGAGAATGTGTCCTTCAACGTTGACAAGGGCGTCATCCTCGGTTTCCTCGGGCCAAATGGCGCGGGCAAGACCACGACGATGCGCATACTTACCTGTTATCTGCCGCCTTCGCAGGGCGAAGCCAAGGTAGCTGGTTTTGACATTGCCGAAGAGTCCATGGAGGTGCGCAAGCGCATTGGCTATCTGCCCGAGCAGCCGCCGCTCTATCACGATATGACGGTAAACGCCTATCTGCGCTTCGTGGCCAAAATCAAGGGCGTGCCCAGCGCGGCCCTCAACAGCCGGATCGACGACACCATGGAAAAAACCGGCATTGCCCACCAGCGCCACACAGTGATCGGTCACCTGTCCAAGGGCTACCGGCAGCGCGTCGGCTTGGCCCAGGCCCTCGTCCACGAGCCGGAGGTGCTCATCCTCGACGAGCCGACTGTGGGTCTCGACCCCAAGCAGATCATCGAAATCCGCGAGGCGACCACACGGTCATTCTCAGCACTCACATCCTGTCGGAAGTGAGCATGACCTGCGGGCACGTGGCGATCATCAACAACGGCCGCATCGCCGGCCAAGGCACGCCCGAAAGCCTCATGGCCCAGCTCAAGGAGGGCGAGGTGCTACGCGCCCACATAGACGGCCCCAGCGAGCAGGTGCTGGGCATGATCGGTCAGCTAGAGGGCGTGCTGGAGGTGGAAGCCAGCGGCGAAGAAGGCGCGTATGTGGTGACGAGCGCACCCGGAGCTGACGTGCGCGACGACCTGACCCGCAAGGTCGTGGAAAGCGGCTTCAGTCTCCGCGAGTTGCGGCCGCTCGACATGACCCTCGAAGATATTTTCCTGAGCCTGACTAGCGAGGAGGTAGCAGCTTAAAATGCGTAATTTTGCCGCCGTGTACACCAAGGAGATGCGC
>JAGWBY010000019.1:6719-19202 GCA_021295675.1 Candidatus Latescibacterota bacterium | reverse complement strand
GCTATCTGTTTCGCAACATCCTGATGCAGTTCAACCTCTGGTGCCTGCAGTTTGGCCAGCGGGCGCAGATGGGCATGGGAGGGATGCCGGCACTCAATCTCAACGAGATGGTCGTCACCCAATTCTTCGCAGTCATGGACTTCATCTGGCTCTTGGTCATCCCAATGCTGACCATGCGGCTGTTTGCCGAGGAGAAGAAGTCGGGGACCATCGAATTGTTGATGACCTCGCCGCTGCGCACCATCGAGGTGATGTTGGGCAAGTTTTTTGCCTGCTTTTCGCTCTACGGCATCATCGTCAGCCTGACGTTGATCTACTTTCTCATCCTCGAAGTGTACGGTTCGCCGGACTGGGGCCCGATTTTTTCCGGCTATTTAGGCTACTTGTTCCTCGGCGCGACCTTTATCGCCGTGGGCATCTTGGCCTCGGCGCTGACGGAAAATCAGATCGTCGCCGTGCTGCTGACCTTTGGCATGTTGCTCTTGTTCTGGCTCATCGACTGGTCGGCTAGCTTTGCCGGCCCGACGGCCGCCAAAATCTTGCAGTACCTCTCCTTTATAGATCACCTTGAAGATTTCCAGCGCGGAGTCATTGACACCAAGGATGTGGTGTTCTACCTGAGCTTTACCTTTTTCTGTCATTGAATCGCGGAGATGGAGGCGCTGAGCATGAAGGCATATACCACGCCCTTGGGGCTGGTCGGCGCGGCGCTGATAGTCGCGGGTGGCTTGGCCTATCTGCTCAATGCCGAGAGCGGCTCAATCGGGCTTTTCAACTTGGCCCTCGGTGCCCTGATGGTGGCCGCAGCCGGACTGCTCAACCCGGCGCTCTTCCGCCAGTACGGCCGCTGGCTCAATGCCTTTTGGGGCGGCATCATGGTCTTTGGCATTGTGGCCATGATCAATTTTTTGGGCAACCGCTATCCCGAGCGCTTTGACCTGACTGAGGGCCAGCTACACAGCCTCGCCGATTTGACGGTGGAGACGCTCAAGGCGCTGGACGGGGATGTTCACGCCCTCGCCTTTATGGAGGGAGGGGAAAACGCCGAACTCGAACTGCTGCTGGCCGAATTGGAGACGTACAACACCCGCTTCAGCTACGAATTCATCGACCCGGACCGCGATCCGCGCCGCACCGAAGACTACGGCATCCGCCGCTACGACACGCTGGTGTTGGAAAGCGGCGACAAACAACAGCAAATCACCGAACTCGAAGAGCGCGAGATCGTCAACTCGCTGCTCAAGCTAACGCGCGAGCGCCAAGACCGAATCTACTTGACGGTGGGGCACGGCGAGCGCCAGCTTGCCAGCCAGCCCGATGGGCTAGAGCAGTTAAAGGCCCAATTGGGGGCGATCGACTATGCGGTCGAAGATTCGCTGTTCCTCGCCCGCGAGGGGGCGGTGCCCGAAGATTGCGCCGTGCTGGTCGTAGCTGGCCCGCGCACGCCCTTATTCCCGGTGGAGGTCGAGGCTATACGTTCCTATCTAGCAGCAGGCGGTGCCGTGCTGTTGCTCTTGGATCCGCTCGCCGACAGCGGCTTAGCAGAGTTGTTGGACGAGTGGGGCGTGGCGGTCGGCGACGACTTCGTCATCGACACCAGCGGCATTGGCTCGCTTTTTGGCCTCGACTTTACCACGCCGGTCGCCCTCTCTTACGGAGATCATCCGGTCACGCGCAAGCACCAAGGCGTGATGACTTTCTTCCAACTCGGGCGCTCGGTGCGCTTTGACGAGGGCAGCGGTCGCGAGGGCGGCCCTTTGGTTATGACCTCGGAGGCCGGTTGGGCCGAAACCGACTTGAGCGTACTCACCAGCGAGGGCGATCAGACGGTCAAGCTCGACGAGGGCGTCGATCAGCCTGGGCCGGTGTCCTTGGCCGTCGCTGCCCGAGACATTGAGGCGGGGGGCCGCTTGGTGGTCTTTGGGGATTCGGACTTTGCCACCAACCAGTACTTCGGCGTCCAGGGCAATGGCGACTTGGCCCTCAACGCCCTGAGTTGGCTGGCCGAGGACGAAGCCCTGATCTCGATCCGCCCCCGCGAGCCGGGCCACAATCCCATCGCCCTGACCGAAAGCGACAGCGAGTGGATTTTCTGGCTCAGCGTGGTGCTCTACCCAGGGTTAATCGCCTTGGTCGGCATTGTGGTCGTCTCGCGCAAGGGGCGCTGGAGCTTGGCCGACTTGAGCGCGGCCGGGTTGGGCATTGTGATTTCGCTCGGCATTGCCGCGCTGGTCAACTTCCTCGGCGACCGCTACCACCTCCGCAAGGACATGACGGCCGATGCGCTGTTTACGCTCTCGGACGATACCCACCGGCTCCTCGCGCCTCTTGAAGACAATGGCCAGTACGTCAGCGTCAAGACCTTCATGGGCGAGATGGAGAACATGCGCTTTGAGGATCTCTTAAATGAGTATAGCTATGTGTCGTCCAACTTTGACTACGAGTTGCTCGATCCGCAGAAAAATCGGCTGCGCGTCGAGCAGAACAATATCCGCGAGCGCGGGACCTCGATTATTGAAGTGATTGACGAAGGACAAGTGCGCACGGAGCGCATCACCGCCCAGAGCGAAGAGGCGTTGAGCAATGCCATTCTCAAGGCGCTCAAAGGCCGTGAACAGAAGGCCTATTTCACCAGCGGCCATGGCGAGGCCGAACTGGACCAAGTAGATGAGCTCGGCTATTCCACGCTCAAGAGCCGCCTCAAGGAGCTAAACTTCGCGGTCGAAGGGGGGCTGGACGCTACGTTAGTGGTGGTTTTAGGGCCCAAAGAGCGCTTTGCCGCGGCTGAGGTCGAAGTGCTGCGGCAATACTTGGCTCGTGGGGGTAGCGCGCTGTTTTTGCTCGATCCGGGTCAGCCGACCGGACTCGAAGCACTGTTGAACGAGTACTCGGTCGAGTTGGGGCAGGACTTTGTCGTCGATCTGAGCGGCTTGGGCCAGCTTTTTGGCGCGGATGTCTCAGTGCCGGTAGTCATCAACTACGGCGATCACCCGATCACCGCAAAGCTATCCGCTGGCACGATGAGCTTCTTTCCGCTGGCGCGCTCGGTGCAGATGACCGAACACCGGCTCAAGCACCCACAAAAGCAGTTGGGGCGAAGCGGACCTAGCGCCCATAATGGGCGAGGGCGGCGAGGTGGATTTCGACCCGGAAATGGATATGCGTGGCCCGGTGCCGCTGGGCGTGGCCGTATCCGCGGCTGCCGACACCAGCCTGGCACCCGAGGGGCGGACGCGACTGGTGGTCATCGGCGACGCGGATTTTGCCTCTAACCAGTACTTTGCCCAGCAGGCCAATGGCGAGCTATTCCTCGGCAGTGTCAGTTGGCTCACCGAGGACGAAGACCGCCTGACTATCGCCGATAAGCAACCCGCCTTTAACCCCATCAACCTGATCGGCAATCAGGGCGCGGTCATTCTCTGGGTCTCGGTGTTCATCGTGCCGTTTGCGGTCGCGTTGTCGGGCATGGTCATGGTGCTCCGGCGCGGCTATCAGACCTATGCCGACGGCTTTGTCTCGTGGCTGGTGTACACCTTCTGGGGCAATGCGATGTTCTTCTTCATCAGCGGCATCATTGCCACCAGCGAGGGAGCGATCTTTGAGGGCGAGGTCAAATTGATCGCGGCCTTGGCCTCGGCGGCCATTGGCTACGGCCTCTATCGGCACGCGGCGTGGGCTTGGCAGTCCGGCTTGGTGTTTGCGGTGTTGTGCGCTGGCGTGGTCGCGCTGACGATTTTCACCGGTGCCAGCCTTGGGTTCTCGCTGATTCCCAACGAGACAGTCCAACTGATCTACGCCGCGGTTTTCGTGGTAAACGCGGCCATTCTCGTGTGGATTAAAAAGGTCTTTGTCCAAGAGGAGCAAGCATGAAATTCAAGACCAATGTGGCGCTGTTGGCCTTTGTCTATTTCTACGAGATCAAGGGCGGCGAGGAGCGCCGCCAAGAAGCCGAAAAATCCAAGCAGCTATTCGTCTTCCAAGACGACGACGCACAGCGGCTCGAATTGCTGCGCGGCGACGATGCCTTGGTGTTGGACAAGGGCACGGGCGGCTGGAACCTGAGCGCGCCCATGACCGACGGCGCCGACCAAGAAGCCGTAGAGCGCTATTTGCGCAATTTGCGCGAATGCGAGCGGGAAAAGGTGGTCGTTGATAGCGCGGCGGCGAGCGCAGAGCAAGTCGCCCAATACGGGCTTGACGCGCCGAGGCTCAAAGTGCGGCTGCAAACCGAGGACGGCACCGAGCAGGTGGTGGCTTTCGGGGCAGATAGTCCCACCGATCGCTTTACCTACGCCCAACTACAAGGCGACAATCCCGAGATCTTTGTGGTGCGCGCTTGGCGCTTTGACAACCTCGACAAGCGAGCTTTTGACCTGCGAGACCGCCGGGTGCTAGCCTTTGCCAAAGACGAGGTAATGCAGGTGCAGCGGTGGGGCACAGGCGGCGAGACCGTGCTAGCGCGGGCCGAACCTGACTGGCAAATGCACGAGCCGGTAGTCGCTCGGGCCGCCGCCGACGCGGTGGATGGCCTACTCGACAAAATCGACCAAGCTGAGATCGAGGCTTTTGTCGCCGAAGATCCAGATGCTGACTCCTTGGCCAGCTATGGCTTAGGGGAGCGCGCGTCGCAGGTGGAGATCGCCTTGCTCGTCGGCGCAGACCGGGCCGAGAAGCGCTTGGCCATTGGCGGCGCAGACCAACAGGGCCGTTGGTACGCGCGCGACGCCAGTCGCCCACAAGTCTTCTTGGTTGATTCGACGCTGGTGCAAGAGCTTACCAAAAACATTTCCGACCTGCGCGACAAAAAGCCCTTGCGCTTTGAGCGCGAGCAGGTCGAGCGCATCGTCCTGACGCGCGGGGCTGCGCCCGCGTTTGCGGCCGATAAGGACACGAGTGGTGTGTGGCATTTGTCCGAGCCTGTGGGACGCGACGCCAAATCGTGGAAGCTCAACAGCCTCCTGAGCGACTTGGAGCAACTCGAAGTCGAGGGATTTGCCGATGAGCTGCCTGCCGAGGCCGCTCCCGCTTTCAGTATCGAATTCCACGGCGAAGGGCAAGCAGCGCAGCCGCCGGAACCTCGTACTTACAACAGGAGGGCGACGACGCGGTGTACGTCGTCAGTAGTGACGACTTTGCCGAGTTGGACCTGGATATAGACGACGTGGCGCAAGCTCCCAAAAAGCCGGCTGCACCCGCTGCCAGCAGCGAAGAAGATCCCAACGACGGCGGCGCTGACAGTCCGTAATGTATCTCGGCGGTCTGCTCGGGGCTGCATGCCCAAGTCCCTCGAGCCGAGGCGACCTTGGACACCGTGGCTGCTCGGGTCGGCGATCCCATCCGCCTGACACTGACGCTCCACCACGACGCGACCGCGCGTCCCGAGGCCCCGGACCTGCCCCAGATCCTCCGGGATTTTTTCCCCCGTTGCGCCGACTGGCACCAACGCGCGACCGAGGCCGGCTTCGAACTATCGCAAGAATGCGGACTGCGTCTCTACGAGCTGGGGCGACACGAGGTGCCGGCCATCCCCGTGCCCTTTGTCTCTGCTGCGGGCGACACGCTCCTGCGCGCGACCCAACCCTTAGTCATAGAGGTCATCAGCGCCCGAAACGAAGGGGAGGACCAACTGCGCGACATCAAGCCACCCGTGCTGATCAGCGGAGGGGTGCCGCTGTGGGTGGTCGTAGTAATCGTACTACTGGCGTTGGTGCTTTGCGCGCTCGGCGGCGTTTGGCTCTGGCGTCGTCGCACTCGCTCCCCGGAGCCTCCGCCCCCGCCCGAGCCGATAGACTACGCGGCTGAATTCGCGCGCATCGCCGAAAGCGGCCTGTTGGAGCGCGGCGAGTTCAAAACATACTACTCGCTGCTGTCGGAGAATCTGCGCCGCTTCTTGGAGGAGAGCGTGGCGATTGAGGCGATGGAGCAGACCACGTCAGAACTGGCGAACGCCTTGCAGGGGGCTGAAGTCGATACCGCGCTTCGGCGGCAAATCATCGACTATTTGGGCGCGGCCGACTTGGTGAAATTTGCCCGCTTTCATCCGGCACTGGACGCGGCCCGGCGCGCACCAGATGACGGACTAGCTATATTGCGCGCTATTGAGGAGGCGGTCGCAAGCCGCGCTGCTGAAGCCCATGCAGAACATCCGGTTTGAAAATCCCGAGTGGCTGTTGTTGCTGCTGCTGTTGCCCGTTTTGCTCTACAGCTACGTGCGCGCGCACCGGGGCCGCCGGAGCAGCGTGCAGTTTTCCGACCTCGGCGTGTTGCGCCGCGCCACCGCGTCGCTGTGGACCAAGTTCCGGCACGGCCTCTTGGTTTTGAAGCTACTTGGCTTGAGTTGTCTCATTGTAGCTATGGCCCGTCCGCAAGCCGGGCGCGAGGTACGGGAAATATCGGGCGAGGGCATCGACATCATGCTGACCTTAGACATCTCGTCGAGCATGGAGTTGAACGACCTAGACGAGGGCCAGAAGAGCCGTTTACAAGTGGCCAAGGAAGTGGTGGCCGACTTTATCGCCGGCCGCCACAGCGACCGCATCGGTATGGTCGTCTTTGCCGGTGAGAGCTTTACCCAGTGTCCGCTGACCCTCGACTATCGCGTGTTGTTGGAGTTTCTCGAGGGCGTGGATATCGCCATTGGCATGGCGCTGATCAACGCCTGCAACCGCCTGCGCGACTCGGATGCCGAGAGCAAGGTGATTATCCTGCTGACTGATGGCGTCAACAACGCCGGCGAGGTCGAGCCGTTGACCGCGGCTGAGGTAGCCGCAGCCGTGGGCATCCGGGTCTATACGATTGGCGTGGGCAGCGACGGGGAGATTCGCCGGCCCGTGCGCGGAGTTTTCGGCACCCGCTATCAGACCGTCCAGGTAGAGATCGATGAGGAAACCTTACAGGAAGTGGCCGCGCGCACTGGCGGCCAGTACTTTCGGGCGACCAGCGAGGAAAAGCTAGAGGCCATCTACCGCGAGATTGGCGAGTTAGAGGCGACTGAAATCAGATCCGAAATCCACCTGAATTACTCGGAGCGCTTCGCCTATTTTCTCTACATGGGTTTGGGCTTGCTGTTGGTGGAGATGCTGTTGGCCCATACCCGTTTCCGCTCGCTGCCTTGATCCGCAGATGGACGCAGATGGACTCAGAATCGTTCAATCGTTCAGGACTGCTATGTGACAGGGATGCGTAAGGTCAGTTAATATGCGCTTTGCAAATTTGTACAATTTTTGGTTGCTGTTGCTGCTGCCCTTTTTGGCGGCCTTTTTGGCTTGGGCGCTCTGGGCGCGTCGCCGCGCTTTGGCGCATTTTGCCCGCGGCCCGCTAGCCGAGAAGCTGACCCGCAACCTGAGCCGGGGCCGCCAAGTGGGAAAGCTGGTCCTCTTGGGACTGGGAACCTTCTTTGCGATCCTCGCGCTGACCGGCCCCCAATTCGGCACCCAACTCGAAATGGCCGAGCGCAAAGGCGTGGACGTGATGCTGGTGCTCGATGTGTCGCGCAGCATGCAGGCCGAGGACGTTAAGCCGAGCCGCTTGGCGCGGGCCAAGTACCAAATTCGCGGCTTGTTGGATTTGCTCCGAGGCGACCGGGTTGGGCTGGTGGTTTTCGCAGGACAGGCTTTTGTCCAGTGTCCGCTGACGACGGACTATGGTGCGGTGGAGTTGTTTCTCGACGTGTTGGACGCCGGAGCCATACCCGTCCAGGGAACGGCCATTGGCGACGCGGTGCGACTAGCCGTGCGCTCGTTTGAGGAGGGCGAAGGCCAGCACAAGGCCATCGTGCTCTTTACCGACGGCGAGGATCACGTGGGGCAACCGCTGGCCGCGGCGCAGACAGCCGCCGCACAGGGCGTGCGCATTTTTGCCTTGGGGTTGGGGACGCCCGATGGAGAGCTGATTCCCACCGAGGAGGAGGGTAGCGGCGTGAGTTTTCACAAGGACCAGCGTGGCCAATACGTCAAAACCCGGCTCGACGAGAGCACCTTGGAGGACATGGCGCTGGAGACGGGGGGCGATTACTTTCGCAGCACTTTGGCAGGCGCGGAATTGGACGCCTTGTACGGCCAGATCGCCGAGATGGATCAACGCGAAATCGGCTCGACTCGCCTCACCCGCTATCAGGAGCGTTTCCAATGGCCCCTATTGTTGGCTCTTTGCTGTTTCTTCGTCGAGGCGTTCTTAGGCGATGCACGGGTGCAGGCCCGCGAGTGGAAGGGACGGTTCGCCTGATGGGTGCACTATGGGTCATCTTGGGGGTCTGGCTAGTCGTCTGCGGAGCGACTGTGGGCGATCCTGTGGCCAGCAAGAGTGCCGAGGCTTTGGAGCACTACCAGCGCGGCGAGTACGATCAGGCCCTACAGCTCTACCGCGACGCGCTCCTCGACCGGCCCGACGCGCCCGAACTGCACTTCAACGTCGGGGACGCGCTTTTTAAGCGCGGTGAATACGACCAAGCCTTGCGGGAATTTGAGCGCGTGCTCAGCGCCGAGGAGCAGAAAATCCAGGCGCAGGCCCATTACAACATGGGCAATAGCTTCTTCCAGCAGCAGGCTTTTGAACAGGCCGTCGCCGCGTACAAGCAGGCGCTGGAGCTAGACGCGGCCGATGAGGATGCAAAGGTGAACTTGGAGCTGGCGCTGGAGAAATTGCAGGAGCAGCAACAACAGCAACAGCAGCAACAGGAGGACGATTCAGAAGAACAGGACCAAGAGCAACAGCAAGATTCAGAGCAGAATCAACAGAATCAGGAGAATCAGCAGGATTCAGAGCAAGAGCAACAGGACCAACAACAGCAACAGCAGCAAGATTCGGAGCAGGATCAACAGGATCAGCAGCAACAGCAACAAAGTGAGCAGGACCAACAGTCAGAGGAGCAGCCCGCCGAGCAGCAGTCTATTAGTCCCGAGGAAGCTCAGCAGCTTATGGATGCACTCAAAAACCGCGAGTTGGAAGCTCAGCAGCGCCGGTTCCGCGCCACCGGCAAGGCACAGGCTAGGGACTGGTGAGCGCACGTCTAGCCATCTCGTTGGTGCTGTGGACGCTGGCGGCGTCTGGCGCGGCGGCGGCGACGATTCAGTTTGAGGCGTCCGTCGATCGCACGCGCGCTAGTCAGAGCGAGCCGATTCGCCTGACGCTCCGCATCATCTCCGACGAGCAGTTGCCCCAGGTGACGCCAGCATTCGACCTAAAGGATTTCCACGTCGAAGGGCCAGCGACTAGCACGCGGATGGAGATGAGAAACACCAACATCACCTTCACCCGCGAGCTAACATACGTTCTCTATGCCAAGCAGGCTGGCACTTTTACTATCGGCCCGATGCAACTGGAAATGGACGGCGAGCGCTATCAGACCAAGCCCATTACCGTCGAGATCGTCCGTGGCACCAGTAGCACGCAAGCCGGCCAGGCAGAAAGCCCCATTTTCGTGTTGGCGCGCGCCGACCACGAGCGGGCTTATGTGGGACAGCAGATCACTGTGTCCTACGATCTATTCTACCGCATCCAACCGCGCAACGTCAGCTTCAACAAGCTGCCGACCTTCGTCGGGTTTTGGACCGAAGATCTCTTTGTCGCCCAACAGCTAGCGTCGCATCAGGAGATGCGCGGCGGCGTGTCCTACAGCGTCGCGCCGCTGCGGCGCGTGGCCCTTTTTCCCACTGGTGCGGGGACTCACGCCGTCGGCACGTTGGCCGTTTCCTGCGACATTCCGCAACAGCGGTCGCGTCGCGGCGTACTCGACGACTTTTTCGCTGGCGATCCGTTTTTTGGCCGCTCGCGCTCAGTGCTCCTGCAAAGTGAAGAATTGCAAATCGAGGTGCTGCCACTGCCCGAGCAGGGCCGCCCGGCGGAATTTACCGGCGCGGTGGGGCGCTTCCAACTCAGCGTCGAGGCTCAGCCGACTCAGGTTGCGGTCGGGGATCCAGTGACGCTGCGCGTACTGGTCGAGGGTGAGGGCAATATGGCTGCGGTACAGCCTTTGCAAGTCGATGCGGCCGCTGGCGTCAAGCTCTACGATCCCAAGGTCGAGGGAGAAGAGCGGGTTACCAACGGCGTGTACGGGGGCCGCCGCCTCTTTGAGTACATCTTGATTCCCGAGCAAGGCGGCACCTTGAACATCCCGCCGTTGCGCTTCGCGTACTTCGACCCACACCAAGCACGCTACGAGGTCCTCGAATCTGCGCCGATTACCATTCACAGCGAGGGGAGTGTCGAGGAAGAAGGGGTGAGTTACGGGCTGAGTCGGCGCGACATCGAGGCCGTCGGCGCAGATATCCGCTACATCAAGCCCGACGTCGAGGCCCTCGTCGCGGCTACCATGCTACACGAGAGCTATTGGTTTTGGACCTTGCAGGGCGCACTGCCCCTCGCCTTCTTTGCCCTGCTTTTGTGGCAACGCCACCAGCGGCGCTTGCAGGGCGATATTGCATACGCACGCCAGCGCCGGGCCAAAGGCGAGGCTAGTCTCCGCCTATCTCGCGCCGATGCCTTGCTTGAGACCGGCACTGAGGCCGAGTTCTACGGCGAGGTCCGCGCTGCCGTGCTGGAGTTCGTAGCCGACCGCCTCAACCTCGCTGCCGCCGGCCTGACCATTGAGGTCTGTGCCGAGGCCCTGACGGCGCGCCAAGTCGAGGCCGAGACGATTGCTGAGTTGCGCGATTTGCTGACGCGCTGCGATTTTGCGCGATTTGCGCCCGCGGGTGGCCCGCCGACGGATCGGGCGGCGGCGCGGCGTTTGGCAGAAGAGGTGATCGCGGGTTTGGAGAAGCGGATATGATGCGCGCACTGGCGCTGTTGCTCCTGTTGGGCACCCAACTCCACGCCGGGGCCGCGGCTGGGCAGTACAACGAGGCCAACGCGCTCTATCGGGCCGGAGATTTTGCTGCGGCGCGGCTCAGCTACTTGGCGGTGGTGGACGCTGGAGTGCAAGACGCGCGGCTCTACTACAACTTGGGCAATGCCTGCTTCAAGTCCGGGAAGCTGGGCGAAGCGATTCTTTGGTATGAGCGGGCGCGGCGTTTGCTGCCGCACGACGAGGACATCGAGGCCAACTTGCGCTTTGCCAGCCTAGTGAAGAAGGACCGCGATCCGCAAACTGAGGACGGCCTTGGCGCGCTGGTAGCCGCGCTGGTGGCCGCTTATTTTTGGCCTACGTTTAACCAGCTCAGCCTGCTGTTCGCCGCGGCGTTTTGCGCGGTCTTTGTCTTGGGGGTGCGGTGGTTGTTCGCGCAGCCGCGCTCCGGTGCGCTGTGGCTAGTCGGGATGTTGCTCTGTGCGGGGCTGAGTGTCGGGTCCGCGCTCTGGCTGGGGACGCGCCTCCACCATCAGGCGCAGACGAGCGAAGCCATAATCACAGTTGACATGGCGCACGCGCGCTCTGGCCCCGATCTTGGGCAGACGGAAGTCTTTGTCGCGCACGAGGGTACCAAGGTGCGCTTGGTACGGCAGGAAGGGGGGTGGATGCTGGTGCGGCTGGCCAATGGTCTCGGCGGTTGGATGCCGGCGGAAGCCCTGACGCGGATATGAATCGATCAAACCACAACCAAAAACAAGGATAAGCCATGAGCACGCTCAAAGTAGGTATCGTCGGCGTCGGCGGAATCGCCCGCACGCATCTCCCCGGCTGGGAGGCTTCCAGCGAAGCTGAATTGATCGCTGGCAGCGACATTAGCGAGGAGGCGCTGAAGCGCTTTGGCGCAGAAAACGGGATAACCAAACTGCACACCGACCCGGAGGCGCTGTTCAGCGACCCAGACATCGACATTATCGACATTTGCACGCCCAATATGTATCACGCCCCCTTGGCTATTGCCGCGCTGTCGGCCGGTAAGCACGTGATCTGCGAAAAGCCTTTGGCTCCCACGCCCGAGGATGTTCGCCAGATGATCGCGGCGCGCGATGTCTCAGGCAAGGAACTGATGACGGCGCAGCACTTTCGCTTTCAGGGTTCGTCCCGCGCGCTAAAGGACGAGATAGATGCGGGCGCGCTCGGCGACATCTACCACGCCCGTAGCTGGATGCTGCGCCGGGCTGGGGCACCGATCGGCGGTGGGTTTATTCTCAAGGAACACAGCGGCGGCGGCCCCTGCATCGACATTGGGGTTCACATCCTCGACCTGACCTTGTGGTTTATGGGGCATCCCAAGCCGGTGGCCATTTCGGGCGTGGCCCGCGCTGAATTGGCGCACCAAGAAGGGGCTTTCAGCCAATGGGGCCGCCAGACGATCCCATCCCACTACGATGTCGAGGATTTTGCCGCGGCCTTTGTGCGCTTTGACAACGGTGCAATACTGGTCTTAGAGGTGAGTTGGCTCTTGCATCACCCGACCCAAGGCGAGGACATGCAGATGTGGCTCTACGGCACCCGAGGTGGGGCGCATTGGCCCCAGTGCTCGATTTGCGAGAGCAACAATCAGACCCGCCAGCAGTACGACCGCAAGCTCATGCTGATGTACGACGGCCTCGAAGCCCACGCGCAGGAATGCGTGGAGT
>JAGWBY010000019.1:0-6714 GCA_021295675.1 Candidatus Latescibacterota bacterium | reverse complement strand
GGCCCTCGCCGGTGCCGCCGGAACAATCCCTACAGGTGATGAAAATCCTCGATGGGATATATCGGAGCCAAGAGGCGGGAGGGGAGGTACGGCTGGACTGAGGGGAGATGATGGCTAGGGTGGCGAATTTACGGCCCCGCCAGCCAATCGACGAAAGCCGCTGGAGACTCGACCACCACGCGGCCGTTGAGCGATTCGTGTTCAAAGCCGCACATTTGGTCGCCGACAAAGGCGAATACGCCGCTGGTCTGCGGGGTAAAAGCCAGTGCAAAGGTCAAATCGGGCACGGCCACCTGATGTAGGTCGAGATGGGGTAGGGCAAAGGTGTAGATGTAATCCCGGCTTGTCAGTTCGATTTCAACTTCTATGCCAAGTGGCAGGTGTAACTCCTCTCCTGGCTTGGTGAGATCGTCATCGGTCTGCAATTCGCCGTCGGGGCCTGGGTAGCGGAACTGCCAAGTGTACTCTTCCCCGGTGATTTGGATGCGCAGCGGTCCTGGGGGTAGGGCGGGCGGGCAACCGTTCGCCCCCAACAGGATCAGTCCCCAGAGCAAGAATCGGATATGGCTGCGCATGGCGTATCCTTCTCAAATAGCCGTTTTAGTCCACGCCTTAAAGCGAAAATCCCCAAGCAAGCGCAAATAAATCGGCCTGTCTCGGCCTGTCAAGCGCTTTACACGCACTCTTGGTCTCCCTAAGATCACCCTCACAGCCCTCTACAATCTTCTCAGGAGTACGGACATGTCCGCTATAACCGCAAATATCCCGCTCAATGCGCCAGCCCACTGGGCCGTGTGGCAGCGCCGCCTCTTCGACGCCTTGGATCAATCGGTGCAGCCCTTTCTCGATCACTTTACCCGCGAGGACGGCGAATTCATCTGGCAGGACGAGTGGGGCGGCGGCAGCCCCGACGATTTCTACGAGCCTTTTTTTAATTGGCCGCTCGTCTATCTGATGGGCGGCGGCGAGCACCTGCTGCACTTGGCTGATCGCCAGTGGGAGGCCGTCACTCGCCAACTGACTCGCTTGGGCACGGTCAGCAAGGAATACGGCATCCGCGAAGACCAGATGCACCAAGCCGAAAGCGACATCTGCTTTTACCACTTGTGCTTGGCTCATCCCAATGCCCCTCGGCGCGTCGAACGGGCCTGCCGCTTTGCCGGCTTTTATCTCAACGAAGACCCCGAAGCACAAAACTACGACCCCGAGCACAAGATCCTGCGCTCGGGCCTCAACGGCAGCCACGGCCCCTATTTCGCCCCGCTGGCCGAGCGCGACAAACAAAGTTACAACCCTTTGGGCGGCAGCATGGAAGTGTACAATCTGCCCTTTTTCGACTTGCCCGGCATCACCAGTGTGCAGGACTTGGCCGATCCGGCCAAAGCCCGCTTGATGGGGCAGACCCTGTTCGACCGCTGGCGTCAGGGCGATACGCCGACCAACTTAGCCGTCACCTCGCTGGTGACCAATGCCTTCCTGATCACCGGTGACGAAAAATACCGCGCTTGGGTGGTGGAATACACCGACGCTTGGGTGGAGCGCGCCCAAGCCAACGGCGGCATGTTGCCGGACAATGTTGGCCTGTCGGGCCAAGTGGGCGAATACTGTGCTGGCAACTGGTACGGCGGGCGCTACGGTTGGACTTTTCCGCACGGCTTTTTGACGTTGCAGAAAGCCACGCTCGACGCAGCGGCTAACGCCTACCTGTTGACCCGCGACCGCGCCTATCTCGACCTGCCGCGCCAGCAGATGGACCGCATCTTGGAACAAGGGCGCATGGAGGATATCCGCGACCAGTACATGAGCGTGGCCGAGCGCTGGGCGAGCCAATTTGCCGCTATGGGCGAAAAGAGCGAGACCTTGCTGGTGCCATACCGCTACGGCGACGCCGGCTGGTTCGACTGGCAGCCCATGAGTCCGGTGTAATCTGTCCATGGACGAGGGCGACTGGGAGCGCATGGAGGCCATTCGGCAAAAAGAGGCGTTCGATTGGGCCGCGGTGTTTCCCTTCCACAACAAAGAGGATTCGGGCCACGAAGCCCCTTGGGTGCGCTTTCTGGCCGGGGCCAACCCCACTTATCCAGAGCAAATGTTGCAGGCCACGTACCAAGTGGCTGGCCGCCGTTTGGCCCAAATGCGCGCCGATCAGGACGTGGGCACCCGCCACCACGTCCACCACTGGCAATGGGGAAATCCCGTCTCCTCCGAAGCGCTCATCCAGCTCATTATGGGCGGTCCGCAACCCATCTACAACGGCGGCCTGCTGCACGCCCGCCTGCGCTACTTTGACGCCCAGCGCCGCCGTCCCGGCTTGCCCGAAGACGTCGGTGCCTTGGTGGAAAAGCTCGAAGCGAACCGCACGGTTGTGCGCTTGGTCAATTTGAACCACAACGAGAGCCGAGAACTGGTCATTCAGGGCGGTGCTTTTGGCGAGCACCGCTTTGGCCGAGCTACGTACCACAGCCGCACCAGCGAATATCCGGGTTGGATGGGCGGCTATGCCGGCACATACGCGGCTCCGCCCTTGGAGACTGAGGAGCGCCAGCTAGCCGTCGATGACAAACATTGCGAAATTACTCTCGACCTAGAAACCCAACGCTACGTCAATGAGCCTTCGCACCACGCTGGGCCGTTTTAGTGGGTACTAGCGACGGGTTATAGGGGGATATCGCTTCTTACCACTGGAATCAGGTTGTATCTGTAATCTAATCCCTACAAGGCATTTAGGACGGCTGCAACCTGTTCTTCGGTAGGCGTGCTGCCGTCGAGGATCAGGTCCGCGTAGCGGGCAGTGGGCTGGATATGGTGGCGGTACATTGGGCGGACCTGTTCTTGGTATTGGACGCGGATTGAAATAGGGGAACGGCCGCGCTCGACGCGGTCGCGGGCAAGGCGGCGTTCCAAACAGAGCGCGTCGGCAGCGGTGACGAAGAGGCGCAGGTGGTAGAGGGCGTTGATGTCGGGCCAGTAGAGGGCAAAGAGGCCCTCGACGAGTAGGAAATCAGTGGGGGTGATGCTCTGTTGGGTCGCTTGGCGCGTATGGGTAGCGAAGTCGTACACGGGGATTGCGACGCGGTGGCCGGCGGAGAGCTGGCGGAGATCCTCGGCTAGGCGTTGGTGGTCTATGGCCTCGGGGGCGTCGAAGTTGACGCGGACTCTTTCTGCCAAGGAGAGGTCGGCTAAATCGCGGTAGTACGCATCTAGGGAGAGCACGGTGGCTGAGCCGGGCAGGCGAGTCTGGAGGGCGCGGGCAAGCGTGGTCTTACCGGCACCGGATGGTCCGGCTAAGCCGATGAGGCGGGGCGGCCCTTTAACTTTGGAACCAAGCGGCAATGGCTTCGCGGCTGAGCGCGTTGGGGATGTCGGCGGCGCGGAGCCAGCCCTTGCGGGCAATGCCAATGCCGTAGCCGAGATGGTCTAGGCCACCGACGCTGTGGGCGTCGGTGTTGACGGCGATTTGGACGCCGTGGTCGCGCGCCTTTTTGACGTGCCGCCAGTCGAGGTCGAGCCGCGACGGATGGGCGTTGATTTCGAGGGCGACCCCACAGCGGGCGGCAGCTTCGGTGATCGAGTCGATATCGACGGCGTAGCCTTCGCGGTTGAGGAGCAAGCGCCCGGTTGGATGGCCGACGATGGTGGCAGCCGGGTGTTCGATGGCGCGGACGATGCGGGCGGTCATGGCGTCGCGGCTCAGGTTGAACTGCGAATGGACCGAGGCGACCACGAAATCGAATTGGGTGAGCAGGTCGTCGTCGTAGTCGAGCGAGCCGTCGCTGAGGATATCGGATTCAATGCCCTTGAAGATGCGGAAGGGAGCCAATTCCTCGTTGGCTGGACGTCCTCAACGCGAAGCCCTCCGGCGTAGGCCGCAGCTTGGCTGTGGTCGGCAATGCCCATGTACTCAAAGCCGCGTTCTTGCACGGCGCGGGCCATGGCCTCCAGAGTGTCGGTCCCATCCGAATAGGTCGAATGCACGTGGAGCAGGCCGCGAATGTCGGCGGCTGTTACCAGATCGGGCAGCGCATCGGCGGCAGCGGCCTCGACTTCGCCTTGGTTTTCGCGCAGTTCCGGCGGAATGTCGGCGAGGCCCAAGGCGGAGAATAAAGTCGCTTCATCTGCGCACTCAATGCGCTCGTCGCCGTGCCAGAGACCGCGTTCGTCGAGGACTAGTCCGCGTTCGGTGGCCTTGGCGTGCAGTGCGGCGCGGTGTTCTTTGCTGCCTGTGTAGTAGTGTAGGGCCGTAGAGAAGGCATCGTCTGGAACTACGTGCAAGTTGGCTTGCAGTCCGTTGGACAGTCGCCCTGCGTTCGGCGCGATGCGTTCGGCGATTTCTGGGTGAGCCACAAAAGCCGCAGTCGCGACGTCGGCGTCGGTGGTGCTGAGTACGAAGTCGAGCTGTTGAACCGTCTCCCGCGCTCGACGCAGCTCTCCGGCGACGGCGAGGTGCTGCGCGTAAGGACGCAAAACGGCGAGCAGGCTTTGGGCGCTTTGGTGCGCGCTATCGACGCGGCAGTGGCCCTCGTGAGCGCGAATGAACTCGACGCCTTTGAGAATGGTTGCCTGGGTCTTGGAGCCAAAGCCCTTGAGGGCGGAGAGTTGGCCCGTGCGGCAGGCTTGTGCGAGGGCGTCGAGGGTCTCAATACCGAGGGCCTTGCGGATGGCGACGATCTTGCGCGGCCCTAAGCCGGGAACTCGCAGCATGTCGTTGCGGCCCGCAGCTTTTCATAGGCTTGGGCCGTGCCGGTGTCGGCGAACTCGGCGACTAGTTCGGCCACGCTGTCGCCAATGCCTTTGACCTCGGTTAAAG
Organism: Candidatus Latescibacterota bacterium; assembly: GCA_021295675.1. The sequence continues at coordinate 1,907 of JAGWBY010000019.1, read as the reverse complement.
TCCCGGCGGCGAGGAGTTCGTCAAGAGGGGATGTTAGGGTTTCGAGGGCGCGCACGGCGTTGGAGTAGGCGCGAACCCGGAAGGGGGAGGCTCCGCTGAGTTCGAGGAGGGTGGCGTACTCTTCGACAAAATCCGCTGCGATCCGGGCTGTTATCATTGCTTTTGCTCGTGCATTAGGTGGAGAATGTGTGATACCAGCGTCGCGTTGCCCGCGGCGAGTCCGTCGGGGATGAGGGTATCGGCTTGGTTGTAGGTGCGCACTTGGTGGCCGCACGTGTGCATGAGGCCGCCGGCCTCGCGCACCAGCAAATCGCCAGCGCAGACATCCCACTCGTTTTTGTCTTGGATGCTAAAGTTGAGGTCGCAGGCCCCCGCAGCCACTAGGGCTAGCTTGTAGGCGACGCTGCCGACGGGGCGGATTGCGCCGCCCGCCGCGTTTGGTCTCGCTGCGGCTGACGACGGCCGTGGCTTGGCCGAGGGATTGGACCTCGCTGCAAAACACGCGCCGACCATTGCGGAAGGTGCCGCTGCCAGATACGGCGGCAAAGATTTGCTCCTGCGCGGGGTTGTAGATAACCGCTAGGGTTGGCGCGCCGCCTTCGACTAAGGCCACAGCGACCACGTATTCGGGAATACCTGCGACAAACTCACGGGTGCCGTCTATTGGATCGACGATCCACACCGCTTCTTTGTGTAGGCGTTGGCGGTCATCGACGGTCTCTTCGGAGAGCCAGCCGCAGTCTGGGCGCAGATCCCGCAGGGCTTTTTTGAGGTAGGCGTCGGCCTGGAGATCGGCCGCGGTCAGCGGATCGTTCCGGTCTTTGTAGGCGACCTCAAGTGGTCCGCCAAAGTACTGCAAGGTCAGCGCCCCGGCCTCGCGAGTGGCTGCTATGGCTTGTTGGAGTTGGGCCTGCATCAGAGAAGTTGAAAATAGGGGTTGGCGTTGGGAAGAGCAATGGACCGAGTCGGGGCATGGCGGCTTGACAAGACAAAGAGGCGTCGGGTAGATTGAGATAGCAGAATCGACAATTTCAAACGAGGTGAAAATGCGTTGGATACTATGGATTTGGCTGCCGGCGATCCTGCTGGTGGCACGCGGGGCTGAGGCGGCCATGGAAACAGAAGAGGTGCGAAGCCTGCTGGAGCAGATGCAGGCCGCAGAGGCGTGGGGCGAAGCCGTGCTTACCGATGGACGGGTGCGCTCGTTGCGCGTGCAGGAACTTGAGGCGGATTCAGTGGCGGTCGTCGAGGTCGTCGGTGCCTTGCAGGAGCGGGAGGCCGCGTATGCGCTGGCCGAAATTCGCTCGCTGCGCTCGCTGGGGACGTATCGCATTCAGGCACGCCGCGCCGCGTACCAACAGTCAAAGTCCGGGCTGTTGGCCTTTCTGCTGGAGCTACCCGTGCCGGGCGCGGGCTATTTCTACATTGGGGAGCACAAACAGGGGCTCGTGCTCATGGGTATGACGGTGACGGCGGTGGGGACGGCCGTTCTGACGGGTGCGGACACCGCGGCCGGTTGGGTGCCGCTGTCGGTGTGGATCAAGATCGCGTCGCTAGCCCACCTACGCGACCAAGTCCAAACCATCAACAAGTTGGCCGAGAACGTGGAACTGGGGGTTCTGCCCGGGCGCGAGTCCACCGTTCCTGCTCTGCGGCTGAAGTTGGATTTTTAGCGGCTGCAAGAAGGGCTATACTGGCCCTATGCTTGACTAGATACTCGACCGGCCCTTGCGGGGGCCGGTTTTTTTATGCCCTCCCAACGCGGCCGATCCAAGCTCTTAGATCCTCATTGCGAGGCCGGGAGATCAGTTGCCCTCGCCGCATCTGCACCTCATTGCGAGGCCGCTTCAGCCATCGGCCTAGTTCCTCATGCGGGTGGGCGAGAACCTTCTCGTAGGAGAGAGCCG
>JAGWBY010000018.1:24293-25132 GCA_021295675.1 Candidatus Latescibacterota bacterium | reverse complement strand
AAGGGCGACTGGTGCGGCGGCTGGTTGAGCAGCGGGCGTTAAGCACAGGGTCGTATGGGATTGCTTGGGACGGGCGGGACGGACAAGGAGACATCGCTCCTCCGGGGATCTATCTAGCGCGGCTGCGGGTGGACACCGATACCGAGGGATCCCAAATAGGCAATGCCGAGATCCTACGCACCATCGCCGTTGCCTATTAGAAGAGGCATTAATGATGCATCGATCATTGATCCTAGCCGTGCTGATTGCCGGTACTGCGTTTGCCCAGTCGGGCTACCGGATCACTGCCGATCAAGTGGTGGTTGATCGGCGCGCGCACTGGCAAAGCTGGAACTTTCCACCGGGGGTGCTGGACCTAAGCAGCAGTGGGACGGTGCAACCCCGGAGTCTGCGGCGCGATATTAACGCTGTCGGCGACATTGTCGCCAACTTGCGGGCGCGTCCACCGGACGGCCTGAAGAAAGATCCCGAGGACATCGTCCTCGCCGACGCCATCTTAGGGGGTGCTCGCTCTAATGTTGCGGGTGTAGAAAATCTTTTCGACGGGGACATGACGACCTATTGGGAGCCGGATCCGCCGACGGAGGAGTTGGATTTGGGCACGCAGTGGTGGTTTATCGTCGATTTAGGTCGGTTGGTGATGGCCAAGAAGCTGGTGCTCAAGTTCGTTGCCGAGGAGTTGGGCGATCCCTTTTTGCAGTTCGACCTATTGGCTTCGCAGGGCAACATTCCCAAGGGCAACCAGCGTTCGCCCACGCCTGAGTTTACGACCATTCTGCGCACGTTAAAGCCCAACAAGGAGCAGCGGGTGTTTGAGTTGGTCACCAACTCGGAGCCGA
>JAGWBY010000018.1:23066-24272 GCA_021295675.1 Candidatus Latescibacterota bacterium | reverse complement strand
TTGATCGCGGTCGGGAGGTGAGCCAAGCCGAGTACGAGGCTTTGTCGGCGAGCGATCAGGGGGCTATTGAGTTTTACAAGCGGCAGACTGATGGCAGCGAGACGGTAGTAGCACCGGAGATATACGAGTTGCTAGCAGCCGCGCAGCAGGGGCCGATCCGCTACTTCCAGCGGGAGCGTCCTCGGTTGGCCGAATTGGAGGTTTGGACAGAGGGCGACGAGATTCTCACGGGGGCGTTGGCTCGGGGGGGGTATGGCACGGCGACGCAGACGGCGGCGATCAACAACCTGATTGACGGCCAGATCGAGAGCAAGGTGCAGTTTCTGTATTCTTTTGGGCGCGGCTCGTTCAAAGATCCAGAAGGCATTCTCTTTTTTGACTTGGGAGCCTTTTACTGGATTGACGCTTTTCGTCTAGCGTACGGCGGCTCGACGTTTAGGGACTACCGGCTCGACTTTTCCGACGGCAGCCTTGAAGCAGACGGTAGCCTTAAGTGGGTCACTGGGGGGACGCGCGTACCGACTCAGGACGTCACGGCCTCTGCCGGCCGCGTGACCAACCTCGGCTTCGGAGTATACGAGGGTAACGATTTCGAGCGGGTTAAGGCGCGGTTCTTTCGCTTTGTGTGGGAGCAGTATGAAAGCGCCACAGCCCGCGGCGGAGCCACCGGCCAGCCAGCCGAAATCCAGCTTTACGGCCAGGGGTATCACCCAGAGGTCGCACTGACGTCCAATTTGATCCGCTTGGGCGGCAGCCGCAATCTGCTGTCGATTGCTTGGGACGCTGATACGCCGCCGGGCACCAGCGTCGTGTTACAGACCCGCACCGGCAACGAACTCGACGAGGTGCTGCGCTACTTTAAAAAGGACGGCACCGAAGTCACCGAGGCCGAATACAACAAGCTGCTGTCGATTTTTCGCGGCGACACTATTGGCGAGGAGGTCGCCGGAGGGGACTGGAGCGACTGGAGTGCACCCTACGAAGACGCCAGCGGCAGTCCGATTACCTCACCTTCGCCACGGGCGTACTTGGAGGTGCGGGCGGTGCTGCGGTCGGACACGCCCGATTACAGCGCGACGCTGCGGTCGCTGCGGTTGCATTTTGCCAATCCGGTTGCGCAGGGGCTGTCGGGCGAAGTAACCCCCTTTGCGGTGGAGCAGTTGGGGCAGCCGCAGCGGTTTTCGCTCTACGTGCGTCCCCAGTTTG
>JAGWBY010000018.1:0-22998 GCA_021295675.1 Candidatus Latescibacterota bacterium | reverse complement strand
CGGCTTTGGCCACTGACGTAGGAGCCGATTGGGCGTTGGACGGAGCAGAGGTCGTGCCGACCGCTGGCGATAGTTTGCAAGTGGCGTTTTCGGCGATAAGCCCCTCTTCGGGGGTTGAGGTGGTGCGGTTGGATTTTTCGACAGCCTTGTTTTCGACGGGAGCGGTATTGCAGGCGTCATTGCAGCACAGTGTTGAGGGTGAGGGAGGCTGGCAGCGGGTGGATCCGGGAGAGGCGGTCGCGGAGGTGGCCAGCAATACGACGACACTGGTGGGGGTAGTGCAGGAGGGTGCCTTGGTACAGGCGGTGGAAGTGGAGCCTCGCGTGGTTACGCCCAATGGCGACGGGGTCAACGACGAGATGGGGTTTCACTTTCAGGTAGTCAAGGTGGACGGGGCTAGTCCGGTGGAAGTGTTGATCCACGACATGCGAGGGCAGCGAGTGCGTCGCTTAGTCGAGCATCGTCCGGCGAGCACGGGGGTTTACGGGATGGAGTGGGACGGTCGGGATGAGCAGGGGGCGGTGGTGCCCCCAGGAGTCTATCTGGCGCGAGTGCGAGTCGATACGGACACTGAAGGTGCCCGCATTGGACGCGCCGAAATTTTCCGCACCATCGCTGTTGCCTATTAGGATTCTCCTCTCAGCGAAGGAAGTACTATGCGGGTATCGTTGGTTCTGCTGGTCCTCGGTTTCCTCTGGAGCCAAGCGTCGGCGTTGACGATTTATCGGATCGGTGGCCAGAGCCTGCCACCGCCCGAACTAGACGCACCCTACGAATTCGTGTCGTTGGCTTGGGCCGATGCCGACGAAGCCCGCGATGGCCAGATCAAGTTGGTCGAAGCAGAAGCCGACTTCATCCGTCCCCAGCGTCTAGACCCCACCGTCAACATCGCGCCGCAGATCTACGAATTGGACGGTGGCACCGTGTTCGTCATGCACTCGCACACTGGCTGGACCGAGAACTTAGAGGACGACGACCACTTCATCTTCGATGGCGATCCCGAAACCGTCTATCTGGGCGACGGCCATTGGCCGTGGGGCTCTATTTACTTTGGTGGACGTTCCCTCGATGAAAGTTGGGGCAAGGGACGATGGATCTATACCAAGGTCTGGATCTTCGACCTCGGCGGCCTATTCAATCTTCAGCGCATTCGCTTTTTCCCCCGCGAAAAGTTTGTCAACGAGCGCTTTGTCCAGCGATTTAGAGTTGGCACCAGCGATGGCGATCCGCTCAAGGACGGCACCCGCGATCACGCGATCACGCATCGGGGCTTTTTTTTCGACTTCGACCTCGCCTATGACATCAAGGAAAACTCGAGCGGAGTGGTGGAACTGGCGATGCCTTCCGAGCCGGTCCAGCGTCTGCTACTTGATGCCCCGGAAAATTCGAGCGGAATCTGGGAGCTAGCCGAGTTCGAGATCTACGGGTTTGGCTTCGCCAACGAGGCCACCTACCGCTCGAACATCATCGATCTCGGCGAGGCAGTTGCACTGGGATCTGTAACTTGGTCGGGACGGCAGGACCCAGAGGCTGTCGTCGAACTACGGACGCGCAGCGGCGACAGCGCCGAACCGAACAACTACTGGCGCTTCACGTTCAGGGGCGACGAGAAGTCACTCTTCGACCAGCAAGGGAAGCCCCTCACCCGGCAGAGTTATGCCAAACTCAACAAGGGAGAGAAGGCTGGGATTACCTATGATACCCGCAACTGGGATTCGTGGAGTCCGGCCTACGATTTCAGCGCTGGGGCGGGAAATATACAGGCGAATAAACCGCGTCGCTACGTACAGTTCAGCATCGACTTCTACTCGGGCCGCGACCAGGGCAGTCAACTCGACTACGTGCAGTTTGCGGTGTCGGACCCACCGATTGCGACCCAAGCCCTAGCGGAAATCACGCCGGGTGCGGTGAGGGCAGGCGAGCCAGCGGCGTTTACCTATGTGTTGACCCCAGTGTTTAGTCCCCGAGATTTGGGCTTCGATTCGATTGAAATCGATACTCCGAGTCTGCCCGATGGGGTAGATGCGGTGCGGATCAGCGGCGAGGAGGTGGGCTTTGAGATTCGGCGGCTGGACGAGCGAGGCTTTGAATTGGGGATTCCCCGGATCGACGCGACGCGAACCGGTGAGCGAATCGAGGTCGATTTTCGCGCCGAGGTCTTCCAGTTTGGGACGCTTTTTGCCGGGCGGATTTTCGACAGCGAGAAACCACACGAGGTGCGGCAGGCGTTGACGGCCGGTGATGCGGACCCGCTTATAGAGAGCGATCGCTTGAGTGTAGATATTCTGGATTTGCGCCAAAAGAGCATTAAGGGGCTGCGCGTGCAGGCTGGCGTGTTTACCCCCAACGGCGACGGGATTAACGATATGGTCGTGATCGAGTGCGATTTGCTGAACGTAGAGGCCGCACCTGTGGCGATCCAGATATTTGATTTGGCGGGGCGTGAAATTGGCCAGATCGACGGCGGTGAACTAGTCAGCGGGCGGTTCACTGCGGCGTGGAATGGGCGCGATGTCAAGGGGCGACTCGCGCCGCCGGGAACGTATCTGCTGCAGCTCACCGTAGAGACGGACGAAGGGGTCGATCGGGCACAACGGGTCGTCGGTATGGCCTATTAAAAAAGCTTGTGCTGCATTTGCGATCGCGCCGGTACCGGAAGGATGGCGGAGATCGTCGATTGGGGTATTGCGGCTGTTGGCAGAGCCAAACGACGGTGGCACGTGGACGCCTATGAGATCGTCCAAGAGCAAACGGAGTTGGCTATTAATCAGGGAGCCTATCTATGAGCAGGCCCGTATGTCTGGTCTCTGGTTCGAGTAGTGGAATTGGCTCGGCTATTGTGGCCACCTTCGCCGCCAACGGCTACGACGTGGTGGTGCACTACAATTCCGGCAGCGATCCCTCCGACCCCCGCGCGCACAAAAGCTCCGGCGAGGAGCGGGCGGCCGTGGTGGCCAACAAACTGCGGACAGAGCACGGGGTAGAGGCACTGAGCTTGGGTGCCGATTTGAGCCAGCCCGAAGCCCCTTTCGACCTAGTGGATCGGGCCTACGCGCATTTCGGCCGTCTCGACACCGTGGTCAGCAACAGCGGCGTAACCAACTACGTGCGCGGCGCGGACGGGCAGATTGCGCGCTACCACTTCACCGAGACGCCGGTTGATCATCTTGAACAGGAGTTGGACCGGGTCCTCAGCGTCAATCTCAAAGGGGCCTACCGCCTGTGTCAGCGCGCGCTCAAACGCATGATTGAGCAGGCCGCAGACGAGCGACAGGCCGGGCAAGAGGTTCTGCACCGCAGCTTTCTGTTTATCGCTACGGTATCGGATGTGGCGCCCGATAGCACGCGCATCCCCTACGGGGTGAGCAAGGCCGGGCTCAATCACGTGGTCCTAGGGGCCGCCTTTGATGCGGGGCAGCACAATATTACCGTCAACGCCCTGCGTCCAGGGGTGGTGGAGACGCCACTGACGTCGCGTCCTTCTGGCATTGTCGATCCGGAGACCGATCAGCAGTATACCGTGGCCGAAACCTACGGTCTGATGGCCGAGGGGGGCTCGCAGGCGCTGCCGCGCATCGGCCAGCCCGAAGATATCGCCGGTGCTGCCTTCGCCTTCACCCAGATTCCCTATATGACCGGTCAGTTGATTGCGGTGGACGGGGGGTTCACGTTGGTCAACGGCTTTCCCAACCGCGAATTGTTCCTGCAGGAGGGCATGCGGCGACGACAGGAGAGCAAACAAGGAGATTGATATGGCCCATGACGAAGCAGCAGCGGTAATCGCGGCGGCGAAAATCGCCACTGCCGCGTATTGTGCCGGCGATATAGACACCTTTCTGCCGTATATCCACCCCCAACGCACTACCTTTGGACCCGACGGCAGTCGTCTGGTGGCTTTCGACGCTGAAGCGCTGCGGGCCGGCATGGCCGCAGGCCGTGTCCAGGCGCAGGTGGAATGGCGGGATCTCCAGGCCACCGTGCACGGCGATGTCGCGGTCAGTACGGGCTATCTGGTCGGCACTTGGACCATCGGCGACAGCGTCCAAGAAGGTACTTGGCGCGAAACCATCGTCTGGCTCAGGCAGGACCAGCGCTGGCAGGTTTCCCATTTGCACGTATCCGCGTGTATGACCTGAAAAGGCGCATGAACCAAGAAGCGAACGGAGGTCAAAATGAGCGCAGAGCGGTCGTTTCATCTAGGGTATTCCACGATCACTTGGGGCCCCACGCCGGAGTTGGACAAGGTGTTTGGCACCATCGCCGACGCCGGCTGGGAGGGGGTGGAGTTCATCAGCGTTTCGATGGACTGGCTGGGCACGCCCCGAAGGCTGCGCGGCTTGCTCGATCAGCACGGGTTGCCGCCGGTGTGTCTGTTCGGCAGTGTGTCGCTGGCACCCGACGCCGAACAGACGCTCGCTCGGCAGCAGCGCATCATCGAGTACGCGGCTGAGTTGGGTTGTCCCAATTACTGCTTCCTCGGCGGCAATCGCGTGGCGTTACGCCAGCCCAATGACGACGAGTTTAAACGCTTGGCTGAGCAGGCGGAAACCCTCATCGATTACGCCGAGCCCCTAGGGGTGAAGGTGACCTACCACGCGCATCCGCGCTGCACGGTCGAAAGCGAAGAGGAGCAGGACAAGCTCCTCGCATATGCCGAGCGGCTGCAGATCTGCATGGACGTGTCGGTGGCGGCCTTTATGCAGGAAGACGCGGTCGCCCAGATCCTCAAATACCGCGAGCGCATCGGCTACGTGCACATGAAGGACTGGGCCCAGGGTAAGTTCTGCGTGATGGGGCAGGGCACGGTGGGGCTGGACTTCGCCGCGATTCGCGCGGCGCTTGCAGAGATCGGCTATCAGGGCTGGGTAATGGGCGAGCTGTCCAGCTATGCAGACACCGACGCGGATGAATCGTGTCGGGCCAATCGGGAATTTCTACGCTCGGTGGGTTACTGAGCGTTATAACAAGGAGCAGACATTGAAAAAGGTTCCACTTTGCTTGGTCGGCTGCGGCGGTATGGGTCATCGCCATATCCTCGCCTACAAAGAACTGGAGAACAGCGGCATCGGCAATATCGAACTGATGGCCGTGTGCGACCTCAACCCCAAGAACGCGGATCTGGGCAAGCGGGAAGTAGAGCGCCTCTTCGGTCGCACGCCCTTGGTCTTCACCGATCTGGGCGAGGCCGTGTCGCACCCCGACATTGCGGCGGTGGACGTGGCCACCGATCCCGCGGTCCATCACCAAGTGGCGGTGCCAGCGCTGGAGGCCGGCAAGCATGTCTTGTGCGAAAAGCCGCTGGGCATCACCATTCGCGCCTGCACGGCGATGATTGCGGCGGCCGAAAAGAATGGCGTGGTGCTGGCCACGGCTGAGAATTTGCGGCGCGACCCACCCAACAGATTGGCGCGTGCGATTCTCGACCACGGGCTTTTGGGCGACCCCTACCTGATGATCCACAACTGCCTAGGCGGCAACAATAAGATGGTCATCACCCCGTGGCGGCATCTCAAGGACAAAGGAGCGATCGGCCTAGATATGGCGGTGCATTTTACCGATATCGTGCAGTACTACATGGGTGCCTTCGACCAGATCTACGGCACCGGTTGGATCATCGAGCCGGTGCGCTATAAGCCCGATGATTCCGGTCTCCAGCTCGAGTCCTATGTCGAGCGGCTCAAGACCTTTCCCGATTCGGTTGAAGCTACCGGCGAGGATTCGGTCTGCGCGATGTACAAGATGAAGTCCGGGGCCATGGTGCAGTTTACCTACGCTGCCGGCGGTCGCGGCAGCACCGGTTTTGAGCGCAGCGTGCACGGCCGCTTGGGGGCGTTGTATGCGCCTGGGGACCGCAATGGTCGGCCGGTGGTCCTGCGCTGCGAGGGCCAACAGTTTGAGGGCGCGGAGATTTTGCCGTTATTGCCCGATTTTCAGATGAGCGAAATCACCGAGCGGCTTTTCGGCGCGAAGGTGGTGACCTACGAGTTGGACTTCCCGCCGATCGATGCCAAGCACATGGCCATCGAGATGCACGACTTCGGCGAGGCGGTCCTCAAGGGAACCAAACCCGAGGTCGATGGATATCTAGGCATGACGGCGGTGGCGGCGATATACGGGGCCTACGAGTCGATTCTCGCCGGCCGGGCCGTGACTATGGACGAGATCCTCTCGGGCCAAGTGCGGGCCTACCAACAAGAGATTGACGCGGCGCTCGGGCTGGACTGAAGATTTATTATACGGGGAGCAAGGAGACGCAACTATGGAGCGCAGTACCGATCGCATCTTGACTACCCACGTTGGCAGCTTGGCACGTCCGGTGGATCTGCTCGACCTGATGAAAGCCAAAGTCAACGGCGCATCCTACACCGAGGAGGACTATGCTCGGCGAATTTCGGCCGCCGTGGCTGAAGTTGTCGGCAAGCAGGTCGAGAGCGGCATCGACATTGTCACCGACGGCGAGCAGAGTAAGCTCGGTTTCTCGACGTACGTGAGCGAGCGGTTGGCCGGTTATGAAGCGAGACCGGGCGCGATCGACTCCGCTGAATTTTCGCAGGAGGTGGCCACTTTCCCGGAGTATTACGAGCGCTACTTTGGCGAGGCCATGCACGGGGGTGCCGTCGCCAAAATAAACCCCGTTGTGTGCATCGGCCCCGTCAGTTATAAGGGGATTGATGCCCTGAACAAGGACATCGCAAACCTCAAAGCCGCCGTCGCGGGAGTGGACAAGGTAGATGTCTTTATGCCCGCGGTGGCTCCGGGTGGGGTCGGCGGAAACGAGTATTATCCGACCGAGGAGGAGTACCTTCAGGCGGTCGGCGAGGCGATGCGCACGGAGTATAAGGCGATCGTCGATGCGGGCTTTATCGTGCAGATCGACGATCCCTGGATGACAGTGGTCCGCGGCGACGGGAGCTTGAGCCTCGCCGACCGCCTGCGGAAGATCGAACTGGCCGTCGAGGTTCTCAACCACAGCTTGCGCGGTATTCCCCCCGAGCAGGTGCGGCTGCATACTTGCTACGGGATCAACGAAGGTCCGCGCATCCACGATGCGGCGCTCAAGGACATCGTGGGGATCATGCTCAAGGTGAACGCCGGTGCCTATTCGTTCGAGGCCGCCAACCCGCGGCACGAACACGAGTACCACGTCTGGGAGGACGTCAAACTACCGGAGGGCAAGTTGATTATTCCAGGGATGGTCGCGCACGCGAGCAATATCGTCGAGCACCCCGAACTCATCTGCGAGCGCATCGTCCGCTTCGCCAACATCGTAGGGCGGGAGAACGTGATCGCCGGGACCGATTGCGGCTTTTCGACCCAGGCTACCTATACCCCGGAAGTCCATCCGACCGTAGTGTGGGCCAAGTTCCAAGCCATAGCCGCCGGTGCACAGCTGGCGACGAAGCAACTCTGGGGGTGAGCCTGTCGCCGGGCATCGATGGCCACGGCGATCAAACGAGATCGGGCCAAGATACGCTCTTCATCACAGGAAGGTTTTTATAGGGAGCACCCATTCATGCACCAACGCCTCAGAGATTCCTTAGCTATATGGTGCGGGTTTTTGCTGTTCATTGTCGGCCCTCTCGACGCGCTGACGGTCTACCGGCTCGGGGGTAGCGATTTGCCGGCTCCAGAGCTAGCGGCGCTTGAGGGGGTGGAATTCGTGCAACTGGCGTGGGCCGACGTAGTTGAAGATCAGCACGGCCAGACCAACCTAATCGAAGTAACCCCCAATCACATCGCACCGCGCCAACTCGACCCAACGGTCAACCTGACGCCGCTGTTGCCCCAGCCCGACTTCCTCGGGGATATCTTCTACCTGACTTGGATCGGCTGGGGCGGTCCTGATGTCGATGACTGGTTTATCTGGGACGAGGATCCCAATACGGTCTATCTGGGCGATGGACACTTTGCTCAGCATGGGCCCAAACACAAAAGTCTGATCTTCGACCTCGGCGGTCTATTTTTTCTCGAGCGGATCAAGTTTTATCCCCGCGAAAGACACCTGCACGACCGCTTCGTGGAGAGCTTTACCATCGGCATCAGCGACGGCGATCCACTCAAAGATCCCCACCGAGAGTTACAGGCTGGCGTGGGAGGTTTTGGTAGGGGGTCTGTCGTCGCTTTTGACGTGCTCTACGACATCAGGGAAAACACCGATCCCATCATTGAGCTAGAGCTGCCGGCGGAACCTGTACAGAAGGTGCTCTTTCAGGCAGCTGAGAATACGCGGGGCATCTGGGAGCTAGCCGAACTTGAACTCTACGGCGCGGGTTATGCTCCCTTTGCTGGCTACCAAAGCAATGTCATTGATCTGGGTCGAGCGGTGTCGCTGGGCGATCTGAGCTGGTCGGGTGTGATTGAGCCGGGTGCCCGCGTTGCGTTGACTATGCGCAGCGGCGACACGCCGACGCCCAGCATCTACTGGCGCTTCACCTTTCGCGGCGATGAGCAAAGTCGCTTCGACACCGAGGGTAGGGTGTTGACGCGCAAAGCCTATAACAAGCTCAACAAAGGCGAGCGGGCTGGGATAACTCCTGATACCCAGCAGTGGGAAGCGTGGAGCCAAGCGTACGATTTTGCGGACAGTACGGGGGTGATGCAGGCGGACCAGCCCAGGCGCTACGTGCAACTGCGCGCCGACTTTGAATCGCTCAAGGAGGCGGGTGGGCGGCTAGACTATGTACAGTTCAGCGTCTCGGACCCGCCGGTGGCCACCCAGGTGCTAGCCGAGATCGCTCCGGCGCAGGTTAAAGCGGGCGAGGTGACTTCCTTTACCTATGCGGTATTGCCTCAATTTGAAGAGGATGATTTGGGATTTGACACTATTGAGGTTGAGACGCCCGTGCAGGTCAAAAGTGTTGACGCGGTGCGCATTAGCGAGATGGAGGTCGGCTTTGACGTCCTACGCTCGGACGCGGAGGGCTTTGCGTTGCGCATCCCGCGCATGGACTTGCAGCGCACCGAAGAACTGGTTGAGGTAGATTTTCAGGTGGAAGTGTTCAAGTTCGGTACGATGTTCGCCGGCCGGGTATCGGACAGCGAAAGGCCCTTTGAGGTGCATCAGCGGCTCACCGCGGGCGACGCCGATCCACTAGTCGAGAGCAATGCGCTGAGCGTGGGTTTGGTCGAAGTGAAACGCAAGGCGGCCAACGCGCTCAGGCTAGCCTCGCCCGTGTTTACGCCCAATGGCGACGGAGTCAACGACGAGTTGCAGATCGAATACGAGCTGTTGAATCTCTTGGGAGCGGTGCCAGTCGCATTGGATCTGTACGATTTGTCGGGCCATCGCTTGGGAGTGGTGCATCGCGGCACAGCGCAGAGCGGCCGATTTCGCGTGGCGTGGGGTGGGGTGTTGGCGAGTGGGGAGCGAGTAGGGCCGGGATGTTATCTGTTGCGCCTAAAGGTGACTAGCGACCGAGGCGTAGAAATCCTCCAGCGCGTCATCGCGCTGGCTTATTAGAGGTCGAACAATGAAGACCATTTGGACTTTTGCCTGCGCCTTGTTGTTGGGCACGGTGTGCGCCAGTGCTCAAGGAGCGGGCCATCGCGTCACCGCCGACCAGGTCGTAGTCAATAGTCGGCAGCACTGGCAAAACTGGTCTTTCGGAGCGGGTACCCTAGACATCGGGGCTGGCGGCGAAGTTCGGCCACGGCGGCTGCGCAAGAATATCAATGCCGTGGAGAACGCCCGCGAATTCTTGCGCCTGAATCCTCCCAATTATATCAAAAAAGACGCGGCCGATATTGGACTCAGCGACGGCATCCGCGCCGGCTCCAATGCGCCGGGTGTACTGGCCCTATTTGACGGAGATATGGAGACCTATTGGGAACCTGACGCGCTCGAGTTAGGCATCGACTTGGCGACGCAGTGGTGGTTCATCGTCGATCTGGGCCGCTTCGTCATGGCCCGCAAGATCGTGCTCAAGTTCGTCGATGAAGCGCTAGGCGACCCCTTCTTGCAGTTTGATGTGCTGGTTTCGGAAGGCCGCCAACCCAAGGGCAACAGCCGTTCCGAGACGCCGGAATTCAGACGCGTGGCGCGCACCTTGGTGCCCAACAAGCAACAGCGGCTCTTTGAGATTGAGCTGGATTACGCAGAAGAGTTTACAGGTATGGGCCTGCGCTTCGTGCAGGTGATCGCGACCGGTAGTGATTTTGCCGAGGGGAGGGAGATCAGTCGCGACGAGTACGAAGCCTTACCAGAGGCAGACCGGGGCGCGATTCTCTACCACAAGCTACTGCCGAATGGCAATGAGGCCGCGGTCAAAAAGGAGGTCTATGACCGGCTCGAAGCATCGCGGCAAGGCCCGGTGCGCTATTTCGTGCGCGAGAGGCCGCGCCTAGCCGAGTTGGAAGTGTGGGCCGAGGGCGACGAGATCCTGATCAATACGGTCGAGCGCGGGGGCATGGTCACCTCGACCCAATCGCTGGCACTGGCGAGCCTATTCGACGGCGATGTGCTCAGCTTCAGCGAGGTGATTTTTATCTTCTCTCCCGGGCAATTAAAGAGACCAGAGGGCGAGGTGTTTTTCGATATGGGAGCCTCGTTCTGGATCGACGCTTTCCGCATGGCCTTGGGCGCGCGCCAGCGCAATTTTGAGGGTTATAGACTGGATTTCTCCAATGGCGAGCGCGAGGCAGACGGCAGCCTCAAGTGGACTTCCGCGGCCGCAGTGAGTGGTGCGGAAGTCCTCAGTGCCAGCACGATTGGCACCCAAAGCGTAATGGGCAACAACTTTAGCCCCTTAAGGGCGCGTTTTTTTCGCTTCGTGTGGAATCAGATTGTGCGCGGGGTAGGCAATAGCGGTGCGGCCATTCTGGCCGATCCGTCCGAGTTGCAGCTCTACGGGGAAGGGTTTATGTCGGAGGTAAGCCTGACTTCGGATCTGGTGCGACTGGGTGGCAGCCGCAATTTGGTCTCAATCGAATGGGACGCAGATGTGCCGCCGGGCACGAGTGTGCTGGTGCAAACGCGCACCGGCAACGAGCTGGCCGAGAACTTGCGCTATTTTAAAAAAGACGGCACCGAAGTGAGCAAAGACCAGTACGATAAGCTGCTGTCGATATTCAAGGGGGATATTATCGCCGAGGAAGTAGTAGGCGGGGATTGGAGCGACTGGAGCCAGCCGGGCGAAGATCCCAGCGGCAGCCCGATTACTTCGCCGTCGCCGCGCGAGTTTTTAGAGATCCGGGCAACTCTGTTGTCGGACGCTCCTTCAGTGAGCGCGACCTTGCGTTCGATCCGGCTCAATTTTACGCATCCGGTGGCGCAGAGCCTGACCGGAGAGGTGGCACCGGCGGTGGTAGAGACGCTGGGGCAAGAGCAGCGCTTTTCGCTCTTTGTGCGGCCGAACTTCGCCCCCCGTGATCCCGGTTTTGACGAGCTTCTGCTGGTGGCACCGGCGGACATGACGCTTGGGTTTGATGGTCTGTACGCCGGTGCGGGCGAGGTGCTGGCCGGCCGCGATATGGACGGGCTGGCGATAGCCGATGTCGAGGTTGTAGCGACGGGCGGCGACAGCCTGCGCTTGACTTTTCCGCTCATCAGCCCGGAGTCAGGGGTCGAGATGTTGCGGCTTGACTTCACCACGGCGCTTTTTTCGGCCGGAGCGGTGTTGCAAGCATCGCTACAGAACAGCACCTCGGAGGAATGGAATTGGCAGCGGGTCGATTCGGGAGACGCAGTAGGGGCAGTGAGCAGTAACACCACGACCTTGAGGGGCGCATTGCAGAGCCGATCATTGTTGGAGGACGTGGTGATACCGGATGTCTTCACCCCCAATGGGGATGGGGTCAACGATCAGGCGTCGTTCCATTTCAAGGTGATCAAGGTGGGTGATGACAGTCCGGTGGAGGTGCTAATCTACGATTTGAGCGGTCGGCTGGTGCGGAGGTTGGTCGAGCAGCGCAGGGTGAGTACAGGGACGTACGGAGTTGGGTGGGATGGCCGGGATGAGTTGGGAGCGGTGGTCGCACCGGGAGTGTATGTGGTGCGCCTGCGGGTGGATACCGACACCCAAGGGGCACGCGTCGGGGCCGGGGAGGTCTTGCATACTATTGCCGTAACCTATTGATGGTGACGAGCATGGTTTTGACGCGGATAGTCTGTCTGATTCTCGTGCTATGCGGCTGCCAAGGGACGGACACAGATTCCGTACGACGGCCACCTGCTGCCATCGATCCCGAACTGATCCACACCCTGCAATTTCAATCGCCCGATTCCACCGATAGCGAGGGACGCCGTCTGGCCAAGTTGTACTGCCAGAGTTGCCACGTCTTCGCCGAG
Source organism: Candidatus Latescibacterota bacterium (assembly GCA_021295675.1). The sequence goes on along the minus strand of JAGWBY010000018.1, from coordinate 10,712 downwards.
CCTGAGCTGCTGGACCGGACGACGTTGCGCGAGTGGGTGCTGCCGACATTGGCCAAAATCCTCGGTTTGCCACAGGAACAGGCGGGTTTGCCGCCTAAGAAATATCAGCGGGAGGACGAGCAGCCGGGTATCTATCCCCAAGAGCCGTTGATCCCCGCGAATGCTTGGGCACCGATTGTCGAATACTATCTGCAGGCCGCGCCGGAACAGCTCTCGCCCCAAGGTATGCGGACCGAGATCGGCCGCGACTTGGGGCAATTTGATGTCTTGATACCGGAGTATCGCGTCGAAAGTCCCTTTACGACGCTCGTGGCGATCCATGAGGGGCGAATTTACGCAGGGGACTCGCGCGAGCGCTCGGTGGCGATCCTCGACGGTCAGGGTCAGCTCGTGCAGAAGCTGAGGCTCAACCTAACCCCGACTGATATCGACTGGCGCGAAGGGACTATCTGGGTTACTTCAATCGGCTCGCCGTTCCCGTCGGACGATCCGCAAGGCCAGTTGATGGCCGTGGCTAAGGAGGGCGATGCCTTTTTACAGGTCGGCAAACGGGTGCTGAGGGAGCTGTCGCGGCCAGTTGCTACTTCGTTTGCCGATCTGGACGGCGACGGGGCGGAGGAGATCGTCGTCTCCGAGTTCGGCAACCGGTTGGGGCATCTGTCCTATTTCACTGCGAAGGAAGAGGGGGGCTACGAGGAGCGCTGGCTCAACCAGTACCCCGGGGCGATCAGCCACTACGTGCGCGATTTCAACGGCGACGGCCGCCCGGACATCATCGCTTTAATGGGGCAAGCGCGCGAAGGCGTGTTTATTTATTACAATCGCGGCGACGGCACCTTTGCGGAATCTTATGTGGTGCAGTGGCCGCCTTCCTACGGGGCGGCCCATCTGAGTCTGGTGGATTTTGACGGGGATGGGGACCTCGATCTGCTCACGGCCAACGGCGACAATGCCGACTACGCGCTGCTACTCAAACCGTACCACGGGGTCCGGCTCTATCTCAACGACGGCCGCAATCGCTTTGCAGAGGCCTATTTCTTTCCGCTCAACGGGGCCTACAAGGCGCAGGCCGCTGACTTCGACGGAGATGGAGATTTCGATATAGCCGCGATCGGTTTTTTCGCCGATTACGCGGCTGCGCCCGCAGAAGCCTTCGTGTACTTGCGCAACGAGGGCGGAATGCAGTTTGCACCCTCGACGTTCGACGAGGTGCTAGCGGGCCGCTGGCTAACGATGGATGTGGGCGACGTGGACCTCGACGGCGACGAGGACATTGTCCTCGGCTCTTTTGCCATGGGTTGGTCCAATGTGTCGGCTGAGCTAGAAGCGCGTTGGCGGCGGGGGCCGTCGATATTGATTCTCAAAAATCGACGCTATTAATCGATTGTGACTTCGCGGGCGATGCGGACTCCTACATCGGGGCTGCGGGCATCGGGAGGGCTAAAAAAGCGCGAGGCCGAACGCCCGCCCAGCCCCAGGGTGCCAAAGGAGCCACCGCGGCCGACGCGGCGCTCGCCTGCGGCCGGGCCTTGGGGATCGATTTTTTTCTCCGCGTCGTATGGCCCCTCCCAGTCGGCGACCCACTCCCAGACATTGCCGTGCATATCGTAGAGTCCCCAAGCATTGGGTGCCTTCTGGCCAACGGCATGGGGATACTTCTCGCCGATTGCCCAGGAGTTGCCGCTGACCCAAGCATAGTCGGCTAGTGTTTGCTCATCGTCGCCGGAGAACCAGCGCGTGGTGGTCCCGGCGCGGCAGGCGTATTCCCATTCGGCTTCAGTGGGAAAGCGGTAGAGCGTTTTGCCGGCCTTTTTATTGAGCCGCTGGATGAAATGTGCGGCTTCGATCCACGAGATGTAGGTGGCCGGGTGTTGCGCTCCTTCTTTGACGTACTGACGTCGCCGCCACGGCTGGGTGCCGACGACGGCGCGCCATTGGGCCTGAGTAAGCTCGTATTTGGCGAGGTAGAATCCGCGCGATAGTTCGACGTGGTGTTGGGGTTCCTCGCTGTCGTCGAGCGGTCCCTCCTCGCCTGGGGCTGCTCCCCTGGCGAAGGTGCCGGGCGGGATGTAGATGAACTCCATCGCCACGTTAGGGGCTAGTTCGACTGTCAGCGACTCGGGGACGCGGCTACAGGCGGGAAGGGTCAGGGCAAGGATAAGCAGGGCGCGCAACATAGGCTCGAAATAAATTGGCGAGAAAATTCCTCGCAAGGGTCAGGGGGAAAGGCCCTGTCCCTCGCGCACCGTGAGGATGCGGTCCGCTTGGATGTCGGCGAAGCGGTCAACCTGACCGCTGGGCCAATGTACTGCGAGACGTTGTACCACGCGTTCTCCGCCCAAGCCAAAGTGGGCGCGCATATCATCCTGAGCCAGAAAACTACTACCAGCGCGGATTTCGCGGACTTGGGTACCGGCGCTGGTTTCGACGGTGACGATAGCACCGAGCCCATCGCGGTTGCTTTCGACACCTTGGACGCGGACGATGAGATAGTGGTTGCTAGCCGGTGAATCATTGCGCAAAAGTGAGGGCGTTGAGTCGAGGTTGTGGACGGCAATGTCGATATCGCCGTCGTTGTCAAAGTCGGCTAGGACTGTGCCGCGGCTCGATTCCTCAATGGCAAAACCCGGTCCGGCTGCTGCGGTGGCGTCCTCGAAACGCCCGTTGCCCGCGCTGAGAAAGAGTTGGTTTTTTTGTCGGTAGGAGGCCCCGCGCTCGAGCTGCTCGACTTGGGGATAGACGTGGCCGTTGGCCACGAAGAGGTCTTGCCAGCCGTCGTTGTCAAAGTCGGCAAAGCCCGTGCCCCAGCCGACGAAGGGCCAAGTGGGGTAAATGAGGCCAGCGGCGGCGGTGGCGTCCTTGAAGAAGCCGCGCCCATCGTTCTGATAGAGGGTATTGTAGTCGAGAGCGAAGTTGGTGACGTAGAGGTCGAAGTCGCCATCGTTGTCGTAATCGGCCGACGCCGCGCCCATACACGCCTGGGCATCGCCGCTTTCGAGCAAGGCCACGGCTGTCTCCAGTGCTTCCTCGGCGAAGGTGCCATTGCCCTGATTGCGGTAGAACATATTGGGGCCCGCGTCGTTGGCGACGAAGAGATCTTGGTCGCCGTCGCGGTCGAAGTCGCTAAAGAGCGGGGTAAAGCCATAGCGCTTGTAATGATCGGTGACGCCGGCTGCTTGGGTAACATCGGCGAAGGTGCCGTCGCCTTCGTTGCGATAGAGTACATCGGCCGCGCCGACCAGTCCGCGGGGGCCATACATGACGTTCAGGCCGCGCCACATTCCCGCGTCGGCTCCCTCGGGGATGAAATTGACATCAAAGTCGATGTAGTTGGCCACGTAGAGGTCGAGGTCGCCGTCGTTGTCGTAGTCGCTCCACGCGGCACCCGTACTCCAGCGGGCATCGTCGAGGCCGGCCAGCGAGGCTTGGTCGGTGAAGGTGCCGTTGCCGGCGTTCTGATAGAAGCGGTTCGCGCCATAGTTGGTGACATAGAGGTCCGGGTCGCCGTCGTTGTCGTAGTCGGCGGCCACCGCGCCCATGCCCCAGCGCGCGTCATCGACTCCCGTAGCCGAGGCGACATCTTGAAAGGTCGCATCACCGGCATTTTGGTAGAGAGCGTTGCGGGGAGCGGCCTCGGGCGGGAAGCCTTCGAGGGTTGATCCGTTGACGATATAGAGGTCGAGGTCGCCGTCTTGGTCGTAGTCAAAAGCGGCGAGGCTGCCGCCTTTGGCCTCGACAATGTAGCGCTTGTCCGGGCTGCCGCAGGTATTGCGCAGGGTTAGACCGGCTGGTTGGGCTACTTCCACGAAGTGAACGCGAGGTAGGCTCTGCTCTGCTGGGGCGCAGGCCGTTAGAAGACAGACGAGGCCGATGCGCCACGCCAAAAGGGGATGTTCGGACAATTTATTGGTATCTTATATCTTCGTGGTTTGTGCCTCAAAATACCTATATCTGCTGGGAGCCGCCAGTCAGTTGAGGGCGCGATAAGACGCGATAGAAAAGGGGATATTTTGCTTGGTTTTGACCAAGAGCCGCAACGGAGTTGTGGGCTGGGCCTGCTAGGGGCCGGGTTGATGCTTGGCAGCTATTGGCTGATGTGGGGATCGGTGGATGGGTTTGTCAACGCCATCGACCACGGCGCACAGCTCTTTGGCGATTTTCGGCGCTTCTACTATCCGATGGGCGAGGTGCTTTTTGCCGAAAAGTGGCCCGTCCGGGGGTATTACTATACCTCGTTTTTTGCGTTGGGGCTGAGCCTTGTGGCACTCTTGCCGCTGGTGGCAGCGACTGTTTTATGGGGGTTTTTACAGGTGGGCTGGGCAGCCGTGTTCTACTACGTATCTGGCCGCTATCTACTCGGCCTCTCCGCTCGGGGCATGCTAGTTTATTGGTTGTTGTTGCTGGCTTCCTTCCCCTTGTTGCACAATTTCAAATGGGGGCAGGTCAGTGTGTTGGTGACGCTTGGCATGGTGGCGGCATTTGCGCTGCATCAGCAGGGTCGGAGCGCACTGGGGGGGATCGTCTTGGTATTAGTCACCTGCATTAAGTACTATCCTGGCGCATTTGTCCTCTATTTTCTTATTCGCCGCGACGGGCGCTTTCTGGTGGCTTTCGGCATCGGCTTGTTGGGGTTTTACTGCCTGCTGCCAGCCGCGTTGTTGGGCCCTACGGATTGGTGGTATTTCGAACGCGCATCCGCACAATCGCTGCCAGAAGCGGCACGGCTCCTCAGCGATTTGAATACCCAGTATTTTGTCCATGTACTCAACCGCTGGGGACAGCCGCTGGGGTATCGCCTCGGGGAATCGACGCTCGATGTACTGCGGTTCGCAGGGGTGCTGGTCTTTTGCGCTAACTGCGTCGTGGTATGGTGGTTGCACAAGCGAGAAATCGCGCAGCGGGAGGCGCTATCTGCCGCCGCGCTCTTTCTCGCTTTGCCGTTTGTGGTGCAGACTTCATGGCCCCATTACTTCGTCTTCTTACCCTTTTGCCAAGCTGCTTTGTGGGTGGCGCTTGGCCAAGCCCGGGCGCATTGGCTGTGGCGGCTACCGGTTGTGTGCTCGGCGGTGCTGGCGAGCGGGTACTGCTTTGCCTTGTTCCCAAGTTGGCGGTTGTACAATGGGGTGGGCGCGTTGTGGGTGGCCGATGTGGCCTTGTTGTGTTCGCTCTACGGTTTGGTCTTACGGCGAGGATTGCGCCAGTGATTCGTCTATTGCTGCTACTGGTGATCTGCGCCGCTTGCGAGCCTGCACCACCCGCCATTCCTGGTCCGTTCCGGGTGGTCGAGGATGCGGGTCTCGATTTTATCTACACCAACGGCGCAGCGGGCGATTACTTTCTCATTGAGACCATGGGGGCAGGCGGGGCTTTTCTCGACTACGATCAAGATGGCTGGCTCGACATTTACTTGGTGGATGGATTCGACTTGTCGCATCTGCGCGGCCAGTACTCGCCGATCAATCTCAGCTACCGCGACGAGACCCACTACTGGGTGGAAAAGGACTACCGGCCCGGTCTGAGCTTCAAAGGCCTAGTGGATGAGAGTGCCTATCAAGTTGCTCCGGCCACTACCGACTCACCTAGGGGGAATAGACTCTACCGCAACGAGGGAGACGGGACGTTTCGCGAGGTAGAAGGTGCGGCCGGGGCAGGTGATACTGGCTATGGCATGGGCGTGGCTGTCGGCGACATTGACGCGGATGGAGACCCAGACCTCTACGTCACCAACTACGGTCCCAACGTCCTGTATCGCAACGACGGCGGCGCGTTTGTCGATGTTACCGAAAAAGCCGGTGTGGGGGATCCGCGCTGGAGCACCAGTGCCCTGTTTTTTGACTGCGATAACGATGGCGACCTCGACCTCTACGATGCCCCAACAACCGCGTTTGCGGCGGCACTATCACCCCCAAGCGCCGGCGCAAAGAGCTGCTGAAAATCCCCTTTGCACTGCGCACCTATTGCAGCCCGCGCCGCTACAATGGCGTCTCGGATGTGCTCTACCGCAACGATGGCGCTACCTTTGTCGATGTCACCGAACAGGCGGGGGTTCTCAATCGTTTTGGCAAGGGTTTGGGGGCGCTGGCCGGCGACATTGACGCGGACGGCGATTTGGATCTCTACGTGGCCAATGACGGGGTCCGCAATGCGCTCTATCGCAACGACGGCGGGACCTTCGTCGATATTGCGCTCGCCGCTGGGGCCGCGTACAACGGCAACGGCCAAGCCGAGGCCGGCATGGGCGTGACTGCTGGCGACGTTGACGCGGATGGCGACCCAGACCTTTTCGTTACTAACTTCTCGCGCGAGAGCAATACGCTTTACCGCAACGACGGTGCGCTCCGCTTCACCGACAGCGGGGATGCTATCGGCCTCGCCGATCCAAGCCTGCGCCCCTTGGGCTTTGGCACGTTGTTTTTCGATGCGGACAACGACGCCGACCTCGACCTCTTCGTTGCCAACGGGCATGTCATGGACCGGATTCAGCTCCTCGAAGAAGACCTCCGCTACGCCCAACCCGACCAGCTTTTCGCCAACACTGGCGGCCAGTTCCGCGACGTGTCAGCGGCGGCCGGCTCGGCCTTTGCTCGGGTCGCGGTCTCGCGTGGCGCAGCGTATGGCGACTACGACGGCGATGGCGACCTCGACTTGTTGGTCACCCACGCCAGCGGTCCGGCGGCCCTCTACCGCAACGACCTGCCGCCTCGTTCTCATTGGCTCTTGGTGGAGGGCCTAGTGGCCGGTGCCCGCGTCCGCCTGCTGTGCGATGGCCACCAGCAGACGCGGACCGTCACCGCTGGCGGCAGCTACCTGTCGGCCAGCGATCCGCGCCTCCACTTTGGCTTGGGGACTTGCGCCCGCATAGAGCATCTCGAAATCCGCTGGCCGGATGGTGCGCGGACGGACTACTACGACTTGGCCGCCGACCAAGTATTCCACAGCGGACGATGAATCAGCGCGAACGCCTGCTCTGCGCCCTGATCCTGCTATTGGCTGGTGCCGCGCTGTGCTATGGCTGGAAGCTGTACTGGTTCCTCACCGACGATGCCTACATTTCCTTTCGCTACGTGAGCAACTGGGCTTTGGGCCACGGCCCGGTGTGGAACCCGCCTCCGTTTCGTCCGGTCGAAGGCTACACCAATTTTCTGTGGATTGTCCTGCTGTATGGGGTCTGGCAGGTCTTGGACGTTGCCCCTCCCGCAGTGGCCAACTACCTCGCCTTGTGCTTTGCGCTGTGCTCGCTGTACATCGCTGCGCAGATGCTGCTGCGCTTGCCTTGGTCGCCTAGGCTGCGTCCCTATCGCTTGGTCTTCCTCGCGCTCTTGCTGCTCGCGGTGACCACTAACCGCACCTTCTTGGCTTGGAGCAGTTCGGGCTTGGAAACGGCGCTGTTTGGTTGCACGGTCCTCGCTTGGACCTATGCTTGCGCTTTTGTTGCTCCTAGCCACCGGAGGTGGCCCTTAGTTATTTCCGCTGCCGCCGCCGGTATCTACCTGACGCGCCCGGATGGCCTGCTTTTTCTCGGTGCCACTGCGGTCGCGCTCTTTTGGGCTTGGCGCACTGGCTGCTATCCCGCTCGGCGGCTTGCCCAAGCTTGGCCCCTGCTGGCCGCGCCGCTGCATCTAGTTTGGCGTCAGAGTTTATACGGCGAATGGCTGCCCAATACTTATTACGCCAAAGCCGTCGGACCTTGGCCGGCCAGCGGCCTCCGCTACGCGCTCTCTTTTGCCCTCGAATACGCCCTGTGGACGTGGGGACTGCTTTTGGTCTATGTGCTATGGAAAAAGAAGGGGGCGCTCAGGCTGTCTTGGCATGGGCTGTTGGCTGCGTTAGCACTGTGCGGCCACGCTGCGTATTACACGTTTTTCTACGGTGGCGACCACTTTGAGTACCGGATTTACGCGCACTTGGTGCCTTTGTGCTACCTCGCCTTTGCATGGTGCCTAAACGCCGTAGGGGTCCAACCGAAAAAAGCGCTTGTTGTCCTCGGCCTCGCGGTTGTGCTCTCCTGGCCGATTCCTTGGATCCATTGGTCCCAGACCCACCACATCGCCAGCCGCGGTCAGACCTTGCAACTCAAAGTGCCTGTGGCTCCTCATTTTCCCGCCCCAATTCGCTGGTACGCCGCTGCTTTTGACGAGCTGCAATTTTGGCTCATCGACCGCTTCGTCTGCATTCGTCATCAAGAGCACAAAGCCAACGCGGAATTCCTCGCTGGGATGTTTCCTCCGCGTGCTCAGGGTCAGTTTCTGCCCGCGGCCGACTATCCGGTTTTTTTCTTTCCCGCCATCGGCATTCCGGCTTGGCGCTTGCCGCACATCAACATCCTCGACGTTCACGGCCTCAACGACTACGTCATCGCCCGCACGCCCCCCGAGCCGACCGCCGAGCGCATGATGGCCCACGAGCGCACGCCGCCAGCCGGTTATGTAGAGTGCTTCCAGCCCAATGTCCGCCTCGTCGCTCCTGGGCAAGTCAAAGTGTTCCACCGGGTGCTCTCAGCCGACCACATTGCCGACTGCGAGACGCGCTGGGCAGCCCGTTAGGTACTCTCACCTTCTGGGTGCAGGTTTAGATGGCATTCATAACTGATGTTACGCACCATCCTGCCAGTATGCTAGCATTGGCAGGATGGTGCGTAACATCAGTTCGTAAGTAGGCCAAAGTGGGGATTGGCTCAAGAGGCGTGGGGATGGTTATATTGAAAGGCCGAAAGGAGAGCCTACATGCGTTTGCTACTAATTTGGGCCGCTGCGCTCGTCGCCGTCGGGTGTGGCGGGTCCGGCGAATCGGGAGACGAGCCTACAGAGAAAAAAATCGTCTGGTACGCTCTGATGGTGCATCCCTATGTCGAAGAGGTACAAAAAGGGGTGATCGGCTATGAGCGCGATACCGGGATCAAGATCAAGCGCCAGATCGGCCAAAGTTGGACCCAAGACAACGAAAATGCCAATGTCGAGCCGCTGGCCGCTCAGGGCTACAAAGGCTTCTCACTCTACCCAGCCGACGCCAGCGCCGCCAACGGACTCTACGAGGAATTGGTGCAAAACGGGGCCTATGTAGTAAGCTATGGAGCGCCGACGACGCTGCCGACGCCCGCTTCGTTTTGCGTGGCGACCGATGTCAAGCAGGCGGCAATGGAGGCCACCGAGGCGCTGATTGGCTTTATGGGCGGCAAGGGCAACATCCTCAATGTGCTCGAACTGGTCGAAGACCCCAATACCATTTTGCGCAAAGAAGGCGTCGAGGCCGCGGTGGCCAAATATCCAGAGGTCCAGATCGTCCAGGAAATCGCCGGTATGGAGTCGATTGAGACCAGCACCGCCAAAATCCAGGACGCGCTCTCGGCGCGGATTGAGGAGATCGACGGCGTGATTTGCACGGGGTACACGCCGACCGTGGCCGCGGCGATTATTCTGTCGGAGTGGAACCAAACCCCGGATAACAAGCGCATCCACTTCGTCGGCATCGACACGGACCCGGTAGTGCTCGACGCAATCCGCGAGGGGGCCATTGACGCGACCATCTCGCAAAACCCGTACGGCCACGGCTACATCACGTGTGCTCTCTTGAGCTATCTGCTCGACGGCTGGCAGGCCAATTCCGACCGCTACTTCATCAACTCGGGCACGGTGCTGGTGACCAAGGACAACGTCGATACCTTTGAGGACGAAGTCAGGGCCATCACCGCGCGGATTATGGGCGAGTTAGAGGCCAAATACCTCACCCCGCCCCGCTGATTCGTGCTCGAACTGCAATCCATCAGCAAGCGCTTTCCCGGCGTCCGGGCACTGGACGATGTGTCGCTCTCATTCCAACCGGACCAGATCCACGCCCTAGTCGGCGAAAACGGCGCTGGCAAGAGCACCCTGCTCAAAATTATCACCGGGATATACTCGACGGCGCACCGCTGCGCGTGCGCAACTGCCGCGACTGCCTCGACCGCGGCATTGGCCTCGTCCACCAAGAGATCCAAGTAGTAGCCGAGGCTAGCGTGGCCGAGAACATCATGCTCGACAAGTTAGACGGCTTCAGCCGCTGGGGCCGCCTCGACTGGTTGCGGCTCGACGATCAGGCACGGGCCGCAATGGCGCGGGTCGGGTTGGACGTTGACCCGCAAATGCCCATTGGCGATTTGAGCGCGGCGCACAAGCAGCTCGTGCAGATCGCCCGAGTGCTGTCGGCCGAGGCGCGAGTGTTGCTATTAGCGCTTACCGAACACGAAGCAGCCCGCCTGTTTGGCATTTTGCGCCAGTTGCAGGAGGCGGGCGTGGCCATCGTCTTTGTCTCGCACAAGTTCGACGAAGTCTATCAGATCGGCGACCAAGTCAGCGTGTTGCGGGACGGGCGACACGTGGGCACGAGGGAGTTGGCCGGATTGCCGCGCGCTGAGCTGATCGAGATGATGATCGGTCGGCGCGCGGAGACGGCTTCGTTTGGTATGCCAGCGGTGGATCGGGAGCGGGAGGTGCTCAGGGTCGAAGGGCTGTACGCGCCGGGCCGGGCGCACGAAGTGAGCTTTTCGCTCTACGCTGGCGAGATTTTGGGTTTGTACGGCTTGGTGGGAGCCGGGCGCACCGAGTTGGCGCGGTTGCTGGTAGGGGCTGAGCAGGCCGAGCGCGGGGCCGTCTATATCGACGGAGCCAAAGCGCGGATCGGCTCGGTGGCCGATAGCCTGTACAAGTACAGCATGGGCTACGTAACCGAAAACCGCA
>JAGWBY010000017.1 GCA_021295675.1 Candidatus Latescibacterota bacterium | reverse complement strand
ACCGCCAAGTGCACTTCGGCCGGACCGCCGTTGAGCGTGAAGGGCACCTCGACCGAACCGCCGTCAAAGGCGACATCCTGAGAGTCGATAGTGAGGACATTGGGCATGCCGCTGCGCCAATCGTTGGCGCGATCAAAATTCGGATTGCCGGCCGTGCCCGACTGGGCTAGGGCAGAGCCGACAAAGACCAAAAAAAAGAACACAGATAACATCTTCATGAAACGGCCTCCTATTCTGAGTGAATAGTGTCTGCCAAATGGAGGGAATGTTAAAACGAGTCCGCCTTTTATGACATTCATCAAATAGACAACATCAGCGCACAGCAATCTCGTCCACTATATAAAAATTGAAGAGATATGTCAAAGTAAAAACTCAGCCCCTGCAAGGTCCCCGTTGGTGCAACTCGTCTACCGGATCTGCTTAGAACGGACCAATTCGAGAAAAGACCGGATGCGCGGATAATCGGGCTGCGATGCGAGTACCTGTTCAAAGGCGGCCTCGGCTTCTAAGTAGCGCTGCAAATCAATCCAGGCCAAACCGAGTCCAAAACGGGCGTGGACGTGCCCGGGGTCGGTTGCTAAGACTTGCTCAAAGAGCGGCACGGCTTGAGCGGGGCGCAGCCCGCGCACGTGGAGCATGCCCAGTTCGAATTTCGCCTTGGTCCAACTAGGCTCGAGGACCAGAGCCTTGGCAAAGGCCGCGGTGGCCCGCTCATCGCCTCCAGCCTTGGCATGGGCCTGACCCAAGCGCAGGTGGAAGCGCGCCGAATCCGGGGCTAGGGCCACGGCCTGTTCTAGGGCGGCAATGGCTTTGTCCGTCCGCCCCTGCCGGTCGTAGACCAAGCCTAAATCGGCGTGGATCCCAACCATGCCCGGTTCGAGGGCCAAGGCTTTTTTGAACTCGTCGATGGCCCGATCGTACTGGCCAGCTTCGGCATAGGCCACGGCCAAGGCGCGGCGCTCTATGGCTTTTTCGGGTTGCCGCTGGACCCGCAATTGGGCCATATAGAGCGAGTCTTGCTCGCCTTCTTCGAGCGCGACAAAGCGCTCCTGAGCGCGCTGGCTGGCCGCGGCGCGGCCCAAGAGTTGGTAGGATCTAGCCAAGTTGTAGTACGCCTGCCGGTAGCGCGGTTCGAGCCCACAGCTCTGGCGGGCGATCCCCGTCGATCCAGCACCCTCCCCAAGTTGTAGAACGCTTCGGCATCCGTGGAGTCGAGCCCGACGGCCGCCCGCAATGAGACGGCCGCGCTGTCCAAGTCGCCTTTTTCCAGATAGATGGCCCCCAAGCGGCGATGCGCTGTCGCTAGACCTGTATCGAGTTCTAGGGAGTGTCTGTACGCAGTTGCAGCTTGGGCGGATAGATTGCGCAATTCATAGGTGCGGCCGAGGTTGTAGTGGAAATGGGCATTGATCGGCTCGAGATCCACGGCCCTGCTCAGGGAGGCAATGGCCGTGTCGAGATCGGTGTAGCTGAGATTGGTGGGTTTATCCGTGGCCGTGGGTGCGCGCCGCGCGTATGCCACCCCGACGCGAAAGTGGGCCTCGGCGAATTCCGGGGCTAGGGCCGCGCTTTGCCGCCAGTGCTGGATGGCGTCGTTGTACTTGCCGATCCGCGCGTACACCTGTCCCAAGCCAAAGTGGGCTTTTCCAAGGCGGCTTGGTAGAGCGCCACAGCGCGGGCGTATTCGGCCTGCTGGGCCAAGACCGCGGCCAGATCGCAGTACATTTCGGGATCGGCTCGACCTTCCCGTATGGCCACCTCTATAGCACCGAGCGGCAGGGCCGACCGCGGACCGGAGCCATAGCGGGCGCGCAACTGATCTTGGCGTGCGGATGCCAGCTCGTATTCCTCGTCGGCGCAGCCGCTGAGCGAGAGGACTGCTAGCGCGAGAAAGAGTCGATAAGTCCAGAGATCATGCGGCCGGTCACTGTGCCGGCAGAGATTTAGCCGCATACTCCCGGTCCTCGGGGAAGTCGACAAAGGGATGGGCACCAACTGAAATCAGCTTGGTCGCCGGGTTTACAGTCAACCGAGCGTATTCCCCAAAGGGACGCCAGCGTTTCGCCTGACTGTTGTCTATCTTTTCCGGCTCGTTCTGCGGAGGGTCAAGGCCAATGGTGCGAAAAGCCTCGGCTTCGTCAAAGGGCTCCATGGCGGCGAAATTATACGTGACATAGACAATTTTGCCCTGCTTGATGGCCGCGAAAAGTTTCACTCCCCCAATGTCCTCCCAACGCATAAAACCCACGTGCTTTTCTGTTTCCTCTCTGTACTGCTTAGGTTCCCCCAAGCGCACCTGCACCGCCGAGGGAGTGCTGGCCAGCAGGGCGTGGGCGTCTAGGGGTTCTTCCGGGGCGCAGGCTAGGCCGAGGAGCAGGACCGTGGCCAACGGGTAAAAGCCGGACCTTTTCATAGGGGAATTGTTCTCTGTGTTGCTCAATGCCTTATCGCCGAATCGGTGCAACAATAGGCGCGTTGATTAGCTGCGTCAAGGTTGACAAATGCAGGGGCGCACTTCAGTTTCGGCCAAACTATGAGCAACCAGTCAAAGGGGTTTTTCATCGTCTGCATTGGGCTGCTGGCAACCATCAGTATCCACACGGGATGCGGTGAACTCCGGCAAAAGCCCAATGTCGTGGTATTGCTGGTTGACACGTTGCGCGCCGACCACCTCAAGTGCTACGGGTACCACCGGGACACGGCCCCATTCCTCGAAGGACTAGCCCGCCGCGGCGCGGTCTTCACCCAGTGTTACGCTCCTTCGGACTATACCCCGGCTTCCACGGCCTCCTTGTTCACGGGGCAGTACCCGCTAGCGCACGGCTATCTCAACTCGCACTACGTTCTCGCCGAAAGCCACACCACCATGGCCGAAATCTTCCAGCGGCAAGGATATATCACCGCGGGATTTATCGCCAATGGCTTGGCCGGCGAGAAGTACCAGATGCACCAAGGATTTGACCACTACTTTGAAAAGAACAGGGCCTCGGCCGCGGAATTGGTCGCCGCGGCATCCGCCTTCATTGAACAGCAGACCGACGAGCCCTTTTTCGCGTACCTGCATTTTCTCGATGTCCACGATCCCCACCGGATTCCCCAAGAATACCACGGCCGCTTCGCCGATCCAGCGAACTTTGCCTACGACATGCAAGACACCCTCCAGCTCGACAGTTTCGTCATGCAGGCCTGGTGGGAGGCGGCGCAGGGATGGCGGGATCAGACTGTGGAGCCCGAGCAGATCGCGGCTTATTTTGCCGACTACGTCCAGCTCTACGACGCATCCATTTCCTACTGGGACGAGCACTTGGGAACCCTGCTCGACCTGCTCGCCGCCCAAGGGATCGATGAGCGGACGATCATCGTGGTGACCTCGGATCACGGGGAGCAGTTTCTCGAGCACGGCTATTTCGGACACGGTAATTCAGGCTATCAGGTCGGCCTGCACATCCCCTTTATTATCAGCGATCCGCTGCACCCCAACATCGCCGGTCTGCGAGTTGACAATCTGGTCAATGCCGTCGATATCCTGCCCACCCTGCTGGCCCGGCTCAATTGGCAAATTGCTCCGGCCGTGCAGGGGCAGGAGCGCTGGTCTTTGCTCGCATCCGACGCGCCGAGTGCGGCCTCCGAAAGCATTTATACAGAGGGGACCTTCATGGCCAACCGGCCTTTTAGCACCTTGATCCAAACCTACCGGGAAGGGGAGTGGAAGCTGCTGCTCGATCGCCTGCGGGACACCAAGGAACTCTACCATTTAAAAGAAGATCCAGGCGAACTTCGCGACCGCTTTGCCGAGCAGCCGGAAATCGCCGCCCAGCTCTACGGCAAAATCCGCCAGTACTACAACGGCAACTTGCAGCTTGCAGTTGACAGAGCAAAAATTGCAGGAGTTGCGAGCCTTGGGTTACATTACAGGGCGAGCCGGGTTGCAAAGGCCGGCGAAGGAGTTTTTCCCCATGCAGCCGGTCCGCTTGGAAAAATTCGGCCCCTTTGGCGACGAGGAGGACCTGGGCAGGTTTTCCCATGCGATCGATTTCTTTCGCGGCCAAGTCACCTGGGGTCAAGTCATTGGCGGGTACAGCGACAGGGTGGGCCAGCGGGATTCGGCCGGGGTCTGGTTTGATCGGCAGGCTACTTTTCTCCTGCCCAACCAGCCCGTTGGGCAACGGGTGGTCTATGGGAGGGGCTGATAATCCGACCCAGATCGAAGTTAAATTCAATGAGCAACCCAGCGGAGTTTGGGCGCTCAATGGGATCGGGCCCTATCGGTTCGAAGCGGCGCTGCCCGCCTTTTTGCAGCAGAGCGCCTTTTTTTATCTGACTATTGAGGCCGACAGCCGCTTCGTCATCCGCAAAGCAACATCGGTGCGCAACGATATATATGGGGCCATGCGAATTCGCAGATTGTATCTGGAGGGATAATTTAAATTCGTGGATCTCGTGAGCGAACTTTGGTACTCCATGGCCTTCACTGGCAAGGCCGTGGTGGTGATCCTGGCCGGCTTGTCCATTTATTCCTATGCGGTCATGGTGGACCGCGGCCTGACTTTGCGCTGGACTAGGCAGCGTTCGGCTGCTTTTGCCCGTGAAATTGAGGAGGGCGGCCTGATGCTGGGGGAAGTCAAAGCTGTACAGGAATGCGCCCGCCAAGCCGAGCAAGACGGACACTGCTCCCTCGCTGTCGGAATACGAGCTATTGGCGGAGGAAGGACAGGACGATGCCGTGGTGCTGGAGGCCGTGGACGATGCGCTCGGCCGCTCTATGGACAGCGTAGTCGCCAATCTGCGAGTCCGGCTCTCCGGCATGGGCACCATTGTCGGGGTCGCGCCCTTCTTGGGGCTTTTTGGCACGGTGACTGGGTTGATTGCCGCTTTTCGCGGCATTGCCACCACAGGCGGCGGGGGCCTAGCCGAGGTATCGGGCGGGATCTCCGAAGCCCTAGTCACCACGGTCATCGGCCTGTTTGTCGCCATGCCCGCGCTGTGGGCGTACAATTTTTTTACCAACCGCATTGAAGCGATGTCTCTCGGGCTGGAAAACAACGCAGCCCGCATCGTCGGCCGCGTGGTGCGCCGCGCACTCAAGGCCCATCGCGCACCCTAGCAACAACCATGGCCAGACGCAGCAAGCGCCGAACTCGCCACGCCGAAGTGCGGCGCAGTCCCATGCCCGATATCACCCCCATCGTCAATGTGGCGCTGGTGCTGTTGATTGTCTTCATGGTGGTCATGCCGCTGATTCAAGAGGGCATCTTGGTAGAGACACCCGAAGCCCGCAATGCCCAAGAGATCGTCGAGCAACTCGGCGCAGAGAGTTTGATTCTCTCCATTCAGGAAGACGGCTCCCTGTACATCAATTTGCACCAAGTGACGCGGACCGACCTCAAACGCGAACTAGCCAGAGCCTATCACGGCAAAGAGGGCGAGCCCATCATCGTCAAGGGCTCCAAGAATCTACCCTATCGCGAAATACTCGACTTGATGGAAATATGTCAGGAGATCGGGGCACCGGGGGTGGATTTAATGGTCAAGAAACCGTAACATGGCGCGACGACACAGAAGAAAATTCGCCCGGGGAGAATCGTCTATGAACGCGACCCCCCTAGCAGACGTATCCCTTTCCCTGCTGCTGGGCTTCTTGGTGATCACCCCGATTATTCTGCAAACCTTGGCGACCCAATTGCCCCAGGCGGGTGGGGTCGCTTCGGGGCAAGTTCGCCAAGATCCGAGGGTCGTTCTCACGGCCGAGAGCGAAATCCTGATCAACGATAAAAAGGTGAGCGAGGAAGAACTGCCAGCCAGGCTGAAGGAACTCTTTCCGCCTGAAGCCGATGTGGAGCGTCGGGTCGTGTTTACGGGATCGGGGGAAGTCCCGTACCGGGATGTGATCGACGTACTCGATCTGCTCAAGGAAAACGGCGTCGAAACCATCGGCATCCGTTGAGCCTATTCCGCAGCTAACGCAACAACACCATCCGCCGCACCAAGTCCCCACCCGCCGTCGCCAAACGCGCGATATAGACCCCACTCGCCAGATCGGCTCTATCAAACCGCACCGCGTGGCTTCCGGCGTCCAGCACCTCGTTGACCACGACGTCCACCCGCTGCCCTAAGATATCGAAAACCTCCAACCGCACTCCCATGCGTCCGGGAAGCACAAAGCGAATCTGGACCGTCGGGTTAAAGGGATTGGGATAGGGCGGGTACAGAACGGCCTGACCGGGCAACGCCCCTTCTTGACGCGACTCAGCCTCCACTGCGGTAGCTGGGGGACGGGACACCCCCTGGCCCTGGAAATCAATCCAATTGATATTGAACAAGCCGTCGTCACCCGGATTGCGTATAAAGACGAAAAACAACTCGTGGGTACCGCCCGGGTCCGCAATAGGTGCCGCCAAGTCGGTGTAAACCTGCCAGTCGCCCGTACTGCTCACGCGCACCGCGCTAATCGGCGGCCCCTTCAGCGAATCAACGCGCACTTCGATGCGCCCTCCCAGCCCAGCCGAAGCCACCCGATAGTTGAGCGACTCAATGCCCTCTAAGTTCATGGGCGCAAAGGAAACCCAGTCGCCGTGGGCGATAAAGCCGATATTCTGTCCGCCGCCAGCTTCGTCTCCAGTCATTTCTAACAGCACTCCACTCTGGCGCGTATAGTGCTCGGCCTGCTTGCGCTTGGGTTGCAGAATATGGCCTACCCTACCAGTCAAAGGAGCCACCGACTCCGTACCTAGGTCTGTATAGCGCGCCTCGACCGTATAAAACAAATCGTCGCCATCGCCACCGTGCCCTGACTCGGTCTGAAAACTACCGCTGCAAACGCCGTATTCCTCAAGGGGGTGGCTGTGTTCGTCGTGGCCGATAAACGCTTGCAATACCACTCGAGCGCAGTCAGCGGTCCCGTCTTCTGGATCAAAGGCCCAGACTTCAAAATCGACGACTTCTCCCCAGCTAAAAAACCCGCCGTCTGGAGGCCGCACGATCTCCACCTCGGGGACGGTATTGCCGACCGAGATCTGCACTTGCGCCACGCCTTGGTTGCCCTCGACGTCGGAGACCGTTAGCTGAGCAACATAGTCGCCGCTTACATCGTAGATGAAGACGACCTCTGACCCCGTCGCGTCAATCTCGCCATCGCCGGTAAAATCCCAGGCAAAGTCTAGCACCGACCCCGGATCGGGATCAAAGGAATTGCGGCCCGAGAAATGCACCTCCAACGGCGCAGCCCCATTGGTAGGCTCAGCTTCAATGCGGGGCACCGGCGCTCGCGTACCCAGCACGTAGTCAATCCGCACCACGCGGGCGTCGTCGTTGTCGCCCCAAAAGCCGCTGCCCCACTCCAACACGTACAGCGATCCGTCGGGACCGAACTGCATGGAGATGGGACGGATGAATTCCATGCTGGCCAAAAAGGGATTGATCTTGAGGATGTTCCCGTCCTCGTCCAGCTTGACTTCTTTAATCCAATTGCTCGCCCACTCGTACATAAAGAGCGTGCCATCGTAGTACGCCGGTAGCTTCTTGCTACCCGCCGCGGCATCATAGTAATACACCGGGCCAGCCAGCGCCGTGCGGCCGCTGTCGGCGATGATTTCGGGAAACGAGGACGAAGTACCATACGGATACCAAACCCACGCCGCCTGCGCCGGAGGCAGCGATTGCAGGCCCGTGTTGTTGGGCGACAGGTTCCTCAACGCCCCGCAATCGAAAGACGTACC
Organism: Candidatus Latescibacterota bacterium; assembly: GCA_021295675.1. Next base: position 24,304 of record JAGWBY010000017.1, on the reverse strand, counting down.
GGAGCTTTCAGTGGCAAAATCGTAGGCCACGTAGGGCTGGTTGTCGCCAATGCAGTAGGGCCAGCCAAAATTGCCCGCCGCCCGCGCCTGATTCCATTCGTCCAAGCCGACCGGCCCCCGCTGTGGATCGGCCTGGCGGGCGTCGGGTCCGACATCGCCCCAGTAGAGCCAGCCATTCTTGCGGTCGATCGACAGCCGGAAGGGATTGCGCACACCCATGACGTAAATCTCGGGGCGGCCTTCTTCGGCCTCGGCGAACAAATTGCCCGGGGGAATGCTGTAGCTGCCGTCGTCTTGGGGTTTAATGCGCAGGATTTTGCCGCGCAGATCGGCACTATTAGCCGCCGTGCGCTGGGCGTCCCAATCGCGTCGGTCCGGACGCTCGTCCAACGGACTGAACCCATCCGACTCAAAGGGATTGGTATTATCGCCGACGCCGATGTACAGACTACCATCCGGGCCAAACGCCAGCGCCCCGCCCGAATGACAGCACGCGCGTCGCTGAGTGGGAATCTCCAGCAACACGACTTCGGAATCCAAGACCAGTTCGTCGCCATTTAACTCAAAGCGGGATACATGCTGCTTGGCTTCTTCGCCGTGTGGCGAGTAAAACAGGTAGAGCCAATTATTGCGGACAAAATCTGGATCTAAGGCGATGCCCAGCAGACCGTCCTCAAAGTCGGTCGATACCGCTAACTGTCCGGCCAAGCGAGTCAATCCAAGATCGGGCCGATAGACGTTCAGTTCCCCCTTGCGCTCGATAAAGAACACGCGCCCGTCGGGAGCCACGGCTAAATCAATGGGATTTTCAGCCTCGTCATCGAGGACGACCTTTGCAAAATTGGTGTCCAACGTGGCCCCGCAATCAGCCGCAGTCACTCCTGTGGCGTACTCGATGCCGCCGAGGATATGCTGTATGAACAGAGGCTCGCCGTAGCTTTCGCGGGTGTGGCCGCCGCCGGTGTACCAAGAGCGGCCGCCGTCGTAGTCGTGGCACCAAGCAATGGGATGGTCAAAACCGTGATTGCCGCCGTTGTAACTGCCCTCGTCCAAGGTGGCCAAGACGTGAACTCGCCCACGGGGATTGCGGCGGTAATTGTACCACTCGTCGCGCCGCTGCCAACGGGCGGACAAATGGTCCGTGGCCGGATGAACCCGGTCGGCCACTTGGATCTGGGCCTGTTGGATGGCCGGATGGCTATCGAAATAGGCCCCCACCAAGTCGCCGTACCAAGCCCAGTCGTACTCGGTATCAGCCGCGGAGTGGATGCCGACAAAACCACCGCCGCCGCGAATGTAGCGCTCGAAAGCCCGCTCTTGCTCAGCGGCCAGTACATCGCCGGTAGTATTGAGAAAAATCACCGCCCGATACGATGCCAACCCCTCGTCGGTAAAACGCCCCGCATCCTCGGTAGCCTCGACGGCAAAACCGTTTTCCCGTCCCAAGGTCTGGATAGCGGCAATGCCGTCGGGAATGGAATCGTGGCGGAAACCAACGGTTTTGGTGAAGACTAGGACGGTCACATGCTGGTCGTCAAAAGACTCTGCAAGGGCACTAAAGGCGACGAGCAACAGCGCAACAGGCCAAAGAGTGGAACGCGCTACGCTATAGCCACCCGGAATGATTTGCACGATTTGGCCTCCTATTCTGCGTCCATCTGCGTCCATCTGCGGATCATCTTATAAGTCTCTTTTCAAAACATCCGAATCCTATTCCCGGTCATACCCGTAAACCCATCGACGACCATCCAGAACCCCCCGGCGACGAACTGCCCCAACACCATGCCGAGAAAAAACCACCGCGTCGCCTTGTACCCATTCGGCCCAGTGTACTTCAGCACGAGTGCCTTGACCAGCCACGCGAGGAAAATGCTAAACCAAACGCTGTTGAGAATCCAAGTGCCGCTGGCCAGATAACCCAGCGGGTGGAAGGGCCACCACAAAAGGTGGTGCCGCGCCCAGATCAACAGCGCCATAATCGCCGCGCCGACTCCGTTCCACACCCAGCCGTCCCAATTGGGGCCGGTCGGATTGAGCGCGAAGTTTTGCGCGACGCGAAACGGCTCCTTGGCAAACCACGCCCACGAGCCGTGGTAGTTGTTCGCGCCGTAGTGGTAGCTCAGCACGAGAATCGTGCAAACCCCGCCCACGAGACCAATGGCCATAGCCATCCCGATCATCGCGAGGATGCGGCGCTTGTAGCGACTCAGGCCGTGCAACATGCGAATGCCATTGGCACAAGGAGCCATCATAAAGACCAGCAGATCGCCAGCCCAAGCGAGCGTCATGCCCGTGGCCAGCACCCCGGCCACTCCGAGGGACGAGGAGCCGACGCTAGAGATGAGAAAGCCGCAGCCCGACATGCCCTGGACGGCCGCGGCCAAACCAGCTTCGACGATCATCCGCGTCAGGGCCAAAAAAATGACAAACGCCCCGAACAAATAGACAAAGACCGCCCACAGCGGTATCCCAGAGCGCCACAGCCACAGCGACATGACCGCGAGGCCCAGCGCGACGCCGAGGATCGCCGTGCGGTACGACAGCAGTTCCTCGCCATCGGACCGCCCCTCCCGCCGCCACAGGTGCTGCACTACGCGCCATAAGTGGACGCGCGCCGTCCACAGCCCAAAAATCACCATAACGATCATCGCGCCCATAGTCTGATGGCTCAGCAGGCCCATGGTCGGCCCCTCAAAGGTGTGGCTGAAGATGTCGAGGTTTTCGGTACTCAAAATGCCGATGCGGGTGAAGAGCACCTCCTCGGCTTTGACCAACAAGTAGAAGAACCACAGGCTGAAAGGCCAGTCCCATCCACATGCAGTCGAAGCGCAGATAAAACCGCACCGCGTCATGGGCCAGCGGCATCGAATAAGCAAAATTGATGCGGCCGATGAACTCGTAGTAGTGGCTCAAGGCATTAACCCCGTGCAGAACAGACGGCACGGCCAGCCCCAGCCACATCGCGGGATTCTTCAGGAAGGGTTTGACTCGCGAGGGCGTCGCCGCGTCCTCGACCATGCCCAGCGGCACCTGCGTCAGCGGATAGAGCAGCCGCTCGTGGTCCATCCACTGCCGCCGCAAGATGACCATCGCGCATACAACGACCACGTAGAACGCAGCCATAAACACAAGCCACCACAAAAGCGGCTCCAGCCAAACGCCCCAAGGAATCGCCGCCCCTTCCGGCAGGCCCTCGTAAAAGGGAATGAGCCAAGTGGGGACGTGCGGGAGGAGCAGCTCCTCCCAGTTGTTTTCCGGGCTGGCAAAGTAGAAGATGCCGGTCAGAATCGGCACCGCAATGCTGATAAACCCTCGCGCGGCAATGGCGGTGGTAATCATCATCATCACCGCAATGCTCAACAGCTCGGCGCGGCTGAAGAGCCAGTCGCGCCGCACTAGGCCGAGTAGCGGCTGCACGAGAGCTACGAGCAAGAAAAGCAGGAAAAAGGCGGCTGGCGTCGAGGAATTCAGCCCGAGTTGCGTGCCGTTGAGAACGAATTCCCCATACGGCAGGCCCACGGCAATCGCACCGCACAGCACGGCTCCCACGAGCATGGCGCGCACACTGATTCCAGCGCGGTCCGCGGATTTCCTCGCGGCGTCCATAGCGCGCTACCCGCTCGGCTTAGCAGCGGCCCGGCTTTGCGACCCGACCAAATCCACCCGCCTAGCTTCCATTTGCCAAATTTCCTTGCCAAATTTTCGGATTCTGCCTGCCGTTTAAGTATGTCTCTTGGCCGTCGCCGTGTCCACTTTAGGCCGAAAATTGCGGTGGAATCTTGGTTTGTGTCGCATAGCTGGCGATTGTATATTTGGCCGACATTAAACTTGCAAAGGCTGCAAGTTCGCTCAAACCACCACAAGGAGAGCAAGCATGAAGTTACTGATCGCCTGCGGCTTTGGCCTAGCCTTAATCGGAGCCGCAAACGCTCAATTCAACGATCCGCCGGCCCTCGAGAATCGCAATGGCCGGCTCGGCTTTGAGTTTTACATGCTCGAAGTCCCCGATCCCAGTTCCATGACCGCCGATGGCGACGCCAGCGACTGGGGCTGGTTCGATCCCGAGTACACCCTCACCATGGATGAGTGGCGCGACGAAGCGGATCGCCCCCTGCCCGAGCGCGACGACTACAACGTCACCACCCTCATGGGCTGGAAAGGCGGCGATGTCAACCGCTGGTACGTGCACATGGAAATTGTCGACGATGTCCTCTGCCACTGGGGCACCAACGTCGAGCAATGGCACGCCGACATGATCGAGTTTGCCCTCGATCCGACCGATCACGGCCGCGAATTCGGCACCGGTTGGGTCATGGAATACATCGCCCGCCCGGGCGACATGGTGCCACCGCAGAACGTGCGCTATCGCTGGACCGGCCCAGAAGGGTGGCTGGAAAACAACGAAGTCATCGAGTTCGCCGTCCGCGTCGATCCGCCCGAAGCTTGGGCCGCTGAAGTATGGGACGCCGGTGGGACCACGTACTACGAGTGGAACTACGAGGTCAAGAGATTCATGGAAGACGGCGGGCCCTCGGCCAGCGAGACCTTCCAGTTGGATGCCGTCGCCGGGGAAGACGGCGCGGGCATAGCCTTCAACCTGTGGGCTGAGGACAGCGAGCCAACCGGAGACGACGGCGACCGCGCCTCTTCAGTGGTCAACGACATGACCACGCGCGGCCCCGAAGGCTCAGCGCGGCAGTACTACGCTCATGCTCTGCTACTGCGCATCGGCGAGTACGCCGCCGCAACGTCCGTGGAAGAGTCAACTTGGGCGCAGATCAAGGACTCCTTCCGCCGCTAAACCTTAACATCTCGGAGCGACTCCGCGGCGGAATGCCGTCGTGGAGTCGCTCCCACTTACATCGAGAATTCCCTTCAGGGCGGGTGCGCGTATCAGGTGCCCGCCCACTTTTGCATCTTTGTCGGCGTCGCCAAGAGAGCTAAACTGTCTTAGGTAGAGAGAACGTACAATGCGCGGATGCTTATGGATCGCGGTGCTCCTCTTCCTCGCGAGCGGCTGTGGGCGCTATTTCCCCCAACCCCTGCAGCCCACGCTCCAACAGGCCGAGGGCATGACCGTCAATGACGACGGCTCCGTCACCTACGCGCTCGAGCGGCTCGCCATCACCCTAAGGCCCATGACCGACGCCGAACTCAACCGGCAATTTCCCCAAGCCTCAACTGGCGGCGCTGCCGCGGTCAATCCCTATACCTTCGGCGATTGGGTCCCACCTGGCGACGACTGGACGCCTTCCCGCTTTCTGGTGATGAAGCTCGGCGTCGCCAACTACCAGTTCCCCAAGGTCCTTATTGACCCTCTCAAAGCCACGATCAAAGTGGCCAACAATCAAATCTACCGCGCCTTGAGCTACGCCGAGCTGTACGAATACTACCAAGCGTATTGGCAGGCCAACTCCGGCCAAGGCCGAATCGAATTCAGAGCGCGCACCGACATTCTCAAGCAAACCATGTTCACTGATAACTTTATCTTCAGCGGCCGCGACGAGGAAGGGTACATCGTCTTTCCTCGTTTGGACGACGAAATACAGCGCATCCAAGTGGAAATCGCCGACATCGCCATCCGCTTCAATTTCGACAACGAACCCGTGGAGACCATTGACCTCAGCGTCTCTTTCGAGCGCGAGGTGCTCAAGGGGAACGCGCCCCACAGCGCGGTTCCACTGAACTGATAATCATGCGGCCCCCCTGCTCCCTTCCGCTTGGCCGATTCGCCGCTATCTGCATGTTGTTAGGGCTGGGAGCGCGGCTAGGGCTAGCCGAGGTGGAAACATACCACATCGGCCGCGGTGGCTTGTCATGGTCCTCTCAAGCGGACATCCAAAACGGAACCGTTGGGGTAGGGGGCGCGCTACAACCCTTGGAACTGCGCAGCGGCCAGAACCTAATGGAGTTGCTGCGAGCCGCAGGTCAAACTTGGCTCAACGGCAGCCCCAGCGACTTCACCAAGCCCGGGCAGCCGCGCACGTGGTCCAACGACGGCCCCTTCAATCAGGTAAACGGCCCCCTGCAACTCGTCGACGGTGACCCTTCCAGTTCGTCAGAAGGCGCGTTCCGAACCGCGCGCAGCCAAGCGGGGGCCACGTTTTTCTGGGACCTCGGCGCTCCTTTCCCCATAGAACGCGTGCGGTTTGCACCAGCACCCGGCGAGCTAGATTGGTTTATCAAGGCATTTGAACTGCGGGTGAGCGACGGTGAGCAGTTCGACGAAGTCAGGCGGCCCGTCTATCGCCTGCTGAGCCGCGTCGAGGACAACAAGGATCCCGTGGTCGAGCTTTCCTTCAACGGAGTGCAGGGGCGCTTCCTCCAGCTCAAGGTGCTCTCGCGCAATCCCTTCAACCTCGCGGAATTCGCAGTGTACGGCGAGGGATTCGTGCCCGTGTCCAGCTATGTCTCGCAGCTCCACTCCTTTGGGCGGCCCGTGAATTTTGGGCAGCTCGTGGTGCGGGCCGAGCGGCTGAGCCGTGCCGCAACAGGCGACACCGCGACCGTGCGCTTGCAGCTACGCAGCGGCATGGACGACACCCCCATAGCCTACTTTCGCCGCGATCGCGACACGGGCGTCCGCGAAGAAGTGTCTCTGTCCGAGTACAATAATCTGCCCAGACGCGCCCTGTACCGCCGCGATCCAACCACCGGAGCTGTGCTAGGAGAAGTAACTCGGACCGAATATCTCTCGCTGCCGTTGGCCGAGGTCGGGCCAGCGCGTGACTTTGTACAGGCCGACATCCGCGAAGACGTGGAGAATTGGAGTTCTTGGACCCCACCGCTACAACTCGATTCGTCGGCTACAGTAGTTATGCCGTTGGAACTGCCAAGCCCGCGCGAATTCTTACAGTTCCGCGTCTTTTTCAACGGACATGCCGCGAGCACCATGCGCCTCGATAGCTTGGTGGTGGAATTTTCGCCCGGACTGGTCAGCACAGCCGTCGGCGAGGTTGCGCTGGCTACTGATCCCAATCCCGCCGGCGGCGTCTTGGCCGTTCCGAGCGGGGTCGATACTTCCTTTGTCTGCGACATCCTCACCCAATTCGACGAAGACGATCTAGCGGGCTTTCGCGGCCTCAAGCTCACCGCCTTCCCGCCGCCCGTCTTTGAACGGCTGCAAATGGGCGATCCCCTCGTCGAGGTCGCAGACATCGAGGTCAAGCCTATCGCCGAGGGCTTCCACGTCTTTTTTCCACCGGTGACGCGCCAAAACAACCAGCCCATGCGGCTGACCTTTAGGCTGCGGCTGCTGGAGTACCATACGCCGCTGAACGCCTTTTTGCTCGGCGACGGCGATGTGCCGCCGCATCCGATTGTGGCCGGCAATGCCAGTGCCGATGTGGGTACGGGATCCATTCATATTTTCGCCACAAGCGCCACGCCCTCGATCGAAGCCCTCCTCTCGACCGCCGTGCTCACGCCCAACGGCGATGGGATCAACGACGAGGTCGACGTCGCCGCCGTGCTGACGCAATTTGCCGACGAGGTGCCGCTGGCCATCGAAATTTTTGATCTTTCCGGCCACCGAGTGCAAGAGCTGATTGCCGCGCCCCGAGCCGCGGGGGTCTATCGCGAAACCTGGGACGGACGGGATGAGACCGGCGCAAGGGTCGCGCCGGGTCTGTACCTATGTCGGGTCGGGGTAAGCTCGGACATTGCCTCGACCGCCGCGACGCAACTCATAGGAGTGGTGTATTGACCGCTTTCTTGCTAGTGCCGCTGCTGTTGCTCGCCGGGACGGCTTGGGGACAGGCGTCGGCATGGGTCGTCGGCTCAAGTGGCGAACCCTGGGCCGAGGTAGCCGAGCGCTGGATCGCCCTCGACGACTCCGTGCGCCTCGGAGCCGTCCAGCCTCGGGCCGTGCCGCCGGGGCGCAACGTGCTGCGCGGCTTGGTGCGCGCAACAGGTGTTGCCGCGCAGGTCAACATCTTTGACTACCCGTGGGCCTTTACCAAAGACCCGGATCGGCTGGAGACCGAAAACCAATTTGTGGGCTGGCATCCGCGCATGTGGGGCGGCAACGGAGCGGTGATGCGCGGCCTCATAGATGGCGACGAGCTGACCGCCTCTTTCGTCCATCCGCCGCGCATCGACGGGCGGCCCAATGCCGCAGTGCTCTATACGCTCGACTTAGGAGTGCCCATCGCCCTCGACAGCCTCGTCTTCTTCCCGCCCCAAAGCGGCTTTACCGACGACAACAGACGCCAGCGCAACGTCTTCCCCGTGGGCTACGAAGTAACGCGCACCAACACGCCCACAGACTGGCTCATTTTCGAAGATGAAGCCGTCGCGCTCGGGTCGCCCGGCTACCACCCGCTCGACGAGCTAGTCGGCAGCACCTTTTCCAACAACCAAAGCATTGTATCGCTGCGGCCGCCCCTGCGCTTCACGCGCTTTTTGCGCTTCAAGTTCGGCGGCGTCACATCGCTGGGCATCCTCGCCGAACTACAGGCCTTTGGCCGCGGCTATCCCCAAGTGGCGCGCTACTTGTCGCAAGTCAAGTCCTTTGGCGAGCCAGTGAGTCTCGGCCGGATTACTTGGCACTTCACTCGCTACCGGCAGACCAGTTCCGGCCGCATCGTCGAAGACCCCGCGGCCCCAGTACAGCTCGTCATCCAGACGCGCTCCGGCACGGACGACGATCCAATCGACCACTTTATTTTTGACGAACTCAGCCGCCTCCTCAAAGTGGATCGCTCGACCTACGAAGACGCGCCGAGGGTCGTGCACGCCAGCAACGAGCGCGCACCGGGGTTCCAAGCGCGCCGAGGGGAGGATACGGAGAATTGGACGCCTTGGTCTATTGCCTACGTGGAGTCGGGCGACGAGGTGCGCTCGGCCGATGGCGGGGCATTCTTCCAGTTTCGCTTTGAGATCGCCACCGAGCAGCCCTTTGCCTTTGGCGTGCTAGACAGCGTGGCCTTTGAGGTGTCGCCTCTGTTGGCCGACAGCGTGCTGGCCGAGGTCTCGCTCGCCGGGCCGCTGGCCGACCCCAAGGTGCCGCTGGGCGTAGATACTACATTTGTCTATGACATTCGCACAATTTTCGCCACCAGTGGCCGCGTGGGGTTTGACGCGATCGAGTTAGACGTGCCTCCGGGTGCGCGCTTTCTCGACTTGGAAATTGACCAAGTGCCCGCGCAGGAAGGCGTGGATTTTTCCTTCGTCGCCACGCCCAACAAATTCAGCTTCACTTTTCCGCGCACCTTTGTCGAGGACACGTCGTTTCGCGTGCGCTACCGCAGTGCGATCTACCAAGCGTCGCTCTTTTTAGAGGGGCAATTGATCAACCGCGACCCACAGGCCGCCCTCCTGCCCCAGTCAATTGAATCGGGCGATGCGCGCGCAGATGTCGCCAGCAACAGCATCCAAGTGGTGGCCAGCGAGGAAGAGCTGAGCGTCTTGGGTGCGCTGCGGCTGTCTTCGCCGGTCTTAACGCCCAATGGCGACGGAGCCAACGACATCGTCGTCGCGGCCTTTGATCTGTTTGGCGTCAACGGTGCACCGACTACCATGGCCGTGCGCGACCTCGCCGGACGCCGCGTCGCCACCCTATTCAGCACCACGAGCCAAGCCGGTTCCCACGCGCCGACTTGGGACGGCAGGGACGCGGATGGGAAGTTGGTGCCTCCCGGCCTCTACTTGGTGCAGCTAGAGGTCGAGATCGACTTGGGCGCGGTGACGCGGTCGCACGCGGTCGCCGTCGCCTATTGACCGCACACCTTGCGGAGAACAGCCGATGATTAGACGCGCGCTCATCCACATTAGCCTCGAACGGCAGCAGAGCAAAATCACTGCTAAAAAACTCCCCTTACTGCTCTTGCTCGTCGTTCACTCCGCCCTAGACGCCCAAGACATAGTTTTTGCAGGAACGGACTTTGCCGCGTGGAATCATCCGGCTGGGCTCGTCCAAATCGGCTCTACCGGAATCACTGTTAAGCGTTTTGGTACGACGTTTAACGCGGTCGCCAATGCCAGCGAATTTTCCTCCGTTACCATTGGCGACTACGGTCGCTTGCCAGTGCGCGCACCTTCCAATCAGGGCCAAGCCGGACTAGTGGCGGACCAAGATCACAACACCTATTGGCAGCCCGACTTAGACGACCCACTCCAGAAGTGGTGGCTAGAGGTCGATTTGAAACGCGCGGTCGTCGCTCGCAAAATTCGCGTAATCTTTCCCCAAACCGAGGACGCCCGTCCCTTTGAGTTCTTTTCGCTACACATCAGCCCGGGCATTCAGGTCGTGGGCACGACGGGCAAGCACATCGCGTTTGAGCGCGTCGGTCGCCCAGTCAACAACAACACCAAGCAGGCGGTAGAATTCGAGCTCAAAACCGCCAATAAGCCTCCTGCTAGCGGAACGCCCAGAGGGGAGTTCTTGGTAAAAAGCGACAGCTTGGATTTTTCTATTCTCCGCTTTGTGCGCTTTGAAGCGGCCGGTCAAACCGCTGGTGCCGCCCTCGCCGAAATCGAGGTAGATGGCATTGGCTTCAACCTCCCGACCCGAGTATTTACCGAAGAGCGCGCGGAAAAAGGCGAGTTGAGTTGGGGCGGCAGGACGTGGACCTCAAGGGCCCGCGAGTGCGACGGCTGCGGCAAGGCCAGCGGCGCGGAATTCCTCGTGGATGCGGACCTGGGCCGACGGCTGTGGAGCATCCAAGCCTCTTCTGGGGATCGCGATTGGCGCGACGATGGCGTCTGGTCGGTGATCGACTTTGGCAACGTGTTCCGCATTGACCGGATCATCTTTGTACCGCTCATCGGCGGGCGCAGCCCGTGGCTCTACGGCTACCAGCAGGGCGCGGTGGGCGGCTGGCCTATGTTCGACATCCTCACCTCCGACGGCAGTCCGAGCAACACAGCCGACCCGACGGCGGAAGGACCGTTTGACTACGAGTTGCTGTCCGAAGTGCGCACCACCTACCCCTTTAACGATTTCCAATTCCCCACGCGCGACACGCGCCTCATCCTCTGGCGCGTGATCGGCTTCTACGGGCGCGACGCCAATGCCTTGCAGCTTTTTGCCTTTCACCGCGAGGGCTATCCCAAGCGCGTCGAGTTAGAGTCCTCCGACCTCGACTTAGGCGCAGCGCGCAGCATCCGGCGCATCGAGTGGGATGCCGACCTGCCGCCGGGAACGCGCTTAGAAGTGCAGACCCAGACGGGCAACGGCTTTACCGAAGTTACGCGCTACTTTCTCGCCAATGGCAATGAAGTCACCAAGGAAGCCTATGAAGCGGCGCGCAAGCGCTATCGCGGCGACATAGTGCAAGAAAATGTGCGCGATGCGACTTGGAGCACTTGGAGCCAACCGCACCGCTTTTCCGGCCAGAGCTTTCAGTCGCCTTCGCCGCGGCGCTACTTGCGCACGCGCATTCGCCTGTACAGCGACGACTTAGATGTGTCGCCGGTGCTGCGCTCGCTGCGGGTTGTGGCCAACGATCCGATCATTTTTGCTGGCCTGAGCGGCTCGGTGTGGCCGCGCGAAGCCGGGCTCGATTCGCTGACCGAATTTCGCTATACCATTAAGCCGCAGGCGTTCAACAGCCGCGACCCCGGGTTCGACCAAGTGTTGATCGCCTTGCCGCCGGGCAGTGCGGATGCCGAATTGATTGCGGCATGGGTGGGGGGTCAGCAGGTGGAGGCGAACAGCTCGTTGCGCGGCGATTCCCTGTGGGTGCAGCTACCGCCGCCGGTGGTAAAACGCGACTCCGTCAACATAGCGTTTGCAACGCGGGTTTTTGCCAGCCCGACGGTCTTTGAAACCTTTGTCTTTAACTCCAGTCAAGAGGACAACGGCCAAGGAGTAGTGCCAGCGGAATTGGGAGCCGATCAAGTGTTTGTGCCCGAAGTGGTGCAGGGCGCATCCCTAATCCGCAACTTGCGCCACTCCGAGCTGTTCACGCCCAATGGCGACGCAGTCAACGACCTGTATGAGCTAAATTTTACCGTCGTCAAGACTGACAAGCAGCCACATGTACGCGTCTTTTCCCTCGATGGCCGCCTAGTCGCCGAATTGAAAAACGCCACTCCGCGCGGTGCCCGGGCGACGTACGCTTGGGACGGCCAGCGCAATGGCGCGCTCGTGCCGCCGGGTATCTACATAGTGCATATCAAACTGCAAACCGATCCCAAAGACGAAGTCGTCCAGCAGTATGTTCACGTCGTATATTAATCGGAGGTAACAAACGAATGGAACAACATGAAGATCAACTACTTTGAAGATACGGACACTGCATTTATTGAGTTCACTTCTGAACGCGTCGCCGAGACCCGAGAGTTGTGCGAAAACATCTACATAGACCTCGACGAGCAAGGGAACCTCGTTTCCATGAAAATTGAGCACGCCGAAAAGAGTGCCAACATCCTAGAGTTCTCCTTCGAGCGTCAACCAAACGAGACCGCGTGACCACCAACACGTCACAAACCTGTGGGAGGGAGGTCGTGAGACGTCTAACGATAGTACTGCTGTATTGTGGTTTGTTTCTTGGAACGCCACAGCCATCCGCGGCCCAGCGCGCCACCGGATTTGACAATCCCTATTACACTTCAGCCACTGAAGTCGCGCCCTCAACTCTCGTTCCTTCAGTGCGCAAGTGGTACCAGCCACAGCGCCTGTACGAACTCTACGACTGGCGGCAAGACCAGTACTCCAACTACGCGCGCAACCCCTACCAACGCTACAACGACGTCTTCTTAGAGGGATCGCCCTTTTACGACATCTACGGCTCTTATATCAGCCAAGGTTGGCGGGTGTACAACTGGACCGAGGACTATCCCACGGCCAGCGGCAGCAGCATCTTCAAAAGCCCGCGCTTCAGCTCGTGGTTCAGTAACGTCCTCATTTCCTCCAGCCACTCCGGGCAGTTCCACTCCTCGCTGATGGTGGGCGACGGCATCCGCACGACCCTGACGCCGCTCACCTTTTCCAAGCCGCGCTTCGACGGCGTGCAGTGGGACATGATGTCAGACAAATACGCTCTGACTCTGCTCACCTCACGCATCAACAACACCGGCGTCGTCGCTGGTGTCGCTGGCGAGGCCGGCGTGAAGTTCAGCACGTTCACTAACATGTGGGCCGCCAAAGGCCAACTCAGCATCGGCGACTTCTCCAATATAGGCCTAACATTTGTCAACGCCGCCCACATGAACTCCAACATTCCCTTTGGCGACAATTCGCTCAAAGGCCAACTCAGCGGGCCGATGAACAACGACTTTGTCCGCTCGATCATCGTGCGCATTTCCGACGACTCGCCCGAAGACGGCGAAGGCGGCGCCCTGCTATCGCGCTGGCGCATCTTCGCCAATGGCGTCGAGCACACCGACGACATCGCGCCCGTGGTGGAAGGTGGCTTCCGCCGCCGCGGCATGATTGAAGCAAGCGGCACCGACGTAATAACCCTCACGTTCAACATCGAAGATTTCGCGCCCACCGTTGACGACGAAATCGACGACTTCCGCGAAATTGAGCACGTGGAGATCGGCCTAGTACTGGCCAACGACTACAAAGTAGAAGTCGCTTCCAACAAACAGACCAACCAACTCGGCGCACCTGTGTTCCTGACCGTGCTGCGCGCACCGGGCAACGTCAAGGACGGCGCCAACCAAGCCTTCCACACCTTTCGCTACGGCCTGCCCACTGGCAACCGGCTACTCGGCTTTGACATGTCAATCAACGACGTTGCCGGTTTTGACTTGAGGGGAGAATACGTGCGGAACTTCCAGTATCGCCGCTTCCCCAACGAAAACTTCATCCGCGAGCAAGCCCTAGCCACCAACACCGCTGAAGCCTTTTACTTGACAGCGCAGAAGCGGCACTACCCGTGGACGGTTTTCGCCGAGGCCTTTAGCATGGACGCAGAGTACTCAACCCAAGCCTTTATCCCGAACTCCGAGGGCGAGGTGTACTACGGCAACGAGCAACAAAGTGTGTACGAATTCGTCGATGACAACGACGATCAAGACGAATTGCCCGACTGGACCCGGCGCTATCACGGCCCGCGCGTCAACACTCGCCAGGGGATAGGCCTACTGACCGACAGCGCGGTCTTTCCCGGAATCGACGAAAACAACGACGATCTCTCGGATTTCAATCGCAACTTCAACCGCCTACCCGACTACGCCGAGCCTTTCCTGCGCTTTGAGGTCGATCCTCCCGACTTTCTCTTTGGCATGGACATGAACAACAACGGGGTCATCGACCGCTTTGAAGACGACTCCGAAGCGGACTACCCCTACAAGCGCGGGCACCGGGGATACAACGCGTATGTAGGCGTTGAAATCGCGCCGGACATAAACCTCATGGCCGGCCGGCTCGACGAGCGTCTGCTGAAAACCGCCCGCGAAAACGCAACCACCTATCTACTCTTGACCGCGAGCGAAAAATTCCCGCGCTACAATCTGCAATTGCGGCTGATTGTCAATCCGCGCAAGGTCGCAGACGACATTCCCGAAGACGTCTTTTTGTGGGTCGATACGCCCGGCACATTCGGGGAAGCGCGCTTTATCCGCGACCAGCTCGTGGCGCGCGATGCGTTCGTCAACACCACGTATTTAGACGTGCGCTACGACCGCTACATCTCGTTTACCACCAAGTTCAAGCACGAACAATACACGCAATTAGGATCAGCGGCTGAAGAGCTAAACAACCAGCGCTTCCTCGGCGTGATCAACAAGGCCCAGTACCCGCTCCACCTGCGCTCTTGGGGTTTGACCCTGAACTGGAAACAGCTATACAGCAATCGAGTGCCGGCGGACAAGGGCGCGTTGCAAACGTCCGATCTAACGGAGATTTTCTCGCTGCTGGCCGACCGCGAGATCAACCGCAACATGAGCTTTACCGCGGGCGTCGAATACGAGATCGCCAACAATCTAGGCGAGCAGCCCGAGGGATTTCTAGCAGACGGCACTACGCTAGTGCTGGCCGGCCAAATCGCCAACCAATCGGCCTATCAGGGGTATGCGCTGACGACCAACGTCGGGCTGCGCTGGACCCGCGAAGACCTCGACTCAGCTCCTGCG
This sequence comes from Candidatus Latescibacterota bacterium, assembly GCA_021295675.1. The sequence goes on along the minus strand of JAGWBY010000017.1, from coordinate 9,277 downwards.
TCGGCTAAGCTATTCACCTTCATCAGCGTCTTCGCCGGGTTGGGTAAGGACCTGTAAGCTGACCTCGGCGAGCGCTTCAGTATTTATTTCAATATCCGCGCTGTACTGCTCGCGGAGCCGCGCGATAAAGGCGTCCATGGCCTTAGTTGCCGCCTGCTGCCTCAGCAGGGTTTTGACGCTGTTATAGACCAAGGATAGATCCGCAACTTTTCCGTCAGTGCGGGTAAACATCTCGACGTTGGCATCGTAGTACGCGCGAATGTCCTCTTCGGTGATGGGCTGCTGGCGCGCCACCTCCCTGCCTTCGGTGCGATAGAGCCACTCGACGATGAGCGCATCGCGCTTGTGCTCCACCGGCTCGCGCACCTCGGGGTCGCGGTCGTATTGCAGCTTGCGGCCCTCCGCCATCATAATCTGCACTCCCGCCAAGTTCTCGGCCGCCTTGTAGCGGGCAGCACTGTCGAGTCGGCTGTGACTCGCTGCTAGGTTGGCCCAGTACGCGGCCGTGGTCAGTTGGCCGCCGCGCCAGCTAAAGAGCACTTGCTCTTCGCCATCGGGCGCGGTCAAGGCTTTTAAACCCTCGTCGTGGGCCTCTAGCTCGTATTCGCGGCGCAGGCGATGGATGTATTGTTCCATGTCGTCGGCCCGCTTTTGCACGCGCGCTTTTTCTTGCAGCCACTCGCGCTGGGCCGCAAAATCCACGTGCCGCCGTTTGTCGAGTCGGAAGACGTGATAGCCTATTTGGGTCTTCACGGGATGCGGATAGAGTTGGCCCTCGTCCATGGTCCGCAACGGTTCCATCAACTCAGGCAGCATGTGGCCCATCTTGAACCACCCCAACTGGCCGGCCGGGCCAAAGCGCCGCTGGATGGTCTCCGTTGAATAGATGGGCACCAGCGACTCAAACGGAGTGTCCTCTTGCAGCGCCGTTAGTACTTCCAGCGCCTCTTCTTCGGTGGCGCAGACAATCTGCTGGCTCAATACCTCGACATCGTATTCGCGCTCTTTGGCAAAAGCCCGCAACTCCTCTTCAGTTGACGTGTAATCGCCGTGCAGGGCCTCTTTCTCGTATAGTTTGTTCATCACGGCCCTTTGCTTGGTGCGCTCGACTTCGCGGGCAATGCTCGGCTCGCGGTCGAGGCCGCGGCGCAGCCCTTCGCGCACCAACAACTCGCGGGCGATCACGCCGTTGAGCAGTGCCAACTTGGCGTCTTCATTCATCTCCTCGATGTGCTTGTAGCCCGTTTCCATCAGCTTTTGCGCTCGCTCCTTAAAGTCTTCCTTTGATAAGGTAGTTTCACCGATGCGAGCGACGTAAGTAGGCTCAGGTTCTGTCCCACAAGCCACGAGCGCGATCAGGACGATTGTTCTCAACTTCATGCGACAAATTTCTCCATTATTTTTTTGTAACTTCCTCAATGACAATGTGCTGATTGGCCGCCACGTTTAAGAGGATCTGCACCGCGCCGCTGGGCCAAAAAACTTGCAGTGAATCTACTTGGGCATGGCGGCCCAAGCCCAGCGTTAGGCGCACGTCGCTGCTGCCCATGTATCCGTAGCTGCGGCGAATTTCGCGCTTTTGCACGAGGTCGCCCGCCACGGCGCGGATTTTGGTGCCGAGCCCGTCGCGATTGCTTTGGGTGCCTACAGCTTTGACCGTCAGGTAATTATGCCCTCTGTGGTCGTTGCGCAACAGCGTACAGTGGGGCGCATCCGAATCCGAGACGAAGATATCGACGTCGCCATCGTTGTCGTAATCGCCCAACGCGGCACCGTGGCTGACGCGCTCGACGAGCATCCCTAGGCCGCTAGCATTGCTCACGTCGGCAAAGGTGCCATCGCCCTGATTGCGGAATAACTGGTTTTGCTGCGGATAGGTCGTGTCCGGGTCGAACTCGCGCACGTTTTCATCGAGATGGCCGTTGGTGACGAAAACGTCGAGGAAGCCGTCGTTGTCGCTGTCGAAAAAGACCGCGGCCATGCCCAAGTAGGGCACGCTCGGCGCGCCGAGATCAGCGGCAAACGTCAGGTCGCTGAAAAAGCCGCCGCCGTCGTTGTGGTAGAGCGTGTTGGGCAGCCACTGGAAAGTGGCGAGGATGATGTCGAGCCGACCGTCGTTGTCGTAGTCGCCGAAGTCCGCGCCCATCGCAGACTCAGCGTACCCCTCCTCATTGTACGCCACCCCAGCGATGATGCCATGCTCCGCAAAGGTGCCGTCGCCGTTGTTGAGGAAGAGGAAATTGGGCTGCCGGTCGTTGGCAATAAACAGGTCCGGGTCGCCATCGTCGTCGCAGTCGCCAAACACCGCGGCCAGTTGCCGGCCCTCATTGCTGAACAAGCCCGCCGCGCGCGTCACATTGGCAAACGCGAAGTCGCCGTCGTTGCGATAGAGCACTCCAGACTGTCCGGGGTACGCAAGGGGGCCGCAGATGGAGCGCGCCGCGCCCGTAAAGCACTCCTTGTTCGCGTCCAAATCGAACTCCATGTAATTGGCCACGTAGAGATCCAAGTCGCCATCGCGGTCGTAGTCGGCAAAGGCCGCATGCGATCCCCAACCTGGGTCGCCGAGGCCAGTGCGGGCCGTCACATCGGCAAAGGCGCGGCCATGCCCCTCATTGTGGTAGAGGACGTTAGGGCCATAGTTGGTCACGTACAGATCGGGATTGCCGTCGTTATCCACGTCGCCGACCGCAGCCCCCATGCCGTACCCTGCATCGCCAGTCTGCGTCGCCTCCGTAACATCCGCGAAGGTGCCGTCTCCCTTGTTGCGGTAATGAGCATTGGTGCCGGGCGGGCCGTCATAGCCCGGCAGGGCCGTGCCATTGACGATGTACAGATCGAGCAAGCCGTCCCCATCGGCGTCGAAGAACGCCGCGCCCGAGCCGATAGCTTCGGGCATGTACTTCCGGCCGCTCGCACCGTTTACATAGCGGAAGTCAATGCCAGCGGCGCGGGTCACCTCGACGAAGTGGGGGGCAGACTGGGCGCTGACGCTGACTGCTACCAATGCGAGAAGTAGCAATACCACGGCTAGTCCTTCGTTTGGCTTGCAGCGTTGAACTTGCGGGCCAGAGCCGCACCGCGCTGTAAGCGGGCATTGTCCGGCTCAAAGTGCAAGCCCCGCTCATAGCTTGCCAACGCTTGGGCGAATGCTTCTTGCATCATCAGCGCATTGCCGAGCGCGAAATGCGCGAGCACATACGTGGAGTCGGCACGCAGGGCCTGGCGGAACAGGGACATGGCCTCGGCCACTTGGCGGCGGCGCAAATACAGGTTGCCCAAGTTGTGGTACGAGGGTGCGAAATTGGGATTGCGGTCTAGGGCCTGTAAATAGTACAGGTGCGCTTCTTCGTACTGTCCGCGCTGGCCGTATAGCGCGCCTATTTTGTGGTACAGCTCGGCCTTGTCGGGCGTCCGAATTAGGGTAGTACGCAGGCCGACGAGGAGCTTTTCCTGCTTTTCCAGTTCGTTGTACAGGGCCAATTGGCGTTGTCCTTCTTCCTGCTGACCACTGCGCAACAGGGCATTGCCGAGGTTGAAGCGGGCCCGCGCAAAGAGCGAATCGAGATCTACGGCGTGCTGCAATTCAACGATGGCCGCGGCGTACTCGCGGCGCTTGTACAAGGCCGTGCCGAGGCCGTGGTGGTACTTGGCCACAGTCGAATCGGCAGCTATGGCGCGGCCATACGCCGCTTCGGCCGCGGCGTAGTCGTTGAGCTTAAGATGGGCCTCGCCGAGGTTGTACCATGCCTCGCTGTAGTCGTCTTGCAGGGCGGCGGCGCGGCCATGCGCGGCAACGGCCTGCTCGTACTGGGCTTGGCGAAAGTACAGCAGCCCGAGCGCCATCTGCGCCCAAGCGTAATCCGGGGTCTCGCGCGTGACCTCCTCTAACAGGGCGAGGGCCTCGGCATGGCGATTGAGGCGGGTTAGTACAATGGCCAATTCGGTCCGCGCCTTGGCGTAATCAGGTTGCAGCGCGATGGCCTGTTGGTAGGCTGCTAGGGCCTCGGTTAGCTTGTTGTCGCGTGTGTATGCGTCGGCTAGGTTGCGGTGGGCTACCGCAGAGTTCGGATCGCGTTCTACGGCGCGTTTCGCAGCTTCTATGGCGGCGGCATAGGGGCCTTGGTGCAGGCGACTTACAGATGCCGCATCGGTTGGACGCGGTTGGCGGTCGTTGGGAGGGTCCTGACAGGCGACGAGGGCTAGGATCGACAGGTAGCAGAGTAGGGGCATATTGAGGGTGAGGGTAGGCTTTACCGGAACATCCATGCGAATCTTGACTCATTCTCATCCTTATCCTATATAATATAGGACAATTTTTGGCATTTATAGATCGTCGGCATGTTATGGTGAACAAAACAAGAAAAAATTTGAGTTTCGCAAAACATCCTTCCTCCGTGAATGTTCTTGGATTCAAAGAAGGAGACGAATGGTGTGCGTTAGGGCTGGAAGTTGACATCCGGGGATACGGGCGCACATTTGAAGAAGCCTGCGCCGATCTTATTGATTTGATCACGTATCAGATCAGCTTTTCTATGTACAAAGACCAAACAGAACTCATCTTTCATCCTTCCGATTCCAAATTTTTCGACATTTTCAACACCATCAAAGACAGGCAGCGACATAAACTCAATGACGATACAAAACACTATAAATCGAGCAAAATTTCCTTACGTGATATAATCGCAAAAATAATCTCCAATCCTCAAGAGTTCGCTGACTATCAAAGGTTAAACGTCGAACATGGCGAAAACGTACTCCGTTGACGAACTCTTCAAATTGCTCAAGCAGTACGACGAAAAATTTGAGTTCTATAAAAATAGAGGCAAAGGTAGCCATAGAACAATTTACCATCCCGATATAAATGGAAAAGCAAAATCCTTCCCGATAAAATATCATGGTGACAGCACTGATGTCCGACAAGGGACCCTCAGTGCCATAAAAAGACGATTTGAGTTACCCAACGATCTGTTTCAGTAAAATCCGCTCCTATCAGTTTCCAATCTCACGTAGAGCTGCGAATTCAAGAGTACAAAGGCTCTAATTCACGCTCGATCAATTCAATCTGTTTAGGACGTTTTTTCTTTGAAGTGGTTTCATAACCGTCTGAGTGTAATCATCAGACAGGCGACATTGACAAAGGCTTGATACATTTGGATATGATACTCCCATCGCACGACCAGCCGTCGGAAGTTGCCCTACCATGCCAAGGTGCGTTCGACCTTCCATCGTCTCTTGTAGCGGCGCAAGGGGCGTCCATCTTGGGTGGGCGGTTTCTTCCGGTTTTTTCGATGCGGACAGATCAACTCAATTCCCCGTCGTGCCAGTCGTGCGCGCAGCGGATCGGAATCAGCGGCCTTGTCGTAGATCAACCGCGTTGGATTTTTCCGCGGCCGGCCCCGGCCTTGGCGCGGCACGGCCACCCGCTCCAAGGTCGGCTCGATCAACCCGACTTCGGCTGGGGACGCCGAGTCCAGGTAGTTTCCCAAAGGAAGACCTTGGCCGTCTGCCACCACCATCCACTTCGTACCCTTTCCGCGTTTGGTCGGCCCGACACAGGCCCCCCTTTTTTGGCCGGAGCAAAACTACCATCGGCAAACGTTTCTGCCCAGTCGAGTTGGCCTTGCTCATCCAGTTGGCCTAACAACGTCCGCCACGCCTTCAGCCAGATGTCTTGCTCTTCCTAACGGCGTAGCCGACGCCAGCACGTACTCGGCGAGGGGTATCGTGCCGGCAGGTCTTTCCACCGCGCACCACTGCGTAACACCCACAAAATACCCTCAAACACCGAACGGTTGGCAATGGGTTTGGGACCACCTTTGGGCGACGCTTTCGGTGCGGGTAACAACGGCGCAATATGCGCCCATTGGGCATCGGTCAATTCAGACGTATGGCGCGACATAATCGGGACTCCTAAAGCCGAAGGAAGACCAGCACAAGCAAAAAAGAAAAAACACAACCCCCTATCAAGTTATGAAACCGCTTCTTGCTCTTTGAATTTCCGACTTGAGACCGCCCTCCCAATCGCCAAACATACGCCGTTCCTGCACTCGGGTCTTCGGGCGCTCTGTCTCTGGCAAGGCGGCGATATATCTTTCAAACAGTGCGTCCAATTCCTCATCATCGTTCAACTCCATTTCCCGCCGCTCAATTTTCTCAAGCAGTTCGCGCTGCCGATTATCGCTGGCACCAGTAACACTGCGCCGTTCTTGCTCAAGCAACTCTTTGAACAAGCCGGCCAAGCGATTGTCCAGTTCGCCATTCAATTCAGGGTAATCATGGGATAACATTTCGTCCTCCGGGGAATAAGTGTCAATCAACTCGTCCAGTGGTTTGGTAACAGGCAAATGCGCTTGTATATGAGCATCAATGTGGCACAGGTCGCACACCAACTCATGGGCGTCGCCGCAGTGATTTTCAAACTGCCAGCGTTTCCAAGCCCGCCATTTGCCGCAACGGTTGCAGGCTTTGCCAAAGGCGTCGCCGCATCCCCGGCAATGATGGCTGGTCGCGGGAGATACAGTTTCGCACTTCGAACACCAGACAACCGGGGCCTCGCCCGGCGATTCTATTCCGCACGGTTCCAAAGACCATTCCCGATGTTTCTCGTCAATCATGACGGCCTAAAATATCTCCTGCCGACGATGGCGGCACAGCACGTCGTGGCCTGTGTTCATTTCTGTCGTCACTTCGCCAACCCCTTCTGCCGTCCGCGGCGTAGTGTTCGTTTCTGATCCGCTGGCCGTGAGGGATAGGCGGTTATGACCCTCCCTCCTCGCATCACGACTTTGCAATTAGCGAGGCGTTCCAACCTGTGTATCTCCCTCTTGAGACTCTCGATCTCGCGGGTAACATCCCGATTGCACATAAACCAAGTCTCGTCGTCAATCTGCGTTCCCAACTCGATAATGAGTGGAACATCCTTTTTGCGAATGGCCCGCTGCTGCATTCGCGTCTCGGCGTGGGGGGCATCTAAATATCCTCCTTACGCCTCTTGGAATACCTACCGAGGCCCCGTCAGAGTACGCGAGAGAGACAAACGCGGACATTTTGGTGCAACGCTACCCTAGCTCCCATCATTACGTACTTCTAGATATAAGGCCAACTTAGCGGCGCGAACTCTGTTTGGTCGGGTTCCTTCGGATTAATTAAGAAAAAGAGGCCCCAGCACTGCGGGTGCTCGACGTGCAGGGCGCTCTAAGCGACAGGCCGCATACATGGCCATAAAACAGGGGTTGCTTTGGCGACGCTCGCATTTTTTGTCCTTCCGGGTCGGTCTAGTCCCCAAAGGTCTCATTCATGGGTTGTGCCCGATACAGTCGAACCCCGCACATCCCCGTCCTCCCCCCTGTGCTGCCGTCTGGCATGGATATTGCAATTACGAATTACGAATTGCCCCGACCGCCAGTTCGGACGGCTTGGCACGCTCTAATTCCTAATTCTCAATTCCTAATTCCTAATTGACCGCCATGGCCGAATTTGATACCATCTCCAAATACTTGATTCAACGCTATCCGGCTGATTTCGTCCGTTTCAGCTTCGGCCGCGACGACGTCGAAGTCTTAGACGTGCTCGACACCGAGCAGCCCACGGTCGAAGCCCACCGCACCGATAGCCTGCTGCGCGTGCGACTCGGCGGCAAGAAGGTGTTGGTTCACACGGAGTTTCAAACCACCGACCGCATCGACCCGCCCATGCCGCGGCGGATGACCGGCTACATCGGGCGGCTTGTCGAGCAATACGGCCTGCTGGTGTATGCTATCGTGATCTACCTGCGGCCGGCGGCGGGTCGGCGCGATCCGGGGCACTATTCCCAAGAGGATGAAGTCCATGAACTGGCGAGATCGATTCTTGCGAACGCAACCCTGCGATCAAACCTAGAGCTAGAAGAATAATTCTTGTAAAGGAGCCGCCCCCGCTGTAAGTTATACGTAGATACCCGCCGGCAGCGTGCTGTCGGCTCAAGGGCCGCTCTTCGGAGTGGCCCTTGCTTTTTTCGGGAGCATCCATGCGGACCAGAGTTTATGTAGATGGCTTCAATCTGTACTACGGAGCTCTCAAGGATACGCCGTTCAAGTGGCTCAATCTTGTTGAACTGACCCACCAGCTACTCACGGCGGGTCATGCCGTGGACAAGCTGAACTATTTCACCGCCCGGGTTTCCGGGGCGTCGGATCCCGGAGCACCGGCCCGTCAACACTCTTATTTGAGTACGCTCGGTACATTGCCCGAAGTACAGGTGCATTTCGGGAGATTTCTTGCCAAGACGGCTTGGCGTCCACTCACTAACCTGCCTATCGCCAACAGACAAATTGACACACCAGCGGCAGTAACATTGCCAGCGGGCAATCACCCGGTCGCGGATTCACAAACCCTTCCCGTGGGCAGTTATCCCCCGAGAAGCGCGGGAAAGAAGAGACGACGCAAGACCGCCGCCCCACTGACCGATGCGGTGGTCGCCGAGGTTCATACCATGGAAGAGAAAGGTTCGGACGTAAACCTTGCAGCCCATCTTTTGAACGATGCCTGGAAAGGGTTGTTCGAGGTAGCAGTCGTGATCTCGAACGATACCGATCTAATTACGCCGATCCGCATGGTGACCACGGAGCGGAAGAAGCCGGTAGTTATCGTCTGTCCTAGGCGTTGGCAGATGGCTCCGACACTGGCGAACGTTGCAAGTCATGTTCGGCATATTCGCCCAGCAATGTTGCAGTCCGCGCAATTTCCCGACCCTCTTCCGGGCACAACAATTACAAAGCCAACAGACTGGTAAGTAATCAGCAAAGTGTCCGCGGAAATGGATGCGGAGATGCCGGAGTTGTGATGGACTTCGCCGAACTGAAAAGCCGTCTCGGTACCCTCGATACGGCCTCCTCTACAACGCCCCCCGATGCCCCCTGCGAACGGCCTCGCACAAGCGCATGGTATGCACGGCATCGTCCAAGTGCGACCACGGCGTGCGATCCTCTAAAATACAATCGACAAAGTGGACGACCTCGTTGAAGCCGGCCCCTCCCATTGCTTCGATCTCCTCGTCCTCTACGGTAAAAGGCTCCCCCTTGTCATAGCCCTCCACTCGCGGCCCCCGGGTCATATCCAGATAGACCGACAAATCCTCGCCGTGTACTTCGGCCCGCTGAATGCGGTAGCCCACTCCGTAGTGGCTCATCATAGTGCCGAAGGTGCCCGTATCGAAACGCACCACAGCGTTGTGGCGGTGGCACCCAGGCCGCTCGCCGTCTTGCACCATCCCCTGCACCTCCACCGGAATGGCCGC
>JAGWBY010000143.1:18981-22338 GCA_021295675.1 Candidatus Latescibacterota bacterium | reverse complement strand
GCAGCCAAGTCTATGGCGCGGTCCGTCGCGGTCCATACTGGCTCGCCCACTTGGTCTTCGAGGCCGATGTCCCCGCCGCCGGTCAGGCCGTGTTTCTCATCTTCTGCGGCAACCCCGCCGCCGAACTGCCCGACTACCCGAGCCGCCTGAGCATCCGGGGAGAGGGTGTCGGGGTGGAGATCGAGACCCCCCACTACGTGGCCTCCCTTTCCCGGCAGATGGGTCAACTGGAGTCTCTGACACCCAAGTGGCACCTAGGCGGGCTGCGGTTGTCCACGCACGGGAACGGCCACGGCGAGCCACCCAATATCCCACGGCCGGTGCCTTTCAGAAAATGCGGGTGACAAACTGGGCCGAGTGTCCCCACTACGAAGTGGTGCGCGGTCCCTTATGCGCCCGGGTGCGGCGTTTCGGCTTCCCGCACAGTCCAGTACACCCGCTATTCACGCCCAGCCGCTTCTTCATGGATCTGACCTATACGTTCTACGCCGGGGTCCCCTATTTCCTGAAGGATGGCCGGATGGAGGCGACACGCGACTTCTGTGCGCATGTGGCTCGCGATGACGAGTGGTACTTCGGCGGCCGGCCCTTCGACGCGTCCCTGTGGATGGACGAAGCCGGTTGCGTCCACGAGGGTCCGGTGCCGCCAGAGCAGATTGACCACGTCTGGGGCGTGGGCTTCTACCATCGTCAGAGTCGGGACAGCCTATTCGCCATCTATCTGGACCATCGCCTTGAAGGATCGCCCACTGCCGGCCCGGAGGCTACGTCAAAAGCCAAGCTCTATCAGCACCTCGACATCACCCTCGACCATGCCAAGCCGGGCCAGCCGCCGCACGCATCAGTCTGGTGCCGGCCCATGCTGCGCGACAGCGCTTGGCTCCAGACCGGCTTATCTCTCGTGCAGCGCAACGCCTACCTGCTGGCACCGTACCGGTTGGAAGCGCTGCGCGAGCGACTGTTGTCTCCTCTGATTGTCGCGGTGGACGCGCCCGCGTCTGCGGACTGGACCGATGGGGCGTCGGAAGGGGGCCAACCGCTGGCTCGTATCGGCGAGCGCCCCGCTGACTGGCCGCGGAAGCGCGCGCTGTGGGAAGCCATGCGGGAGGTTCGCGAGGACCAGTTCAACACCGTGGACGCCAGTTTGGTGGACATGGGCTACATCTACGATGTGCGCACGCACGGCAACGATGTTCGGGTGGTGATGACCATGCCGCACCGGGGGCGACCGAAGTACAACTTCCTTGCCCAACCACTGCGGGCGCGGCTGGAACAGCTACCGGGCGTCCGTTCTGTCGTTGTTGAATTGACTTGGGAGCCGGCTTGGACGCCGAATCGTCTCACGGACGTCGGTCGCCGGCTGATGGGACTGGCCGAAGAGTAATAAAGGGGTGGGTCGAAAGCCCTAGACGCGATAGGCAAACAGCTTGGCACCGAGCATGCGCACCCGAATGCCGACCGCCTCGCCGGCCGCGGAGATATTGGAGCGACCTTGCCAAGTTACCACCTGGTCTTCGCAAGCACCCGTTAGACGGTCGCACTCGGCAAAGGTGAACCCCGGCAGCGGGTCGGCGTCAGGGAGCATCAGCGACGGCAGTTTCTCCAGCAGTTCAATCTGAATCCAGCCGCCCGGCTCGCAGCGATAGTTGAGGCGCAGTTCATCGTGGACGCGGAAGAGGGAGGGCAGGGAGAAGCTGCCCTCGGTATCGGCGCGTATTCCGCAGAACCGGTGCGGACGCCAGCGCGCCCAGCGAATCTGCTGCGGCTGCCGCAAGGGAAAGAGTTCGGGCACCTTGTCGGCGGGGCAATCGTGAATGACGGAGAAGGCCGCGTATGGACAGGCCCAATGGCCATCGGGCAGTTCGACGAGGCCGCTGCGCCAGAAGTGGGCCATGCATTCGTCGCCGTCTCCCTCGGCACCCAGCGGCAGGATTGGCCGGCGCTCGGGGCGGGACCAGTAGAGGCCGTCGCGGCTGAAGGCGATCTGCCCGTCGATGGTGCTGGCGATCTGGTGATATATGGGGATGAACATGCCGTGTAGGTCGTCGCGACCGGGGTAGGGGAAGTAGTTGGCACCGTAGAAGCTGATATCTGGGGGGTCCTCGGTATCGGGATGATGGACCAGCTTTGGCGCGGGCCAGTTGGCAAAGTCGGAGGTGCGCGAAAAGCCGATCGTGCGGATCTGCATGCCCTGTTCGAGTCTGTTGACGCCAATGCCGTCGAGCAGTTCGGCGGGGTAGCCCATTAGCTGGATGTAGGCGAAGTAGTTGCCGCGGTGTTCGTCGTAACGGGCCGATATGCCGCCATTGACTGGTCGGTACGCCAGCGGTTCTGGGAAAGGTGTCCAGTGAAGGCAGTCGGGTGACGTCCAGGCGAGCATGTGGCCCGTGATTTCGGCTCTGGGACCGGTGTAGTTCTCTTGCTCCTGCTCGGCCTTGATGCGCCGGGACGGCTCCTCGCCAGACAGCTCTTCACCAGAATCTGGATCCCACCAGTACATGCGACCACCCATCGCCTTAAAGCGCTCTTCTGGAGGTGCGTTGGGGTCTTCGAAGATGCCGGTGGCCCCTTTGCACGAGTTGGCGAGCAGGTTGTTGTTGGACGAGCCGTTGAATTCGACCTCGTTCAGGACGGGCCGCGTCCAGTTATACGCATCGTCGCTGACCGCGTAACACTGGCCACCCTCGCAGTCGTAGAGCAAGTGATAGCGCCCGTCCCGCTGCCAGATGTAGAGCGGCGAGACGTGGGTGCCTTCCCACTCCGTTGACGCTTGGAGGATTGGCTCGGACTTGATAGCTTCCTCGATCTCAAAGCGGATACCAAGCGGGGCGTCGTAGAGTTCCAGCTCTCCGTGCCGACTGGAGCCACGGTGGCCTGGAAAGACGTCGATCATGTCGACTAGTGGACTCCAGGCACCCGCGTTTAGGCGAATGCGAGGCGGGCGGCGTCTGGGAGCTTTGTGGTTAGTCATTGCGGCAGTCTTTCGGTGATAGTGGCAGTTTAACTGGTTAAGGTGAAATTATCTTACCAGTGCAGATCCGGATCCACTTCCATGTTCGTAAGTGATGCTACGCACAGACCCGGGTATGAGATGCTTCGCTTCGCTCAGCATGACAAAGAAGGAGAACGCCAGCCGCTGTCATGCTGAGCGCAAGCGAAGCATCCTATACCTAAGAAGCCCGTGCGTAACATCAGTTCGTAAAAGATATAGGTATCCATTTGCCCTTCAACAAGGCACCCGATCCCGTGCCGACACCTTCCTCTGAAAGGAAAATCCCATGAAAGTCACCAATGTCGAACGCATTATCGTCGATGTCCCGTTCACGCCTAGACAGCAGGAGATAACCCGCCAGTCGG
>JAGWBY010000143.1:0-18863 GCA_021295675.1 Candidatus Latescibacterota bacterium | reverse complement strand
GACCTGATGAACGAAGACAGCCTAGGCGCTGGTTTGCAGATGGCGCTGTTCGACGTGGTCGGCAAGATACTCGAAGTCCCGGTGCATCGGCTGCTGGGCACCAAAATGCGCGACTGGACGCCGATCTCTTGGTGGTGCAGTCACTCCTCACCGGAAAACTGGGCCGCCGAAGCGGCCGATGCAGTGGCGCAAGGGTACACGAATCTCAAAAACAAACCGAGGCCCTGGAACGACATCGTCGCGCAGGTTGACGCCGTAAGCAAGGTGGTGCCTCCTCATTTCCACCTCGATCTCGATCCCAACGGCTCCTGGGAGAACGCGGCCAACGCCATTCCGATCATCAAGCGGCTCGAGCGCTACGAAAACGTGGCCATGTTCGAGACACCCATCCCGCAGGAGGACATTCTCGGCAATCGCCAGATCCGTCAGGCCGTGAACAGGCCGGTGGCCATGCACTTTGGTTCGCCGCCGTTTATCACGGCGGTGCGCGAAGAAGTTTGCGACGGCTTTGTGATTGGGGGCGGAAAATCAATGACCATGCGCCAGGGGCAATGCGCTGCGGAAGTTTTCATGCCGTTCTGGTTGCAGATCGTCGGCAATGGGTTGACGACCACGTGGGACGCCCATCTCGGCTCGGTGCTGACGCACGCGAGGTGGCCGGCGATTAGTTGTATCAATATGTACAGCCACCATCTGCTGACCGATCCCGTTCGGGTGATCAACGGACACCAGCGGGTCCCCGATGGGCCTGGCCTCGGCGTCGAGGTTGATGAAGCGGCGGTTGAGCAATACCGCGTGCCGCAGGAGACGCTCGATGAACATGCGCGTCAGGGGCAGCTCTACACACACCCGAAACCGAGACTGATCAACACCATCGTCTATCCTGACGGTACTTGCATACACATGGACTATCCCAGCGCGCCGGGAAACTATGTGGAGGGCGTGCGCACTGAGATCTGGGAGGACGATGGCTCGCAAGAATGGCAGAGCCTGTACGAGCGCGTGCAAAAGGAGAAGCAGGTGGTCAGTCGGTNTCCCGGTAGCTCCAGCAAAGAATCAGCGTTTCCCCAACGATTAGCTACTGACGTTACGCACAGCAGGCTTCTTGGGTAGAAGATGCTTCGCTGTGCTCAGCATGACAGGTACTAGCGCGTTCTTTCCTTGTCATGCTGAGCACAGCGGAGCGAAGTCGAAGCATCTCCTACCGGGGAGCCCGTGCGTAACATCAATTAGCTAGTCACCGCCCCCTGGGCTGCCGACGACACCGAGCGGGCGTATTTGGCCATCACGCCGGAGGTGTAGCGCGGCGGTGGGGCCTCCCAAGCTGTCAAGCGGGCCTGAATTTCGGCCTCGTCTAGCGCTACGTCCAAACGGCCAGCCGTGGTGTCGATGGTGATGGTATCGCCGTCGTGCAGGACGGCCAAGGGGCCGCCCACCGCGGCTTCGGGCGCGGCGTGGCCGATCATCAGGCCGCGAGTGGCACCCGAAAAGCGGCCATCAGTGACTAGGGCCACGGAGTCGCCCAGACCCGCCCCCACGATGGCTCCGGTGACGGCTAACATCTCGCGCATACCAGGCCCGCCCTTGGGGCCTTCGTAGCGGATGACGACCACGTCGCCGGGCTGGATGCGGCCCTGCTCAATAACTGGCATGACTGCGTCCTCGCTGTCGAAGACGCGGGCCGGGCCTTGGTGCTGGGCGCGTTCGTGGCCGGCTAATTTCACCACCGCGCCTTCGGGGGCGAGATTGCCCTTGAGCACGACTAGACCACCCGATTTTTTCAGCGGTTTATCGACCGGAACCACGACCTGTTGGCCGGGGGTTTCCGCGGCGCGGTCGGCCTCTTGGCCAATGGTGCGGCCCGATACCGTGAGGGCGTCCTCGTGTAGCAGGCCAGTTTCTTTGAGGCGGCGGGCTACCAAGGCGATGCCGCCGGCCTTGTCCAAGTCGGGGGCGACAAAGCGGCCGCCGGGCTTGAGGTCAACCATGAGTGGGGTAGAACTGCTCAAGGTCTGGAAATCCTCAATGTCCAACTCCAATCCGGCTTCCCGGGCAATGGCCAGAAAGTGCAGCACGCCGTTGGTCGAGCCGCCGGTGGTGGCGATGGAGCGGATGGCGTTGTCGAGGGCAGGGCGGGTGATGATTTGCGAGGGTTTGCGATCTTGGCGCACCAAGTCGACGGCTAGGCTTCCGACTTGGACGCCGACGGCTTCCTTGCGCGGGTCGGTGGCTGGCACCGAGCCTGAGCCCATGAGGGCCACGCCGAGGATCTCGGCCGCGGTGGCCATGGTATTGGCGGTGAATTGGCCGCCGCAGGAGCCAGCTCCGGGGCAGGCGTTTTCTTCGATGAGGCGCAGTTGGTCGTCGTCGATGCGGCCGGTGGCGTGGGCACCGATGGCTTCGTACACGTCTTGGATGGTGATGTCAACTTGGTTGTGATGGCCGGGCATAATCGAGCCGCCGTAGAGCAGCACCGAGGGGATGTCCAAGCGGCACATGGCCATAATGGCCCCTGGAGTGGTCTTGTCGCAGCCGGTGAGGGCGACAAAGCCGTCGAGCATGTGGCCGCGCACCACCAGTTCCATGGAGTCGGCGATGACTTCGCGCGAAATGAGCGAAGTCTTCATGCCTTCGGTGCCCATGGTGATGCCGTCGGAGATTACCACCGTATTGAATTCGAGAGGGGTGCCGCCGGCTTGGCGGATGCCGGCCTTGACGTGCTCGGCTAGGCCGCGCAGGCCAAAATTGCAGGGGCCGAGCTCGGTCCAGGTGTTGGCGATGCCGATGAGGGGTTTGCGCAGGGCGTCGGCGTCGAAGCCGGCGGCCCGGTACATGGCGCGTGCCCCGGCCCGGGACGGGCCTTGGGTGATGTTCTTGCTGATGGGAGTGGATTCGGTCATGGTGTGTGCTTTCTGCTGTGAGGAAGTGGAACGAAAGACGGATAGTAGCGTCTGAGTTTTACCCCGTCAACTGGGGGTGGACGCTGTTCCACTTTGCTGCGGATGCTGTCCCGGAGTACTCTTATCCCTGTGCAGTATTGTCCTGCAAAGGAGGCCGTCATGCATCAGCTTCTGCCGTCTATCGCGTTCCTCTGTCTGCTCGCCCTGCCGCTCGCCGCCCAAGAAGAGGCACTCCACGGCACTTGGGAGGGGACCTATATCGATGAGGAAATCAGTGAGATTACCGTGAGCCTGACCTTCGAGGCGGATGGAACCTTTGCGCTCGACCAAAACATCGAGGGGGGCGAAGGCGAAGTCGAATCTCCCATAGAGGCGCTCTCTATCCAGTTCACCGGCACCTATCGAGTTGCGGGCGACAGCCTCTGGGTTGATATAGTCGAATTGTACTATATCGTCGACGATAAGAAGATGACCCCCGTCGAGTTCAGCGAGTTCATGAAGGAATTCTACATCGGCTTCGCCCGTGGCTTCGCCCGTGGCTTCGCCCGTTTAGCCGCAGACTTAGAGGGAGTCTCCGACGAGGATTACCCAGCGTATGAACAGGCGTTCGTCGATGAGTTCCTCGCTGAACTCGATGAGGACGAGTTCCTTGCTGAATTAGGACTCGGTGAATTCGAGAAGATAAATAGCACCTATGCCATTGAAGGGGATACTTTGTTCATTACTACTACGGAGGAGGATGGGGTCGAAACCGTGGAATTCCAGCGCATTGATGTCGCCAGCGCGGTTGCCCCAACTAGCTGGGGTGCCCTGAAAGCGGCTTGGCGTCCGTGAGTTTCTTCTTCAGTCGATCATTACTTTTTCGCGACGTTGGGCACTGTCGTACAATAGGCGTCACGGGCATCGACGTCGGCTTTGACTTGGCCGGCTACGGCGCGGGCGAAGTGCTCGATTTCGTGGTAGAAGGATAGGCCGTCTGCAGGCGGTTGGGTGTGGGGCATATCCGATTCTGCGGCGGCTTCCCGCGCGGCAAATTGCCCGTCCTCCCAGTGCCATATAACTCCCTGAGATAGCGCCCCCTCGCTGCCGTACAATTCCACGGTCGTGGGGGTGTCGCAGTGCAGCCAGCGCGAGCAGTCTATCTGGATGGTCTTGCCGGCTTCCAGACCGACCAAGCCGGAAAAGTAATCCTCAGCCGCGCCCTCATGGCCGTGGTACAGCGGCTCGATGGTATGCTTGACGGCAAAGGCCCACTGCGGCTTGGGACAGCCCATCCACCACCAAGCTAGGTCGAGTTCGTGCGAGGCGTGCTGACCTAGGGCACCGCCTTTGTGACCATACACATTGGTCCAGCTTTCAAAGCTGTCGGCCGGCGGGCGCGAATTGAATTTGAGGAAAATGCGGGCGTGATACGGCTCGCCGATGCAGCCTTCTTGTACTGCGACGCGCAATTTGCGGTTGTGGGGAAAGTGGCGCATGAAATAGCAGAATTGCAACGTGGTACCGGCGCGCTCGGCCGCCGCTTCGAATTCCAAGATATGCGCGGCTCGCACCGCGTGCGGCTTTTGCACCAAGACGTGTTTGCCGGCGGCAAAAGCGTCCAGGACCATGGGGTAGCGGGCGGGTGGATTGACGGCTAGCAGCACGGCCTGCACTTGGGCGTCGGCCAGCAGGTCTTGGTAGGGGCCGTATTGGCGTGGCACGCCTTCTTCGCTGGCGACGCGGCTGCGGCGCGGGTCGTCTAGATCGGCTAAAGCCACGACATCGACTAGGGAGCTGGCCTGAGCCGCCTTGATGGCCTGTTGGCCGGCCCAACCGCAGCCGATGACGCCGAGTTTGAGCAGTTCCATTATTCCTCATTCCTCCAGCCATTGATGATAGCGCGTCAGGGCCTCTGCCTGCAGATCGTCCCACTCGGTCAGTAGCACCAAGCGAATGGTGAACGTCAGGTGTTGGCCGGCTTGGACGTCGTCGCCGCCCAAGTGGAAGTACTGGGCGTTGTGGTAGCTGTTGTAACCCGACAGGCCCAGGCAGTCGGCGGGCCGGGCCATGAGCAGAATGGCGTGGCCGTAGCGGTGCTCTTGCAGCGTCAAGGCATGGGCGTAGTACGGCCCTCGACGCCAGTTGAGAGGATAGCCGTCGAGGCTTCGGCGTCTTCATCGCGCGCCCACGATTCGGCCTCGTTGTGGCCGTACCACTGCTTTTGGTACCAAGTGACGCCTTCGGGGTGGGTGCGGTCGTCCTGCACGGGAAAGTACGGCGTGTAGTGGGGAGTAAAATAATTGGCGATAAAGAATTCAAAACGTCGGTAATCGGCGGCTAGGTGGGCGCTGAAGGTGGCGTCGAGACTGTCGGGTCCAGCGATGCGGTAGTGCGCCTGCAATTCGGCTTGCACCGCAGGGCAGGCCTCCCAGCGTACTGCGACGCTATCGCCTTCTTGGGCCACTTGGTCTGGGGTGCGCTCGCGCGTGATTTCGAGTTGGCGGCCATCGGCTAGGGTGCGGTAGATATTGAGCCAAGCAAAGTCGGGCCCCTCGTCGAGGTGAAAGCTGGTCAGGCCGGTCAGACGCAAGCCTTGGGGGCCGAGGACGGTGGCGGTACCTCGACCTAGAGGGGCTTGGAAAAGAGCGGGATGGGAGACGCGGGCGAAGGCCATACAATCCTCACTTCCACAGGTAAAAGCTGCCGTTTGGAGAACTCGTTCCAGCCGTAGCCGTCATGCGATCTGCTTGTGCACCAGCCGGAAGCAATTGCGTTTGTAGGGTAAGTTTACATTGATTAATGGTTAGTGAGCAAGAAAGACGTTTGGATTCTCAGCAACGCTCAGTGCAACAAATGAGGGAGGAAATAACCCAATGAAATTCATCTACTTCACCGACATTCACCTCGACTCCGGGATAGACGCCTTCCGGGGATTTGAGGTGTGTGTGGAATCGATGCTGGAGCATCAGCCTGAAGTCCTGATCAACGGCGGCGACGTGGGCCTCATACCCGAGGCGCTAGCGCAATACGCCCAGACCATGGAGAGGGTATCTGTGCCGGTGCTGTTGAGCCACGGCAACCACGAGATGTGCAGCGGTTATCTGCCTCGGGAGCAAGGGGGGACGGTGCACGCCAGCGCTGATATTGGCGGCGTACATTTTGTGCTGCTGGACGTGGTGCACTATTTCGAGCCGACCGAGGATCATCCGTCCAACTGGCACGTCTTGGCCGACGAGGGGCTGTTGGAGTGGCTGGCTGCGGATTTGGCGGGGCTGGACCGTGCAGCTCCACTGGTGGTGGCCAGCCACGTGCCGGTATCGACGACTTTTCCACAACGCTCGGGTCAGGTGCCGAACATGGCCTTTCCCACCAATGAGATTGCCGGGGCGCGGCGCTTGCTGACGCTATTGCAGCCCTTTGAACGGGTGATCACCTTGCACGGCCACCACCATGAAAACGACCGCCACTTCGTCGGCGCTATGGAGGTTATGACCACCGCGGCGGTGTCGGGCAATTGGTGGAAGACGGGGCTGGAAAGCCGCGGCCCGCAAGGACGCGAACCGCAGGGGTATCGGGTGATCGAAGTCGATGCGGAAAGGGGTTTCAGGAGCCAGTATCACGCTTTCCAGCCACACCAAGACGAGGCGGTGGAACTGTGCCGACATCAGGCTTCGAGTCGTCGCTTTGTCAATGTGTTCGATGGTTCGCCGCGCACGCAGGTCGAGGTGGGGGACTTGGGGCCTCTGGCCCCGATCGATCCGCTGGCCGAATCGTCGCGTGAGTTGGCGACGCATCTGTGGGAGCTGCCCGCCGACTTTGACCGGCAGCAGGTGGAGGTGCGGGTGGTCTTTGAGGATGGGCGGGAGTGCGAAGGGGTGCTGGAGGAGCGGGTGTGGGAGTGAAATTTTGTTCGATAACTTTTCTCTTGAAGCCCTGAGACTATGTCCTCGTCACCAGTAAACCCCGACCAGCACACCTTCCGCTCACCGAAATTCAAGAGTGTAGTCAAGGAAGCTGTCGAATTTCTCACCAAAACCCCGGTTCATCCCTTACCACCTGCTACCGACTTTGCCGGGGTCGGCGTTTACGCCCTCTATTATCTCGGCTCCTTTGACCATTACAGCCAGATGGCTCGCCAGAATCAGCAGGGTTGCCGCCAGCCTATCTACATCGGGAAGGCTGTGCCTAAGGGCTGGCGGAAAGGCCGAACCACTCACTCGGACCAAGACAAGAGACTCTATGAACGTCTAAAAGAACACGTCCGCTCTATCGATAGCGTTGAGAATCTAAAGGTGCCTGATTTCAGCTACCGCTTCATGATCCTTAAGGACGCCGAGACAGATCTGATTTCAGCGGTGGAGTCCACCTTGATACGAACCTGCAAGCCACTCTGGAACACCGTAGTAGATGGATTCGGGAACCACGATCAGGGCCAGCGCCGCGATAACCAATCTCTCTCCGAATGGGATGTACTACATCCAGGTAGGCACTGGGCTGACCGCCTCACTGGGCCAGCTCCTCAATTGGAAGACATCATTGCCAAGATTCGGCAAGGCAGCTAAGGCTTTCGTAGTTCCACCACAGCCTCATAGAGTTGGTGGGCGTCTTTGGCCTTGGCGACTCGTACATCGGACTTAATGATGCTGTTGCCCACGCGGGTGGCTCTGGGTATGTGGATGTCTACTAGTTCTAGGCCGGCGGCCTCAGCGATCGTACCCAGAAAGCGATCCGTAGGTACCATTATCCCTTGTAGGATGCTGTTGCCGATCACTACCAAGGCTGTTCCACCTGGCTTGAGCGCGTAATGGGCTGATTTGGAGAAGCGGTAGCAATCGTTGAAGTACGAGGCGGCGTAATTGGCCCAGCCGTTGCCTCCGTACACGCCTTTTTCTGGGTGTTTTTTCCGCAGCGTCTCCAAGCATCCTTGGATTTCTGGATCATCTAGTTCAAAGCTGAGATCTACGCACTCCTGATCTCGGACCGTTTGCCAGAATTTGCCGAAGTTCTGCTCTTCTAGCGGCTTGAGGTCGCGAGGGGCCTCTGCAAATCCCAACCAGTAGAGGTGAGGCCGGGTATTGCGGTTGTAGTGATAGTTGTTCAAGTAGGGGGGCGAGGTGATGAGTGCATCTACCGAGTCGGCGGCAAGGTGATCCTTGCAGGTAAAGAAAGATTCGGGAAATACTTCGTTGTCAGGATGCGTGCCGTTCAACTGTCCCTTCATCCACTCGATATCTTGGGCCATATCCGTGAGTTTCTGCGCAATCGTCTCTCCCACGGGAAAATCTTCAATATCGGCTTTGCCAGCCGTAGATCTGCGGCCCAAACTCGGCTCGTAAGAGTAATTCGAGTAGGTGATCATGGTGGCCCCAAAGGCAACCCGGAAGAGGTCTTGCAACAGGCCCTCTTCTAGGTCCGCTATGAAGTCCTGCGCACAGAGCACTTTGTGTAGCACCTTGGGGCTGTAGAATTCGCCTCGGGTTTTGAAACCGGGGGGTGGGGTACTGTGCGGTGCGTAAGCGTCCTCAGCCGCCGACTCGTAGAACGTCCAGAACCTCGTGAGCATTGCCCGCACGGTCTGTGGGTCGAGATTACAGGCATTCAGTTTGGTCCGGCAGGCTAACGCCGCATAGGGATTGATCTCAAATCCTAGGGCATGGTGACCTGAGAGGATGGCTTCGACCAAGGTCGTTCCTACTCCTCCCCTGAGTTGGCAGATAGCGCTTGAGAGCGTCTTGGACAAACTGCTGAGAGTATCCAGCGATCCACGGCACCCAGCGATGGACGGGAAGACGCTTGTTGCCAGAAAAAGCCGGGTCGCTGAAGACTGATCCCTTATTCGCCGCGTCCTTCTCATTGAACAACGACGCCTGCGCTACCCTGTGTTCCATTCTGCCCCTTTCTTAGGCTCTATCAACATTGTCAGAATCCCATGCAGCCTCGTCAACCCTTGCAAGTCATTCGGTGTAGAGTTTGGAAAAGTACGGCCTAAAACCGGCTGGGCCGGGATACCCGTCCCAGTATTGGGGATTAGCGGGCAGTTCGCCTTCGCCGCCGTTGCGGAGCCAAGCGATTAATCCGGGGTCTGTGCCGCGGCGTTCGAGTTCATCAATTGCGGCGGCGTGCATTTGGGTGACGACCTCTGGATGCGCCTTCTCCACGTAGTCCAGCGAACCAAGTCGCGCCAAGCGCGAGTGTTCTGGCTTTGCGGCGACTTCGAGGCTATAGGTTTTGTCAAAGGCGGTAAAGAGGACGAAGTTCGGATGCTGCTCGGCTTGATTCCAGCGTTCGAGGCTTCCACCTGCCAATGCGAGCTGCCGTTGGCCGGCTTCACTGCGCCGGGCGGGGGTTAAAATATCATAGCCCTCAATGCCTTCTGGCTCCGGTTCGCCGAGGATTGTGAGGATCGTGGAGAAGAAGTCTTGCGGTTGCACAATAACATCGCTCCGTCCGGCATCGCCATCCGGCAGGCGGATGAAGAGCGGGACATGCGCTTCGGCTTCGCGCACCGGTTGTCCTTTGCCAAAGGTGCCGCGCTCACCGACGTTGGTGCCGTGATCGCCGGTTAAGATGACGGCCGTGTTCCGGTCGAGCCCGGTGGATTCGAGCGCGTCCAAGAATTGCCCAAAACAGTGGTCCATCCAAGTCAATTTCGCCGGATATTGCGCTTTGATGTGTTCCTTGGCCTCGTCGGGGAGGTCTTTGTTGTTGCGCCCGCCGAAGAGGCTGCGCGGGTCAACGCGCCCATCGTAGTCCGGCCGCGCGTCGTANNNGTTCGTGGGGATCGAAACAATCCACCCAGAGGAAGAAATTCTCGCGCTGCGCATTGTCTTTGAGGAATTGGGCCGCGCTTCTGAACAACTTTGCGCAGTTCCAATCCTCCGGTCTTTTGCGGTTGCGGTTCGCCCGGGCGTAGGTCTGGAGGAGCCCGCTTCTCGCGGCGTTTTCACCGAGGCAGGCAAACATGGGTTGATGGCACCAGTTGTCCGGCCAAGCCGCGGAATCGTCGATCCAGTCGCGATCAACTTCAGCCCCACGGATGAATGTCCACGCGTGAAAGGGCCAATCGAAGTTGTGGCCGCCGTTGACGAGGTGTGGGGTATCGTGGATCAGTTGCGTGGCATAGCCGCGTTCGGCCAGCGTCGAGGGGAGGGTCTGTCGTTCGTGGCGCAGCGGCTGCCACGGATGGAAGGGCCTCCGGTACGGGATCGTTGGGAAGCTGGCGCAGAAGGCGCGGTCGAATGCCCATGCTTTTGCTGCAAAGCGGTCGATATTTGGCGTTTCGATATAGGTATTGCCGTTTGTACCGATATAATCGTAGCGGAGGGTGTCAATCACGATGAGCGCGATATTCATTTTTTAGCTCCGTTTTTGGGTCGCGTGCTGCGGAAGGTTGCCTCAGTTGCGCTGCCACGGAGTGGCGATGGAGAATTCTTTTGCTACTTCCTCAAGCCCCTCGACTGCTTGCGCTGAAATCGGCACGCCATCTCTGCGGTACTCAGTTTCCCGCGCTAGCTCCTTGCCGCCGGGTAGGAAGGACTCGTCGAAACTGGGCAGTGGCTTCATGCGACTGGCCTCGTCCATCAGGTGGTCCATATCGGCCTTGAAAGCGTCGAGATCGGAAAAGCAGTTCACGTCCATGGCGAGGAAGAAGCCCGATTGATCGGCTCCGGTGAATTCGATGTTGCCACGAGAAAACTCCGTCAGCATCTGCCCTCCCAAAGTACCCGATAGGATATTGCCCACGTGCGAAATGCCGATGGCCTTGATGAAAACCGGCGGGTACTTCAGGAAGGTCTCGTCGTCGATTGCGTAGTGGCTAGCGAAATCGAGTAGGAAGGTCGGTTTGCCCTCTCCGGACGGCATGCCGAAGGCTAGGGGTGGGCTGCCTTGGATGGAGCCTCGAATCGTCGAATCGCGATCGTAGCGATCGGAGGCATTGCGACCGGAGGTGGAGATGCCGATTAGGTCTGCGCGCATGGCCATGCGTGCGTAGTTGCCGGTGCTACCAAGATGAGCGTGGTAGGTGGAGGTGGTCGCGCCGATTCCAACTTCTTGGGCCTTGGCGATAGCCATTTCCATGCCCTTGGTGGCGACGAGGTAGCCCAAGCCGCCGTCGCCGGAGAGCGCGGCGGTGGTTGGTCCCTCCTTGAGTATGCGGATTTGTCCGTCTTGGAATGAGCGGACGTAGCGATTGACTTGGAGGGTGCCGTGGCTGACGACGCCGCGCAGGTCGCATTCGACTAGTTTGCCAGCGATGAGCCGAGCGTGATCTTCCGGTATTGGCACGGCCTTGAAAATCTCGACGACTAATGCTTCAAGGTCGGTGACGGCGACGCGGATGCCGTCGGTAGGGGGGACGTTCATACAAATCTCCTTTGGAGACCGTCTGCTTGCGGCCACAATACTATGGCCGGACTGCTAGCTGCGGAAAGAAAAAGGTGTGGATTGAGCGACGGGCTGGCTCCGCAACGCACGAGGCGTTTTTCAGTCCCGGATAAGGCACCGAAGAACCGCTCTATGATCTTAGTGGACGATTCGCCCGATTCGTTGTTCAAAATCGGGGCGAGGTAATACCGATTGATGTACGGAATATCGCGGCTCAGGAAGCGGCACTGGTTTTCTCTTCCATCAAGGCGATGAGTTGACGCACGACGGGGGCCAGTTCGAGAGGCACCTGCATCACAGTATAGCCCTGTTCAAAGGCCGCCTCATCTTCAGCGATGGCGTCTTCTTCGCTCTGGTTTTCGTAGTGTTTAATGACCCTCTGGACGCGCTCTTGATTCCATCCCTCGGGGTATTTATTTCTATCTATTTTATTCATATAGCTTTCTCCAGGAGCCTGTCGCCTTTTAGGCGAGGATGATACGTTGCATGAGATGTTGCCCTCCTTGTTTAGGGCAGAGTCGGCACCTTATCCTCTCCTGCGTTGGCGGCGGCGAAGACTCCTCAATTCATTACCGCGTATATCAAAAGCGGTAATAATGAAGAAGCTATCGGGAGGATAATCATCGGGCTTGTAGACAACGCGCAGATACCGACCGCCACGCGTCTGCCCCAGAGCTAAACGAGCACCGTCGCGACCGGGGCGATGTTCCAGCGCATTGAGCATCACGTCTTTCACTTCATTCTCGTCAACATCGTGTTTGTAAATGTGGGGCTGCTCAGTATCTAGATCAATATAGAATCGAAAATTCATTTTTAAGTTCCATCAAGAAATCTTCTCAACTGACGTTATGCATCCTGCTCGTGCGCTAGGCACTGTCTTGCGTCCTTGGAATCCTCGGGTACATTGAAAACCTCTGCAACCCATCCCAATCGCCTCCGCGGAAGGTTCCTTATGAAACGTATTCTTCTGGCCAAATTCAACCACGAAGTCGGCAGCTTTAACCCTCAGCGCACCTATTACGACGACTTCACGATCCACCGGGGGGCAGACCTGTTAGAAGCAGCCCGCTCGTCCAATTCCACGCTAGGCGGCAATATCGACATTCTCGAGGCTCGTTCTGACATCGAACTGGTCCCCACGTACGGGGCTTGGTGCAATACCACCGGCGGCTTGGTCGCCGATCCCGATATGGAGCGCCTCATAGGCGAATTGTTAGCCGCCGTCGAGGCCCACGCCCCAGTTGATGCAGTCTGTCTGTCGCTGCACGGGGCCATGGCTGGTGAAACCGAAATCGATCCCGAAGGCCACGTCGCGTCTGGCATTCGGGAAATCGTCGGGGACGTGCCCATTGTCGCGGCCATGGACCTGCACGCGGTCATCTCGCAGCGGCTGGTCGATGCAGCCGACGCCTTGGTCTTTCTCCACACCTATCCGCACACGGATATGCGCGACACCGGCCAGCGTGCGGCCCGTTTGCTATTGCGCCAATTAGACGGGCACGTCAAGCCCACAACGACCCGCGTGTCTATCCCGCTATTGGCTCGCGGCGATGAACTCATCACTGCTACCGGCTGCTTTGGCGAAGCCATCCGCCGCTGCCGTGAAATTGAGGCGTCTTTAGGTGGTCTGGCTGCTGGCGTCGTTATTGGCAACCCCTTTACCGATGTGCCCGATTTGCAGTCCAATGCAATCGTCACCACCGACGACGATCCAGCCCAAGCCGAGGAGTTGGCGCTGGAATTAGCCCGCTTCATGTGGAAAAATCGCCCCCGCTGGATCCCCAAGCTCACCCCGCTCGAACAAGCCGTGCATCTGGCCGAAGAGACCGAGGGACTCACGGTGTTCTCCGACGCGGCGGATTCCACGGCCTCGGGTGCCAGCGGCGACAGCAACGCCATTCTCAAGGGCCTGCTCCAATACAACTACAGCAAGCGCGCGCTCATTCCCATAGTGGATGCTCCTGCGGTGGAAGCCGCTTATCGGACTGGGGTAGGGGGCCGGTTCACTTGTCCCTTGGGCGGCACTCTCGACTCGGAGCGCTTTGCGCCGGTGGAATTGCCCCTATATGTCAAAAGCCTGTCCGACGGGGCCTTTACCACCGAATTCGGGTATGTAGTGCCGCCTAGCCGCACGGCCATTTTGACTAGTGATAATCTCACGCTGCTAGTGACCCAAGAAGCCGCCCCCATCGTCGGCCGCAAAGTGTACCAGAGTCAAGGGCACGATCCGGCTGACTACGACTTGGTCGTGTGCAAATCACCCAATGGCTTTCGCACCCACTACCAGGCCATCGCCGCACGGATTGTCGCGGTTGATGTGCCCGGATCTACCAGCGCCAATCTCAAGACATTGCCCTACCAGCACTGTGTGCGTCCCATCTTTCCACTGGACGACGAGGTGGTGCCGCCGTTTGCTGAGGCCGACTGAATGCATATCGAAGCTCTTTTCACGCCGGCGCAACAAGCCCTTGTCGCCGGTCTGCACCAACGCGATCAGCAGGAGCGTCAAGCTGGCTCCACGGACCCCTTGCGTCTCAAGGCCGTCAGTCCCCAAGTGGCCCATTACCTCTGTCTGACCGCGATTCACCAACAGGCACGGACCTTGATCGAGTTCGGCACTTCGCATGGCTACTCTACTCTGCATCTAGCCGCCGCGGCTCAGCGCACCGGGGGGCGCGTATATAGTTTGGATCGGATGCCGGAAAAAACGGCGGCGGCCCAAGCCAATTTGCGCCAAGCTGGTCTGGATCACTTGGTGGAATGCTACACTGGGGAAGGGGATGTCTTTATCGCGGCTCTCCCCGAGTGCGTGGATTTTGTCTTTGTAGATTTCGGCCTGCCCGCTTTTGCGCCCATGTTCACCATGCTGGAAAGCCGTCTGGTGTCGGGGGCGTTTCTCTTTGTCGATGGCTGGTCCAAAGTAGAACAATGGGACCAGAATCCGGAGTGGGCCGCCTTTAGAAGCCGCTTAGACGAGACGGCCGATTATCTGACCTATATCCTGCCGCTGGAAAAGTCGCATCTCATTGCCGTTAAGCTATGAATTAAAATTCCCCTTGATATATCTCGTCGAACAGGACTTTGAGCTTTTCGACGAGATCTAGCTCCGGTGCCGGATGGGGCGGCCCTAAGCGGTGGTTGGGGTAGAGGCCCTTCAATTGAATGGCCGCTTTTATGGAAGCCAGCCAGTTGTGTTTGATAGCCCACTGCAACCACGGCTCTTCATAGCGGTACACCAAATCCCAATTGTAGAAGGCATTGGCAATGTCGGGTCGGAAGGGTGCTACTGTGCACAGATAGGCGGGGGAGCCGAGCGGATAGCCAAAGGCGAAGTTGCGCATCTGCCCGCCGCTGATCACGCCGAAACCGAAATTGCGCGTCTGGCGGATCAGGTCGTAATACGTGTAGAATTGGTCGCCGTCGTTTTTCATGCCAATGATGTGGGGGCGTTGGGCTAGTTCCACGGCGGCTTCTAAAGGGAAAGGGGGTTGGCCGCCGGCCCACAGCAGCAGGGGGATATCAGCGGCTCCTTCCAAGGCGTCGAAGTAATTGACCAGAACCGGTGTGGTATTGCCCAAATAGGGATGGACTTGGACTTTGACCGCGTCCATCCCTACAGCTTGAGCATGGGCTAGATAATCCCGCGTCTTGGCTGGCTTCCAAAAACCCGTACCGCCGATGCAGAAGGCCCGGCCGGCGCAGGCTTGGCCCACCGTCTCGGTCACGGCCCAAATATCCTCGTCGTCTAGGCAGGCGAATTCGCTGCTGCCGTAAGTCAACATCAGGATGGGCGCTCCCTGTGCGCTGAGCCAATCTACGTATATAGCTACTGCTTGGTGGTCCACTGCGCCGCTCTCGTCAAAGCACAAATTGAGCGGGACCACCGGTCCCTTCATGCGCGCTAAAGCTGCTGCCGCCTTGTCCATTTATATCTCCTCTGAGCGTGATTCACTCTAGCTAGGCCGCAGTGTCCCTAGCTAAAAGAAAAAGTTTACCAAGTGGTGGTGCTGCGGTTAGCCAAGTAGCGGTCGAGGTTTTCTTCCTTGGTAGGCTGGATCACTTTTACGGTGCCGTAGATGCCGCCCATGCCCTCTCCATCGAACACGTAGAGTGCGACCGTATTCTCGCCATCGCGCATGACTTGGTCGCTGATATCGAGAATGAATGGCCGACTCCACTTATTGTGTTCGCCGACCCAGTGGCCATTGACATACACAGTGGCGTGCTGATCCACTCCGCCGAAGGCTAGATGCACGGGCTGGCCTTCTTTTGCATCCACCTTAATTTGGGTCCGGTACCAAGCCCCCCCGTTGTAACCGGCATAGCCTTGGGACTCCCAAGCCTGTCCGATCTTGATATCGGCCCATTCCGAATCATCGAAGCCCGAGGCGGCGTACTCGCGGTCCAGTAGAGGATTCAGCCTGCGTTCATCGAGGCGCTCATCGAGGCGGAATTTCCACTGCGTAGGCACCTTGGCTACCTTTTTATGGGAGTAGGGTATCACCACAGGCGAGTTGGCATAGGAGGAGTACTGCTGATCCGCTCCCTTCTTCAAGCTGGGTGAGGCCCAATCGAAGATAGGCTGATACACATTGATTCTATCGATGCCCGCTCTGTTCGTCCCGCCGTACACGTACAGGGCCACCGTATTCTCGCCATCGCGCACGGCTATGGGGCCAATATCGACGATGAGCGGCCGTTCCATGATGTTGACGCTACCAACTAAGGCGGTTGCGCGGCCATTGACGTACACTTCGATAGACTGATACTTCCCTTCAATATACATTTGTACTGGACGTACGCGATCGGCTGCTATCGTGAGCTTGGCACGATACCAAGCTCCTCCCTCGTAGTCAGTATAGCCCTGTTCTGACCAAGGTCGTCCGATCTCTATATTGGCCCATTCCGCATCGTCGAAGTCCGCGACGGCGTACTCGTGGAACCGCGACGGACGCTCCATAGGCTTCCGGTCTGCGTCGAGGTGGAATTCCCACTTTGTGGGCACCTTGGCCACTGGGTCCATGTCGGTGGCACGACGGAGGAACTTTTTGATATCCGTCTTTCGCTCCGTCCCTAAAAATTTCCAAGATAAAAGAATATTATCGTGGAAGGGGAGATCGTGGCTTGACTGACTCTGCCACTCAATTTGCTTATTGGTCTGTTTCATCTGCCGCTTGGCCTGTTCCATCTGCTGCTGGAGAGCTTTTAACTGTCGGCGCGCCTGCTCGTCGATGAATACCGAATCGACACCGGCGCCTAGGGAGGACTTGATACCCTCCACGTAATCCTGTATCCCGTGCATCCGCTCGCCGAGGAACATCGCATGGGCATCGATGCCCCGCTTCATTTGCCGCTCGGCGTGTTTCATCTGTCGCTCCATTTGCTCCTGCTGCCGCTCTAGTTGCCGCTGGAGGGCCTCCATCTGCCGCTCGGTCTGTTTCATCTGCCACTCGGCCTGTTTCATCTGCTGCTCCATCTGCCGTTGGGCAGCCTCCAACTGTCGGCGCACCCGCTCGTCGCTAAATGCCGAGTCGGCACCGGTGTCCCGCTTGGCCCTCTCCAACCTCCATTTAGTTAGCTGCCGGTGAATGGCCTTCATCTGCCGCTCGGTCAGTTCCGTCTGTTGCTTAGCCCGCTCCATTATCTGCTGCAACTGTCGGTGGATATAGGATTCAGAGGCAGTGCGGTGGGACGGTTCCTCAATCATCTCCTCACGCTGGTGAGCCGATTCTAGGCGTTGTTCCGCTTCCACTTCCACCTGCGGCTGGTCGGGGTACTTGTCGCGGACGGCTTCGTAAGTCTGGCGCGCCTGTGCCAACCCTAGCTTCTCTTGGCATACCCCGATGCGTAGCTGCGCCCGGGCCGCCATCTTTTCGTCTGCCTCGCCTTTCTCGTGTGCCTCAATCACTTGCTGGTAGAGGCGAATGGCCTCCTTTAGGTTGCCCTCTCCCTTCTCCTGCGCGAGGGCCGCCTGATAAGTTTCCTCGACATTACTGGCTAGCAGACTGCTAGCAGTCAGTAATACGCAACTGAGGAAAATTGCAGTAACGCGCGCCATGATGGACCTCCTTGTTCAGGTGAGTGAATGCGCGGTTGTGCGCTCACCTTTGAACCTAAACGTCGGCCTTGTCGGAGTTGTCATGGTTTTGTCATGGATGTGCAAAAAGATTGTACTTTCTGGCTTCACTCCACAAAGCGGTATCCGACTCCGTGTACCGTGAGGATGTGGCGCGGCTGGGCCGGGTCGGCCTCCAAGCGGTTGCGCAGTTCGGCGATGTGATTGTCCACCGTGCGCGTGGTAGGATACACTTCGTAGCCCCACACCTGCTCCAAGATCTGCGCTCGGGTCAGGGCACGGCCCTTGCTCTCCCATAGGAGGCGCAGCACGCCAAACGCCTTGGGGGACAGATGCACGGTCCGGCCATCTACGGTCGCCTCGTAGCGGTCGAAGTCGATCCGCGCCTTCCCGAATTCCAGTACCGAATCTGTGGCTGGTGCCAACTCGCCCCGTCGCAACACCGCTTTGATCCGAGCCATGAGTTCGCGGACGCCCACGGGTTTGGTGACGTAGTCGTCGGCTCCTAGCTCCAGGCCTAGAACTTTATCGACTTCTTCGCCGCGAGCCGTGAGCATGATGATGGGTGTGGCCGCTCCCTGCGCCCGTAGCCGCCGGCACACTTCGTATCCATCCATCGTGGGCAGCACTACATCCAGTAGAATCAGGTCCGGCTGCCAAGCCAAGGCCCGTTCTAGTCCCTCGGCTCCGTCGGCGACCGCCTCGGCCTCGTGGCCTTCAAAGAGCAGATTATCGACCAGCACTCGGGCGATGGCTGCTTCGTCTTCGACGACCAGAATTTTAGGCATGATCTTTGTCCTCGTAATGCACCGGGAAGTACAGACGGAATACACTGCCGCCGTCCGCCCGGTTGGCGGCTTCCACCCGGCCTTCATGCGCCTCGACCACGCTTTTGACTAGAGACAATCCCAATCCGGTTCCCGCAGTACTGGCCGCGTTAGCTCCCCGGCGCTTCTTCACCTGCGGGGAGGCCGATGCCCCGGTCGGCTACCTCGACGACGACCTCAGCTCCGCGTTGTTCCACGGCTAGACGGATGGCCTTGTGCTCGGATGAGTACTTGACTGCGTTGCCTAGGATATTGGCTACCGCGCCTTCCACCGCTTCCTGGTCGGCTAGTACCGGGGGCAGTTCCTCAGCAATAGCTTCCTCCACCTCAAAGCCTTCTGCAGCGAAGACTCCGCCGAAGGTCTCCAACGCGTCTCGGGCCACAGCCCCTAAGTCGCAGGGTTGGCGCTGGTAGGTCCGGTCGCCGCGCTCAATGTGGGAGAAATCCAGCACGTTATCCACCAAGCGCGACAATCGTTGGCTCTCGTGCAGGAGGGTGGTC
Source organism: Candidatus Latescibacterota bacterium (assembly GCA_021295675.1). The sequence continues at coordinate 192 of JAGWBY010000143.1, read as the reverse complement.
AGATAGTCCTGCCTCTGTTCGTTCGACCGGTAACGGCCCATGAGCAGGGTCTCGGCGTACATGCGGATGGACGTGAGCGGGGTGCGCAACTCGTGCGATACATTGGCGACAAACTCGGAGCGCAGGCGGGCTACTTGCACCTCGCGCCCGGCGTCCCGCAAGATCATAAGCCCACCCAGAACCACGGATACG
>JAGWBY010000142.1 GCA_021295675.1 Candidatus Latescibacterota bacterium | reverse complement strand
AGCGGTCGTACGCGTCGAGCTTCCAAGGGTTGGGCACGTCGAGATCGAACTTGATCGCGGTGTATCCTTCGGCCACCACTTCTTGGGCCATGGACACGTAGGCGCTGGTTTCGTACACCGGATCCAATTGCCCGCTGGCCCGCGTCTCCTGCCAGCGCCGCGCGTAGTCTTCCCGCGTCCAGTGAGCGCCCGAGTGGCAGTCGCAGTACACGCGGATGCGGTCGCGCAGTTTGCCGCCCAGCAGTTCGTGCATGGGCGCGTTTAGCTGCTTGCCGCGGATGTCCCACAGGGCGATTTCCACGCCGGCACCGCGGCCCTGCATCTGCCACAGGTGGTCGTAGTGCAATTGATTGATGTTGGTCGGGTCGCGGCCGATGGGCCCCCAGCCCACTCGCCGAGGCCGACAATGCCTTCATCGGTGAAGATTTTTAGCAAGGACCAGTGGCGATGTTCCGCGCCGAGGGAGGGCGTAACCTTAATGTCGGTGATTTTCATAGTCTCTCTTTCGCTGGCTTAAAATCAATTTAGTGAACCGATGATGCTAGTGGGTTGACCGCGATCTAGAGCGTTCCTTGCGCTGAAGGTTTGCACTAATTCAGTTCAATCAATTTTATAATAGCCCTGTTCTATCGCATCGACAATCAGAGATTGCTTGAGGCCAGAGCGAGTCGCGGTCAAATAGGTGGAAGAAATGCGCCGCGACCTGCCGGACGACGCCGAAACCGAAGATGAAACGCCCCAAAGAGCTACGTTTTATCGCGCTGAAGTACGCCGGACGCTGCCAATTGTGTGCAATGAGGCTAGAGGCGGGCCAGCGCGCCTACTGGTCACCATCGTCGAAAAAAGTCTGGTGTATTGACTGCGCAGGTAGCGAGGGCTCCGCGGCCCAAGTCGCATCGGATAGCATAGCGGGCGATTCGCGGAACACGGCAACGAACGCAAATCCTAGCGCTTCAAGCTCTTCAAAGCCGACTGCCAACAGCGGGCAAATTCCCTGGCAGCAACTATGCCATTATGCGCAACGGTGCATTGAAGCGGAAGCAGCGAAATCACTGGTCCCATACGTCAAAAGGAACTCTCTGTGGTTCTTGCACTGTGGGGAAGAGAAACTGGTGGTCGGGCAGAGCGACTCGACGCCAGCACCCGGAGAACTCCCCAATAAACTGAAGTCTCGCGCCGGGTCGATCATTTACGGCTGGCCGACCATCGTCGTAACCGACCGCGATCACACACCCAAGGTTGCTCCTCTTTTCGCTATCCAAGTCGAACCGGAACAAGGCTCCGATAACCAGTGGGAACTTCACGCTACTATGGAGCCAGAGTTCAATTTGGCCATCACGGCAAGCGGTATCTTTGACCCTTCGATCACCGAAGACATTAGCGACCTGCTAAGTCGCGGCTTGCCGTTCGGAGATGCCGACGCTTTTGGTGTCCTCGCCGGACGAACGGCCGACCTGCTCGGACTCCAGATATTATCGCCCCTCAACGCGAGAATCCTCCAATCGAACATCGGTCGCAAACAAGGCATCTACAACGCCGCGATCTCGGTCGTGGCCGAGTGGTCTGGATATACCAGCACCTTGCGCGAAGAACTGCGACAACTACAGACCCGAAAAGACTGGTCAACTACGGCTGCGGCCCATCTGCTCCGCAACGGTTTCGCGCAGAAGGAAAATAAGCGACCTCCGTCCGAACCTCTCGCCGCTCCACTTGTATGCAACCAATCACAGGAAGAAACACTCGAATGTCTCCGCAGAAATCCCCTGACGGTCGTGACCGGCCCACCTGGGACCGGCAAGACGCAACTCCTAGTCAACGCGGTTGCGAACGCGTGGCTGGACGGCGACAAGGTTTTGGTGACTTCGACCAACAATGGTGCAGTTGACGTGGCCGTCGAGCGTGCGGAAAAGGACGTGATTGGCGGCTTGTTAGTCCGCACCGGCAATCGCGATGTGCGCGAGCAGGTCCCGGATCGCATTACCGCGGCGTCGGCTCAGGCGGCAGCTCACCACGGCAACCAAGCCGCAACGCGCGCCCAATTGAAGCGAGTCACCACTGAGCGCACCGAGCTAATGGAAAAATTGGCGAGGCTGGACGAACTGGACGTGAAACTGTTGCAGCTTGTAGAGGAGCAAGAGAAACTCGGACGAGCCTTGAAAGAGGCAGCGCGAGTGCTCTGGACTAACGCGAGCCCTCCTGAACTGTCCATTAGTTCCTATGAAATAGAGCAACGGGCCAGAGGGTTGTTGCGGACGTGGTTGTTTCCTCGTTTCCGCGCGCGACGCTTTCGTAGGCGACTCGGTTGCCTTGAAACCGCTTCATTGGATCAACTCGTCATCTGGGCTCAAATTGATCAGCGTATAGCAAAGCTGACCTCCCAATTGGAAATTGGACGAGTTGAGCGTCAACAACTGAAGTCCGCAGTGGGCGACCCAACGACCACTGTGCGCGAAGCAGACCAGAAATGGGCAGATGCAAGCCTCTACGCAATCCGCGTGGAGGCGGCGACGCGAATCTCCTCTGGTGCTAACCGTCTAGCAGTCTTCGGCACAATCCCCGCCAACGGCGACCGCTTTAGAAGAGCAATTGGCAATTCGTTTCGCTACTTACGAGGCTGGGCGTGTACGGCATTAACAGCGCATTCCAACTTTCCCTTGGAATCAGGATTGTTTGACCTCGTGATCGTCGATGAGGCTAGCCAGTGCAGCCTCGCAGCCGTATTGCCATTGGCCTACCGCGCAAAACGCTTGGCGATCGTGGGGGATCCATATCAACTGAACCCGATCGTTTCCCTTAGCGATGGACTCTTACAGGAGATCGCCACGCAGACGGGGTTCGACAACGACGATCTACGCGACCGCGGCATCCACCACAAAGACGGTTCGGCTTACTCCGCGTTTGAGTTTGCGGCAAAACCCCAAACCCCAATTCTTCTCAACGAGCACTACCGCTGCCACCCACACATCGCCCGTTGGTTCAATAAAACGTTCTACAAGGGAGAACTCACCGTGTTGACGGATGTCTCCGATACATCCCAGCGTGATCGTGCCATCTACTGGTGCGATGTCGACGGCGCGGCAGTACGGCCCGCCACAGGAAGCTGGCTAAACCTGACAGAGGCAGAGGAGACAGTGAAACAACTTCGTGGCGCAATCGAATCCGGTTACAAGACTGTCGGCGTGGTAACTCCGTTTACTGCGCAGGCGCGGCTCATCGATCAGATAGCCAAAACGCAATTCGGCCAGGATTTTTTGGACGACATCGATTTTGTAAGTGGAACCGCACATCGTCTGCAGGGAGACGAGCGTGATGCGGTTATTCTTTCCTCCGTGCTCTCGCCCGGCATGTCTAAGAGCGGTGTCCGTTGGATAGAAAAAGAGAGAAACCTCCTCAACGTGGCTGTCAGCCGCGCCCGTCGAGCACTAATCGTTCTCGGTCACCCGCTCATGGGAGATTTGGGGAGTCCAACCTTGGCCTCCTTGCGGGTCTATCTGCGCGATGAGGTCGCCCGGAATGAGGGCGCTGGTCCGCTGTCCGCCGAGTTCCGCACGGACAGCACGGCTGAGAAAATCCTGCTCGACGCCATGCAGCTCCAAGATCTCTTACCCTATGGCAAGCTCGAGGTAGAGGGGTACGAGCTGGACTTTGCGCTGCTGGAACAAGGAATCAAGCTGAACATCGAGGTTGACGGCGATCAGCACCTTGACGCCAGAAGCCAACAACGGCGCCAGGATATTACACGAGACCGCGTCCTAGTCAATCTCGGTTGGACAATCCTGCGAATACCGGCGTGGCGATGCCACGAGGAAATTGACTCAGTGATTGAAGAAATCAGGAAAACACAGGACCGATTGCTTGACGAAACCTCTCGCCGGACGTGCTTACTAAGAGGTTCTACTAAAACGCCCGGTGTCGCCATAAGTAATTGAGCCATCTTGCCGTCGAGCGCGATGGAGCGGCGACCGCGTCAGTTCTTGCGCTGGCTTTCATGTCTCGACCTGCCTTCACAGGATTTTGCTTACGAGCAAATAGTTATTTTCTCCGAAGCCTCACGACTTCGGCTACTACTTGATAATGTTCACGCGCATGGTTGATATCGCTGTTGTCGGTGCTGTAGCACCTTTATTCGTCCACGATCTCCAGTATAGAGCCGTCGGGCTGAATCCGCCGCCTTTCCGCCTCGACTTCCTCATCCGGCTCGCGCGCTCCGGCTCATCCGTCGCCATGTTGTTCTGTTCCAGCGGGTCGTCGTCAATATTGTAGAGCTCCAAATCAGCCGGCGGCGGGACAATCAACTCGGGATCCGGCTCGCTCATCAGCTCCGTCACCTCGTCGGGGTGGTATTTGTATTGGATATCAACTTCCACGTAGCGTTCCATCACGCGCTTATCCGCATCGGTCTTGGGCTTTTGCGCCAACTGGGGACGGACCAGCTTCCACGGCCCCTCGCGCATCGCCGCGTTGATCCAGCCGACGGGCTGAAATTGGTTGAGCTGCCAAAATCGCGCCGGAGCGTCATCGCCGGCACCGTGCAACACCGCGGCCGCGTCGCGCCCGTCTAGGGCCCGCCCGCCGGGACGCTCGATGCCGCACAACCCGGCTAATGTCGGCAACCAGTCCATACCGTGTACCAACTCGTCGATCTGCCGCCCCCCCTCCAACCCGCCGCGCCAGCGCACGATCATCGGCACCCGGATGCCGCCCTCGTAAACCGACCCTTTCTGCCCGTTAAAGCCGCAATTGTAGCGCCGCAAGTCCGTGCTCATCCCCTCGGGCACTTGGTCGGGTCGCGTTCTAAACGCCGGTCCGTTGTCGCTGGTGAACATCAGGATCGTATCGTCGGCCAGTCCCAAGTCTGCCAATGTTTCCGCGATCCGCCCGACGCCCCGATCCATGATCTCGTTCATCGCGTAGGTAATCGCTACGCCCGGGCTCATCCCCGCGTCGAGATAGGGCTGTACCGCCTCGTCGGGGGCCTGCAACGGCGTATGCGGCGCATTGTACATCATGCAGAGCAGAAAGGAGTCCTGCCGGTGCCGCGCAATAAAATCTATCGCCTCGTCGGTGAACACATCGGTCAAATAGCGCCCGTCCGCGGTTTCGCGCCGCCCGTTGCGCTCGACCCACCAGTCGAAATAATCCATCCACCCGCCGCGAAAGCCCAAAAACTCATCGAAGCCGCGTGCGTTGGGATGATAGCGATCGTCAAGCGCGCCATTGTGCCACTTGCCGATCAGCCCCGTCGCATACCCCGCGTGTTTGAACGCATCGCCGATGGTCACCTCGTCAAGCGCGATGCGGTCCATCCCGCGTACCTCCATCGGTGTCAACGCGCCGGTGCGGTGCGGGTAGCGACGGCGAGCAGGCCGGCGACCCGGCGTAGTGTTGGGTCAGACAGACCCCCTCGCCAACCAGCGCGTCGAGATGGGGCGTTTTGGCCGGGCCGTCGTTAAAAACGCCGAAATCGCCATAGCCCATGTCGTCGGCGACGATAAGAATCACATTGGGTCGTTTTGGCATTACGATTGTTCTTAGTCGTAGAGAAATTTCAAGAGGGTCTCATGGCGAGAGGCGTTCGGCGGTCTCGGGGCAATGCTCGCGCTGGTTGGTTTGCTGGTCGAATTCGCGCGCTATAAAGGCGCAGTGCAACGTGCGACGGAGCTGGCCGAACCCTGCAGATGGATTTGCTCACGTCGTTTATTTAGTAAACCTAGTAGACCACCGAAATGATTTCCTGCGCCTTCTCGTCGCCGGCATCGCCTTCGACCAAAATCTCGAGAATATAGAGGCCCGGCGCGACGCGAGACCCCGCGCTGTCGCGACCGTCCCAGGTGAAATGATGCTGGTCGGCGCGGCCGTTCTCGCCGCGGTCGTAGACGGGGCGACCGGCCAGATCGTAGAGGCGCAACCGCAAGGGGCGCGATTCGAGCACGTTGATTAGGTCAACCGAGAGCTGCAATGCGTCGTTGACCCCGTCGCCATTGGGGGTGAGCACCGGCGAAGAGAGCACCACGTTGGCGAAGAGCTTGGGGCTGACGGGCAGGCTGACGACGTTGGTGTTGCTCTCGATTAGTTCGGAGGCATTACCGGGGTCGACGCGCTGGCGCACGCTAGCGTCCTGACGGCCGTCCTGGAGAAAGACGTCGAAGCGGGTCGATTGCCGGAATACGGAAGATTCGAACTTCAACTCGATGAGCTGGTCGGTGCGGATGCGATTGGGCAAGTGGATCAGAAAGCCATTGGCGGTGGTGTCCATCTGCACGTCGAGGTCGGTGCCATTACGCGAAACGCTCATAAAATGCACCGGTGCGACCGACTCGACGGCGAGGCGGTCGAAGCCGCTGGTGTTTTCGGGTTTTAAGTAATAGGTGAATTCGGTCAGTATGCCCGGTTCGACCTGCTGGGGAAAGATCTCGCCGAGCACGCGGGCGGCCAGCGGCTCGGTGAAGTTGGCGGCGAGGAAGTCGAGGGTAGCAGCGCGGTCGGGCGAGTCGGAGACCATGCGCACGTCGATTTCCATGTAGCGGCGCGGCGAGGGCGAGAGAAAGTCCTCGCCGGAGAAGCTGTAGATCCGGCTCCAGACGCTCCAATCGCCGCCGGCGACGCGGGAGGTGTCGATGGGGCCTTTGAAGCTGGGGATTAGCTTGTTGTACTTCCTCTCGGTGACTTCCTTGCCGTTCTTGTCGTGGTAGGTCAAGATCTCGGTGACGTCGTTGCCGGTGCGGGTGCGGATTTCGATGAGAGTGCCCGGCGGTTGTTCGCCGCTCCATTCTATCGAGTTGAGATTCTTGCCCTCGCCCAGGTCGATCAGCGGCGATTGGAAACCGACGTCTTGGGGGAAGCCCTGGCCGAAGATCTGGATCTCGTCGGTGGCTCCGCCGGCGCTGCAGCCGGGCACTCTGAAGCTGCCGCCCCTCACGCCCAGGCTCTGGAAGGAGAAGCAGCTAGTGTCCCAGAATTTCCAGAAGATGCGCATGTAGCGGGTAGGCTGCAGGTCGAAATGGTGGTCTACCAGCCCTTTGGACCGCTGGTGGACGGGCGCTTCGCCCGAGAAGTGCTTGGTCCACAGGCGCGAGCCGTCGGGTGAGAGCGAGCCATCGGAGGTCATCAACTCGTAGAAGCGAAAGCCCCAGCGCCGCCGGGAGACAATGTGTCTGCTGACGATGGCACCGCCAAAAAACGACTTCTCAACCACGCCGCCGATGACCCGGATCTGGTCGACCCAGTAGACAGCGCCTAGGTCGAGGACCATGTGCGAGAGAATATCATTGAGGCCTCGCCCGGCGCTGCCGGCTCTCCAGCCTAAGTAGAGGTCGCCATCGAAAAGGGCTCTGGCCTTGCCGAGGGGTTGCTGGTCAATCTGGGCGAGGTTGGTATTGATGTCGACGGCACCTCCCCGTTCCATCAGACCGAGAGCGATATTGTCGCCGATGGTTTCGACTTCGACCTCGACTAGGCGGGCGTCGGGCACCATCAGCAAGGGCTCGAAGCGGATAAACTGCAGCGGCTCGGCGTCGATTTCCGCTATTTCGTAGGTCACCCGGTGGCGGGTGTTTTCCTTGAAGCGCTCCTTGGTGCGGTAGACGAGCGAGCCCTCGATAGGGGCGGCGATAACGTCGGTTTCGGGTTCGCCGGTCGAAATCAGCAGATCGAAGAGTTCGAAGGGCGGGGCCTCCGCGTCGAAGACCAGGGTCACGCTATTGGCCGAGACGGCGCGGCCGAGGTCGACTTCGAGAAACCAATTCTCGGGTTTGGCTTCCGGGTCGGGTGCCCAGCCGGTTGCCGGGTCGCCATCGATGGCGAAGCGGGCCAGGTTGAGGTTGGAGCCGGCGTTGCGGATGCCGCCGTCGAAGGCGTCCGAGTCGCGCACGGCGTCGGTCAGTCTTTCGATACGGGTGGGCTGGATCACGCCTAGCGCCGTCAGGTCCACTGCGCCCAGGGGCAACTCCCACTGCCGCCAGTCGCGCGCCGAGTCGTAGCGCAACTGCTCGGCCGACAGGGTGGACCCGCACCAGAGCGCCCGAACTCTACGTCGCCAATTAGAGATAGAAAATATTATAAAGGGTCTCTTAGGGATGACACAACAATAACTTCATATTTCGCAATGTTTAATCCGCTGCCTACCGCGTCTCCAAGTCACCCATTCGGTGTCGTCCACCATGTCGATGAGGCGGAACAGCTTTGCCGAGTCTTGGATCTTGTTCTGGGCCTTGGTAAAGATCCGGCCTAGCATGTTCGTCTTGGTGCCAAGCGCGCGAAGCAAGGCTACGTAGTGGTTTTCGAGTTCCGCACCGTTCTTCGATTTCAGGCTCTGCCAGTTGAATTCGGCTGGGATGCCGACGTCGCGGCTGTACGGTGGTTTGGCGTATTCATCGGCCATCTTGAGGAAGATCAGATAGGTGAGCTGTTCCAGATAGTCGCCATAGCTCACTCCGTCATCGCGCAGGGTGGTGCAGAAGCTCCAGACTTTGGAGACGATGGGAGCGGTGTTCATCTGGGGGCATTCTTCCGTTTAATTTGTTCGGCGAGCGCCTCGCCTCGAGCGGTTCGACGGTACTGCTGCTTTCGACTTTTCGGTTTGTCCGGGAGGGTCATTTCGATCAGACCGGCCTTGAGGGCGGGCTCAAGGTATGCGATCCTGCAACTTCATTGCCTCCTGCAATTGGGAGCGGCTCATTTCTCCCGTGAGGAGCACGATCAGGCGTTCAACACGTTCTGTATCATGTAGGGTATCATGTAGGGTATCATGTAGGGTATCATGTAGGGTATCTTGACCTTTCTTCTTATTTATCAATGACTTATCATGATCGGTGTCTTGTTCGATCGCGGCGAGTAATGCCCGTTCATGCACTGGTAGGCGGACTCGAAACCAAGTGCGGTCGTCGTCGCTCTCAAAAATTGGATCCGGGGAGCCATTCTGCCGCATCGCCCGGAAGATTTTCGGCACGCCGGTTGAGCGTGCCTCGGCGAGGAGTTCTTTCAGAAACTCACCAATACGCCGGTTCCGGTAGCGCCTGCTCACGGCCTGCCCCTTCTTGAAGTCATCCATACGGATGGAGCGGTCCGCACCGGGATAACTCAAGACCAGTAACTCTTCGAGGGTGATCCGAACTTCAACCGGCTCCCGCTCCTCGTATGAGCGATGGTAGATGGCGTTCACCAGTGCCTCTTCGATGGCACCAATTGGAAAATTCCAGAACCGCTCGGCCTCCGGCTTGTGGGGATGCTTGACGACGGTTTCCTTCAGGTAATTCCGCTCAATGTAACTGATCGCCTCGCTGAGAATGATGGACAACGGCCCACGGAACTCCTTCTCCTCGAACTGATCGCCGCCCGGCCCATCGGGAAACCACACGACATCAAAACCTGTCTGGCCGCTCATTGAAGAACAGCAGACCGACGTTCTTCGGAAACATCGCCTCGGGCGGGCCGCCGACGATATTCAGGCGCTTGCCCAAGTCCTCAACAGATAGGCCCTCTGCTTCCGATGCTAGTTCGCTGCCGATTTCCCCGAGAAACTCACGGATCAGCCGATGGGACAGGTCATCAAGCGAAGCAGTCTGGCGATAGCGGTCGTCAAAAGGTACTGTGGCCGCCAGACTGAGCAGCTCACGCTCGTCTTGACCCTTGGCGCGAACCGTGCTGCTGTGTCTGCGAATGAAGTAAGCCCAATCGTTGCGCTCCGCGCTCAGATTCACTTTGGCTTTGTAGGACCCAGAGGACGAGGATGGTCTGGCCATCGACGTTATAGGTAGCGGTGAGGGGATGGTAATGCGGCTGTATGGCGGCATGCCCCAGGTTGAGTAGTTCCTGCTGTGTCGCATCGATGGCATCGGGCCTGATGCCCTTGGGCGGCAAAATTGGGCGGCCATTTTGTTCCTCGACGCCCAAGACCACGTAACCGCCGCCTAGATTGTGGAAGTCGTTGGCGAAGGCGCAGATGGTGTGCAGCACGCTCTGCGGATTCCAACCAGCTTTGTACTCGATGCGTTCGCCTTCGATGGTGCGCTGGCGCAGCAGGTGGTCGATGTTGATGGGAAGTTTGCCGGTCATGCTGTTGCTGTTGTAACTTCTTCTAGATAGAGAGATACGGCTTCTTTGAGATTGTTAAAAGCCTCTTCCTCATTCTTGCCTTGGCTGGCTATTCCGATCTGAGGACAATGAGATACGTAGAGTCCTTTTTTCTTTTTATAGATTTCAGCCGTTAGGATTGTTCCTTGTTGCGGCACAAGCAATCCCTTTCAAGACAAACGTCTCTCCGGAGAATCACCCCGGAGAGACGTGTTGTGTGTGGAAGAATGGTGGAGGCGGCGGGAATCGAACCCGCGTCCGAGACCGGTTCTACCTAAATATACTACGTGCGTAGTCGGCCTTAGTTATCTCGCCTGTTGCGCTGCCGGC
>JAGWBY010000141.1:5311-8623 GCA_021295675.1 Candidatus Latescibacterota bacterium | reverse complement strand
GGCATACAGGGCATGGAGCAGACGTAGCTGGTGTCAAAAGTGAGCGACCGCTCGGCGAGTCGCTGGAAATTGGGCGCGTGCGTCCAATCGCAGCCGTAGGGCGGCAGCATGTGTCGGTTGAGCGAGTCGAACATGACCATAATTGCTTTCATAAAGACCTCGCGTGAGACCCTCGGCTTGAGCCGGGGGAGGGATAGCGATTCGATCGTCGACGGGCGGTTTGTCCGCCTTGAGCCGGTCGAAATCTAAGGGGGTACGTGGTGAAAGGTGATTCACTATATTTATGGGTATGGAAACAATCCGCACTCTTTCTTGCCAACTGGTGGTTCCTCCACCGGTGGCCGCTCGTATTGACGCGACGCTGGAGGCGTTTGCCCAAGCCTGCAACTTTGTGGCTGATTGGGGCAATGAGCACAAGAAGCATCGCCAATACGATCTGCATAAAGGCTGCTACCGCGACGTGCGCGAGCAGTTTGGCTTGTCGGCTAATCTGGCGGTTCGTGCTATTGCTCGTGTCGCCCCTCGACTGGCCAATCCCAAGACGCGGCATAGCCAGTTCAAGCCTACGTCGATTGACTACGACGCCCGCATCTTCAAGTTGGATGTGCAAAACGAGGTAGTCAGTCTGCGCTTGCTGGAGGGTCGTTGTATGCTCGCGCTTCGGCTGGGCGAGTTCCAACGACAGGGCTTGCAAGGGCAACAGCCTACCAGTGCCACGCTCAAGAAAGGGCGCAAAAACCGATACTATCTTGACGTTCAAGTCAAAGAGGAAGCACCCGAACCGCCTTCCGATGCGGATATTGACGCCACCCTCGGCGTTGACCTCGGCTTGCGTCAGATTGCTACTGATTCCGTAGGACATGCGTTTCAAGGGCAAGACCTCGCCGACTACCGCGAGCATCGCGCCGACGTAAGAGCGTCGTTGCAAGCGAAGGCAGACACCGGCAGCAAACAAACACGCAAGGCGTGTCGCCGGGCACTCAAACGGCTTTCGGGTCGGGAGCGACGCCACCAGAAACGCATCAACCACGAGATCAGCAAGCAGCTTGTTACCTTTGCCAAAGAGCATGGGCTGGCCATCGTCTTTGAATGCCTCAAGGGCATTCGGGATAAGTGCAAGTTCCGTAAAGGGCAACGACGACGCTTGCACTCGTGGGCGTTCTACCAACTGCAACAGTTCGTCGAATACAAAGCACGTCGCGCCGGTGTCCGAGTCGTGTGCATCAACCCACGCTACACATCTCAAACCTGTGCGGACTGTCTGCATGTTGGTGTTCGTCGCCAAGACGACTTCTCCTGCAACGATTGTGGGCAACGTTCCCATGCCGACTTTAACGCGGCGCGGAACATTGCCCGCTGGGGCCTCGCGGTAATCCGAGGCGAATACTCCCTACTCTCCTGTGCGCTCCCAAGCGGCGGAACAGTGGGAGGGTAAAGCTGACTGCTTTAGCTGTCAGTGCGATTACACATTTACCTCGTGTAGGAGTTGGAGAGCCTGTTGCCCGCGCTCGGACTCGGGATCGCGCCGCGCAATGCGCCGCAATTGATACAAGGCTCGCTCGTCGCCATCGCGCGCTAAGGATAGGGCCTCGGCGAACCCTTGATCCCCCCAGCGGGACAACTGCGGCACGACCTCTAGGTCTAGATCCTGCCAATAGTACTGCAATGATTCGCTTTGCCAGCCCGCGTAGCAGGCGTCCCAGTTAAAGCCGGTGACGCCAGTCAGGTGCGGGTCCAGCATGTGCTGTGCAATCGGCTCGCCCTGTGCCTGATAGCGGTTGTCGAGAGAGATGCGCAGGCGATCTTCGGTGTAGTTGGGCAGGGCTTGGTGGACGGTTAGGCTCGGAAAGATCAGCGCGTCTCCGGCTTCGTAATTGGCGCTGAGCCAGCGTCCGGTCAGTTCGGATTCATCTACGGCTAGGCCGCCGGCCCCCAATGAGAAGTGGTGCTCGCGCACCTTGCCGATTTTGTGCGATCCGGGCAGTACGGCCAATCCCCCCAACTCCAACGGACAATCGCCCACGGGTGCCCAGAAGGTGTAGGTGTTGAAGCTGCCTTGGAAGTGGACGAAGTCTTGGTGCATGGGCGTGGTGTGCTCGGTGTATTGGGGAAACCACAGCCGGGCGATCTTCTGGGGATGGGGCAGCACCGAGCCGCCTACTACTTGCTCCATCACGGATAAGACTTCCGGCCAATGTCCCAAGCTGTACACTCGGTGATACACCTCGGCGTATTCGGGGTCGCCTTCGGTACACTGCGCGTCAATCCGCGCAATGCCGTCCATGGGATTCGTGCCGGCGACCAACCACCCGGCCTCCATCAGCACTTCCGTCATCTCTTGCCGCAAGGATAGCAGCTTGTCTTTGGCCATGATCTGCCGCAAAAAGATGTACCCTTGTTCGTCCAATCGCCGCCGCAACTCGGCGCTGTCGCCGAGGGCATCGTTGGCCTCTTGCATCAGGCTGACTGCACTCGCGTCTTTTGCTGTCATTAGGCTCGTCCTTAGCTGGCCGCTGGCTCCATCTCGTTGTCCCGAAATCCGGCCACGACAATGTTGTTGTTGCGATCCAGCACGTTGTCTTGGTCGATGCGATGCGGATTGTCCTCAGCGCGTCCCACCGGCCGCAGCGCCGTGCTGTGATAGCCAAAGCGCACGGATTTGCGCCAAGAATCCGTGCGGTTGCAATCCGACCAGTGGATCGTCTGGTAGCTGAAGAAGATCATGTCGCCGCGCTCCGCTGGCACGGCAACGCTGTCGAGGCGGTCGGGATGGTACTGCGCGGGCGGTAGGTGCGGGGCTGTATCCGGCCCGAGCACGTGCTCCAGCGGTCCTTGCTTGTGGCTGCTTGGCACGACCATTAGCGCACCGCTCTCCAGCGGCGTGTCGTCTAAGTGCAACAAGCAATCGACGAAATCCGGTCCGTCGTGCGGGTAGAACGGATAGTCTTGGTGCATGGGGAAGGGCGTGCCTTTCTCCGGCGGCTTGGCGTGCAGTACCGTGTGGTGCCACTGCACTGGGCCGTCGATGAGCTGTCGCACGCAGGAGATCATCGCCTCGTGGAAGAGGACGCGGCCCCAAGCGGCCGAGTAAAAGTGCGGGTTGTGCATGAAGACCGCCCGCGTGTTGAGCCGGTCTTCTTCTTCGAGGTAGCGATCGCGCCAGGGGCCGACCCAGCCGATAGACTCCTGCCCCCACTGCTCGATTACTCGCACCATCTCCGAGGCCAACTCTGCGGTTTCCTCGGGCGTGAAGAGTTGGGGGACCTTGAGGTAGCCCTGTTCGCGGTATTGCGCTATCTGTTCCTTGCTCAG
>JAGWBY010000141.1:0-5303 GCA_021295675.1 Candidatus Latescibacterota bacterium | reverse complement strand
TTTTTTGCAGGGCGCGCATGTAAGCCAGTGTGTAAGCCGTGCCCAGCCGCCCGTCGTCGCCCATCTGCGGGATGTGATCGGGGATCAAGGTGCCGTCGTAGCCGACCTCGGCCAGCGCGCGCATGGCCTGATACATGTCGAAGTATCCGTCATCGACGAAGGTCTCGACAAAGTGCGGCAGCGGCTGGTCAACGTTGCGGTAGTGGACTTTGAATATTTTGCCCTGCCCGCCGAAGTAGCGGATCGTCTCCACCGCCGCCCTCCAGCCAGCAGCCGATGCACAAGCACATCCCCACGTTGGGGCTGTCGGCGATTTCGAGGGCGCGTTTGTATCCTTCAAAGCTGCTAAAAATGGGCCGTGGCACGCCGCCCAACGGCACTCCGGGCGGGTCGTCTGGGTGAATGCCAATGCGGACGCCGGCTTCCTCGGCGACCGGCGCGATTTCCACGGCAAAAGAGGCGAAGTTGTCCCACAGCTCTTCTTCGGTGTAGTCGCGGCCGTGCGTCAGGCCCTCGCCGGTAAAACCGCCGCCGGACGCCTCGGCGAGCCGCGCCATGTCAAAGGCCCGCGCCCTAGAGCCGCCCCGGGTTTGCTCCGGCGGCGTGCTCCACACGCTGTTGGCCATGTGGGCATAGGTCGTGTAGGGAATGTCGGCTTGGCCCAAGTTGCGGATGTGCGCCTTGTACTCTTCTACTTTCTCGTCGCGGTTGGGCAGGTTGAGGGTGATCGCATCCACGTTGTGGACGCTGCCATTGCCCAAGCCGTAGAGTTGGATGCCGCCGCGGGCAAAGTGCTCTCGGCGGCTGCGATAGTACTCGGGGCTGGCCTTGGCCGAATCGACCCAAGTCACGGCGTATTCGACGCCCATCTGCCGCACAAAGGCCATTTCCTCGTCGCTCGGTTCTGGGGACATCTGGGCCGCGACCTTGAGGCCGGGCGCTATTTCAATGTGGCTTTTGACGGCCATGATGATCTCCTTGCGGCCCCCTACTGGGGCCGGACTGCACGCTGCAAAGTGAAGGGGTTGGATTTGAGCGGCAAATCTAAGGCCCGAGCCGTTTGCTATCAACACAGGGACGAAGCGACAAATGGAATATGTCGCTATACTTGGGAAGCGGGAGGTATGTGTGCAAAATGCGGAATAAATTCATGTGGCGTGCGGCCCCAATCGTCACGCTGACGACGGATTTCGGTGGTGGCGATTACTACGTCGGCGCGATGAAGGGGGTCATCTTGGGCATCGCACCGGAAGCCCAGCTCGTGGATATTTCCCACCAGATTCCGCCTCAAGACGTGCTTGCCGCTGCCTTTGTTCTGCGCCACGCCGCGCGCGAATTCCCGCCCGGGACCGTTCCGGCGTAGGTACGCGACGGCGTCCCCTCGCTCTCCAGAGCAGTGGCCACTTGTGGGTGGGGCCGGACAACGGCCTCTTCAGCTTTGTCATCGACCGCGCCGACAGCCGGGTGTACGAGATCGCCCGACCCGACCTCGGTCGGCCCAACCCGAGCAGCACCTTCCACGGCCGCGACCTCTTCGCGCCGCTGGCCGCCCATCTCTGTCGTGGCTTGGACCTTGCTGATGTTGGCCCGCCAGTGGACGATCCGGTGTGCTTGGCAGAATCCGCACCTTGTAAATCGGCTGACCGCATCGCCGGTCACATCATCTACATCGACGGATTCGGCAACTTGGTGAGCAACATTGAGGCTGCCGATATTGCGCCGTGGGGTGCCGCGCTGCACATCCGCCTCGGGGATTACGTACTGACGGAGCTTTGCCGAACGTACGAGGATGTCGAGTCGGGTGCGCCGCTTGCTTTGATCGGCAGCGCTGGTCTGTTGGAAATTGCGGTCAACTGCGGCCATGCCGCCCGCCAATTAGGGATGCAACGCCGCGCTACTCTTATCGTCGAAAAGCTCTGAGAAAGAAAAATTATGTATGATGCTCCACTCATCGTCAGCATTTCTGGAATTCGCGGCCTCGTCGGCCAGTCGCTCACCGATGAGGTTGTCGCCCGCTTTGCTGCGGCTTTTGGCTCCACTTTGACGCCGGGTGATACCGTCGTTCTCGCCCGCGACACGCGCCCGTCTGGAGTGGCTTTTGCTCAAGCGGCGGCGGCGGCTCTGTGCCAGACGGGATGCCGCGTCGTCGATTTGGGCATGTGCTCCACGCCCGGGGCCAAGCTGATGATCTCTGCGCTCGATGCCAAAGGCGCGATCATCATCACCGCCAGCCACAACCCGGCTCCTTGGAACGGCCTCAAGCTGGTGCGCGCTGACGGCGTTTTTCTCAATGCGGAAGAGGGTGCGCGCGTCGAGGCCCTCTTCCATGCGGGCGAGTTTCGCTGCGCTGCGTCTGGCGCGCTGGAAACGATCGACCCAGACGCCGTGGTGGCGCGTCACGTGCAGCAGATTGTGAACTACGTCGATGCCGACGCCATTCGCCAGGCCGGGTTCAAGGTGGCCGTCGATCCCTGCAATGGCACGGGGGCCTTGGTGGTTCCAAGCCTGCTGGACGCCTTGGGCGTCGAAGCCACGCTCATCAACGCGCAGCCCGACGGCGATTTCGCCCACGACCCGGAGCCGGTGCCCGCCAATCTCGTCCAGCTTGGGCAGGCCGTGCGCGACAACGGCTGCGCCATTGGCTTTGCCATCGACCCGGACGCCGACCGCGTCGCGTTGGTTGATTCGAGTGGCGCGCCGGTGGGCGAAGACTACACGCTTGCGCTGGCGGTGCAAGCGGTGGCGGCGCGTCAACCCGGCCCGGTCGTCACCACCCTCTCCACCTCGCAGGCCGTTACAGACGCGGCCACTGCTCACAACTGTCCGGTCTTTCTGACGGCGGTCGGCGAGGTCCATGTGGTGGAGAAGATGATGGCTGAGGGAGCGGTCATCGGCGGCGAAGGCAACGGCGGCGTCATCGTCACCCAAATCGGCCCCAGCCGCGACGCGGCCTTGGGATTGGCTCTAGTGCTGGAGGCTATGGCGCGGACCGGACGATCTCTCGAAGAGCTGATCGCCGCGCTGCCCAGCTACGCCATTGACAAGCGCAAAATTACTTGTACTTCAGAGCAGTTAGACGCGGCCATTGTCGCGCTGCGCGACCGCTATCCCCAAGCGTATGTCCACCCGGTGCGCGATGGTTCCAAACTCTACCTGAGCGGGCAGCTCGAATGCCCTTGGGTTCATCTCCGCGCCTCTAACACCGAACCCATCGTCCGCGTCATCGCCGAGAGCGCGAGCGCTGCAGAAGCCGCTCAGCTCTGCGACGAGGTGGAAGGGTTGTTTGAGTAGGGGAAGGAACAAGCCGGAAGCCGCTCGGACTCGAAGACACCCCGCTTGGCTTTCCTTGACGAAATATCCGTTGGCATTAGTCTCTTTGGCCGACAAGAGCCTATCTGGGAACCTGACCGTTGGTCTGAAAGCCAGCTAAAGGGCGGGGCGAGGCCAGCCTCTCCTTCTCAGCCGCTCGGATTTCGGGGAAGTTTTCAGATAGACTTTTTCACCTATTTGACAGAAGACACTCCTACTGGGGTGCCCTTTCAGAACAAAGGAGAGACGATGTACAGGATTATTTTCGTTTCGCTTGCAGTGTTGTTGGCTTGCACCAGTCCAGAAGGCCCACAAGGGCCTGTAGGTCCCGCAGGTCCTCAAGGCGAACAGGGAGAGCAAGGCGAACAGGGCGAACGAGGGCCACGAGGCGCACAAGGTGAACAAGGTGAACAGGGCGAACAAGGCGAACAGGGCGAACGAGGGCCACGAGGCGCACAAGGTCCGCAGGGCGAACAAGGCGAACAGGGCGAGCAAGGCCCACAAGGTGAACAAGGGCCGCCAAGAGCTATAGGAACAGATGTCTTTAGTCTCTTTACGTTCTTGAGGGCGGACTTCAGCGATGACAACTTATGGGATTGGAACAAACGAGGTTCTGGAACTTGGCGAATACAAGGAGGGAGGCTAATTGGACGGGGTAGTGATGACGACTTTTTGACGAGTTTGACCGCAGACCCCGACTTTAAAGGATCACTCTACGTCACGGCTACGACCCAATGGCTTCGTGGTATTAAGACCCATAGTTACGGTATCTTTATAGAGACGGTAGGGATTTCTACGGATTTGGCATAAGTGCTAATGGGGGTTTTGTACTAAGCCGATGGGATGACAGTGGCGACCCCATATCACTGGTTGATTGGACTTATAGCCCATCCATCAATGAAGAGGGAACCAATACGTTAAGTATTTTTAGTGAAGAAGGCAGGATAGAGGCATCCATCAACGGAACTCTCGTCGCTGAGGTCTTTGACGATACCTACACTGAGGGAAGAGTAGGTGTCCTAATAGGTGGAGACCAAGAAGTTTCCTTCGACGATTTGACCGTAGGGACGATCATTCCTTTGTCAGACTAGGGCGAATCTATAGCCTGTTAAGCCACACTAGCCGACTCAACAAATGGCCTCTTTATCTTGCTTGGAATCGCACTCTTGCGAAGGCATCTTGCCCTCGTCCAAGAATCAACTAGCAGCGACAATATCCCCGTAGGAGCCTGTGACTAGCTGGTCGCTGGTGATTTCCAACGCCCGCATCAGGGCCTCGACGCGTCGGTGCGACTCCTCGCCTTTTCTTCGGTCATCGCCGAGCGCGCGAGCGCTGCAGAAGCCTCTGCGACGAGGTGGAAGGGTTGTTTGCCTAGGGAAGGGGCGATATACACTCTATCGTAGAGGCGTTGGCAACACGACGACATAGAGTTGAGAACGTAGTTGACCATATAAGTAAACATAGATACATTATCCTCAAAATCCTCAAATCCCACCTAGGAGAACGTCCGCATGGTTCAGTTTGGGCATCACCTGAAGGCGGCTCGCCTCGAAAGCGGATTGACTCAAGCCGATGTAGCAAGCCACCTTGGGGTTTCAAAGGGATACATCTCGCGTCTCGAAAGCGGCAAGGCGCGGCCCGCCGAAGCCACAGTCCGACGCCTAGCCGAACTTTGCGCGACCGATCCGGATTCGCTCCTCATCTTGGCCGATTACTTGCCTTCCGACCTTCGAGAAATCCTATCGCAGCACCCAGCCAAGGCGTCGGCGATCCTGCGCGGCACCTTTGGGCGTACTGATCGCCCTCAAGATGCGCCCCCCGCTGTCGCCGAATCTCAGGCACTCTACCAGACTGGCGAAGCCTCATATCAGCTCGTCCAAGAGGATTGCTTCGCGTGGATGGAGCATTGCCCTCCCAACAGCGTCCACGCTATCGTCACCGACCCACCCTACGGCCTGAAAGAGTACACCACTCAAGAAAAGGACAAACTCCGG
>JAGWBY010000140.1:1299-7305 GCA_021295675.1 Candidatus Latescibacterota bacterium | reverse complement strand
AAGGGACGATGCGCCCGTAGCTTTGGAAGTCATCGAAGACATCCCAGCCGGCAAGGTGCCGCAAAAAACGGTCGGCCCCGGTCAAGCCAGCCGCATTATGACGGGCGCAGCCGTGCCCGACGGAGCCGACACCATCGTCCCGGTAGAGGACACCCGCTCCGCTGGGCAGGGGGTCGAGATCCTCGCCGTTGAAGAGTGCGGCGCGCACATTCGCCGGCGCGGCGAGGACATGCGCTGCGGCGAGCCGATTATCAAGGCTGGCACCGAGTGTGGCCCGGGCGAACTGGCTGTACTCGCGGCCGTGCAGCAGAGCTTCGTCTCAGTGTATCGCCGACCGCGCGTGGCCATCCTCTCCACCGGCGACGAACTGGTCGAGATTGAGGAGACGCCCGGAGAAGGCCAGATCGTCAACAGCAATACGTGCGCCCTAGCCGCCTTTTGCCATGCCCACGGAGCCGAGCCGGTGATGCTGCCCACAGTAGCGGACGACGAGGCCGCCATCCGCGCCACTATTGAGGCCGCGCTCCGCGCTGACTTTGCCGTCTCTTCGGGCGGCGTCTCGGTCGGCGAGTACGACTTCGTCAAAAAGGTCCTCGACGACTTGGGGGCCGAGACGATTTTCTGGCGCGTGGCCATGAAACCGGGCAAGCCGCTGGTCTTTTGCACAGTCGGCGGCGTGCCCTATTTCGGCCTGCCCGGCAATCCGGTGTCGAGCATGATGTCCTTCCTCCAGTTCGTGCGCCCGGCCATCCGCAAGGCCGCAGGCTATCCGCAAGCGGCGTGGGTGGAAAGCCCCTGCGACAACGACGGCGACCGCCGCCAGTACATGCGCGCCACCTTGCGCTACCAAGATGGCCAGTTTTGGGTGCGCCCCGCCCGCAGCCAAGGCTCGCATATCATTAGCTCCATGCTCAACGCCAACAGCTTTGTCGTCTTAGAACCCCGCCAGCGCGCTGAGATCGGCGACGAAGTACTGGTGCAGGTCGTTGGGGAATTAGTGATGAGATAGCGGCAAAAAACCGCGACCGTTAGTGCCTCTTGGTCGCTTTACCTTTAGGATCCGTTATGGCCTCCAAAGTACTCGACAATCGCACGCTAAAGCGGCTGCAACCGGCGACTTCGCTGTGGAAACAGTACGACCCAGCGGCAGCGCCTCGCGCCTTTAAGGCCGAAGATCCAGCCCAAGCGCGGCGTTGGCAGAAAACGACGCGACGCGCCCTTGCCAAGCATTTGGGCCTAGCAGCTGGTGACGAGACGGATTTGGCACCGCGCAAAGTAGAAGAGATCGACAAAGGCGATTACACGCGGCAAAAAATAATCCTGCGCACCGGCCCCCATGCGCAGATGCCGGTGTACATCCTACTGCCCAAAGGTGCCACCGGCCCCCTGCCCACGGGTACGGCGTCAAGGACATCGTCGGTTTGTGGGAAGACGGCGGCGAGCGCGACGAACCCGACGGGTACCACAAGGACTTTGGCGTGGCTCTGTGCCGCGCTGGCTTTGCCGTGGCCGCCCCAGAGATTTCGGGTTTTGGCGAGCGCCAGACCGATTTCTCCTATTTGGAACGCGGCCAAGGAGCGCCTTCGACCTGTACTCATATGGCCATGCTCGCCTTCCAATTGGGCACCTCAGTAGTAGGCATCCGCGTGCGCGATGGCCTGCGCTTGGTCGATTACTTGGAAACCCGCCCCGAGTTCGACATTAGTCGCCTCGGTGCCATGGGCATTTCGGGCGGCGGCATGCACACTTTCTTCTCCACCTGCATGGACGAGCGCATCCGCGCCTGCGTGATCAGCGGCTATTACTCGACTTTCCAGCACAGCATCCTCGCCATGTCGCACTGCCCCTGCAACTACGTGCCGGGCTTGGCCGAATTCGGCGAAATGTACGATCTGGTCGGCCTCATCGCTCCGCGCCCATTGCTGGTGGAAGCCGGCACCCACGACCCCATCTTCCCCATTGCTGCCGTGCGCTCTAGCCTAACCAAAACGCGCCGGGTGTACGGCGTTTTCTCAGCCCGCCGCCGGGTGGAAGCCGACATTTTTTCGGGCCGCCACCAAATCAGCGGTGCCCGCGCCTACGACTTTCTCCGCGAGGCTATTGTCTGAAGGCCGCGCGAGCAAAATCTAACCCCGAGGACTCTCTATGAATCGCCCCCCCGCAGAATTCAAACGCGTACCCGTCGCCCTGCTGCGCTCCTTTACCGCCGACTGCCTCAAGGCCGCTGGGCTACGCGCCGACCACGCCGACCAGCTAGCCGAGCTGTTGTCCAACTCCGATTTGCGCGGCGTGCGCTCGCACGGCACCCGCGCCATGGTTGGCTATTGCGGCGGCCTCCGCGACGGCACCGTCAACCCCAATCCCGACCTGCACATGCTCCAAGATACCGAAACTACGGTCCTCATTGACGGCGACGGCGGCTTGGGCTATGCGCCGATGATGCTGGCCACCGAAAAGGCCATTGAGAAGGCCAAGCAATACAAGGTCGCCCTCGGCGCGGCCTGTCACCTCGGGCACTACGGCTCGGCTGGCCACTACGTGCGCCGCGCCATGCAGGAGGGCTGCTGCGCCTTTTCGGTGCAGGGGAGCCATCCCAATTACTTCGGCGAGGGCGGGGGCAACAAGGGCCAGCAGTCCGCCTACTGGGGCAACCCGCCGCTCAGCTTTGGCTTCCCGTCAGAAGAAGAGCCGCCGCTGGTCCTCGACGCGGCGACCTGCATCTTGGCCGACTACCATCGCGGCCCTGAATACGACGCTTTACAGGAGTTGATTCCGCCGGCTTTCTTCAAGTCGATGGGTTACACCGGCTCGGCGTTGACGTTAGGTGGGGCTTTCGTCGGTCAGAACAGCGACCGCGCTCGGGACGTTACCCAGCGGTGGCCCCGCGCGGGCAGTGGCGGCCTGATTATCGTTATGGACATTGGCGCGTTTGCTCCGCCCGACGCTTTCCGCGCTGGCGTTGACAATCTCGTGCGCGGCGTCCGCGAGACTATGGAACCTGTGCGCGGGTACGACGAGGCGACTGTGCCGGGCACCATTGAGCATCGCAAGAGCGAGGAATACGCCCGCGAAGGGGTGCCGATAGGCTTGGACGATTTGGAAAGGCTAGCGGCGTGCGGGCGCGAGTTGGGGGTTGAGGTGGAGTGGGATTAAATACGGGCTGAGTGTCTTATCGAATTTGGCGTAAAATTTCAAGCATTACTGCAAAACTTACGCCATTTTTAGAAAATCAACGCTTACTCAATCCGCACTTCCCGCTCCTGCTCCGCGGATTCGTACAGCCCGTCCATCATCTTCTGCACCATCAGGCCGTGCTCGCCGGGTGACAGGGTTTCCGCGTCGTAGAGTACGTGATCGACGAAGTTGCGCACCTTCTGGCCGAAGCCGTCGGCTGCTGGGCCGCTGGGCAGCCAGTCGGGCTGGGTGTTGACCATGTAGTCGTTGGCGTCGTGGAAAAAACCCGGCGGGTCCCAGGTGGTACCGCCCTTCTCGCCCATCAGCGTGAAGTTCCCAATCCCCTTCTCGATATGGGCGGCGAAGCTGGTCTCGATACTGAGCATCGCGCCGTTGGCAAAGCGGATATGCCCCACTGCTAAGTCCTCTACCGTATAGGTCTTATAATCCCAGTTGGGCCAGACCGAGGCCACGTTTGACGGCTTGTCGCCGATGTAGGTATAGGTGCTGCCACTGGCTGCCACTGGTTTGGGCGCACCCATTGCATAGTGCGTGGCCTCCAGCATGTGGACGCCGATGTCGATCAGTGGCCCGCCGCCTTGCAGGTCCTTGCGGCCGAAGACGCCCCAGTTGGGAATGCCGCGCCGCCGCAGGGCCTGCACCCGGGCGTACAAGACTGTGCCCAGTTCGCCATCGTCAACGAGCTTCTTGATAAACTGAGTCTTCGGATCGTAGCGGTTCTGGAAGCCAATGATCAGCTTTTTGTCGTTTTTCTTCGCGGCGTCGAGCATCTCCTGCCCCTCGCGCGCGTTCATGGCCAAAGGCTTCTCGACGAGGACGTGAGCACCCGCGTCGAGCGCGGCGATGGAGCAGGGGGCGTGCAGGCCGTTGGGCGTACAGACGCTCACCGCGTCGGGTGCGACCTGCCGGAGCATCTCCTCGTAGTCGGCGTAGGCTGCGGGGATTTCGTATTCCTCGCAGTATTTTTGCGCTCTTTCCACGGCCACATCCGCCACAGCGACCATCTCCACGTCGTCCATGTTTTGGTAATAGCGTATATGCGCTCCGGCGATGCCGCCTGCGCCAATCAGGGCGACGCGCAGCTTGTCTTGCTTGTTCTTAGTCATTGCTATCCGTCTTTTTGAGATTGTGGCAAGGCATAAAAAAACCGGCCCGCAGACCGGTTTTTCCTATTACAGGCACCATCCTATCCCGCTTGGAACTGCTCGATGAGCTGGCGTACGTCTGGGTGCCCGTCAACGCTGCGGCCGGGGTGGATGATCAGCCGGTAGCGGAAGACGGCCTTGTCGCCGCCGGGGATGGTCAGGCTCGCGTCGATGTTTTCGTCGCCCTTAAAATCGTGCACCCCAAAGGCGTTGGCGGTAAACAGCCCGTAGCCGCGCACGTGCCAGTAGGTCGGATGGCGGGGGTTGTCGCGGTGATCGACGACGGTGTGCCCCCACTCCTCGCCATCGGCTAGCGGCCCGGAGTAATCCACCCAAGCCGCCTGCTGGCCCCAAGTAACCTCCTCGCCTTGGCCGTTTTCAAAGACTTGGCCGGCGGAATTTTCAATCCGCCCCGCGTCCTTGGCATCCATGGAGGTCGGCACTCGGATCGAAAACAG
This sequence comes from Candidatus Latescibacterota bacterium, assembly GCA_021295675.1. Next base: position 2,507 of record JAGWBY010000140.1, on the reverse strand, counting down.
CCCGCCTTCTTTGGTGTCGCCGAAGGTCACGTCGCCGTAGCGGGTGCGGAACTCACTGCGTTGGTCTATGACCCGCAACGCACCTTCAGCGCGGATGGCGATGGTGCGCCGCTCCTCCAACAGCTTCTCGCCCTCCGGCCCAAACCAATCGACGATCCCGTCGATCTGCGCTGTGCCGTCGGCTGCGCCTACGACCGGCTCGCCCCGTTGCAGCATGGCGCCGTGGCCGGTGCCCTCGTCCCAGAGATTGTGGCCGTTGACTAGGCCGTGAGCCGTGTAGATGCCGCGATGGTGGTAGTGGTCCTGATTCTCGCCTTCGACATCTTCCATCGGATAGGCGCGGGTGAGGCCAGCGCCGCTGGGCGTCAGCACTGGGTAGAAGTACGGGCGGCACACGTAGTGACCGTAGCGGTATTCGGTAAAGAGCAGGCCGTCGATGGTGACGACGGCCTTGCAGTCTGCGGTTCCTTTCGGTTATGCGGCCCGGCCACAGCAGCGCTTGTACTTCTTGCCGCTGCCGCAGGAGCACGGGTCGTTGCGGCCAGGGGCCTTTTGGTGCAGGGCCGCCTTGACCGCGTCCCTTTTTCTAGACCATTCCATCACGCCGGTAGCCGGTCGGCCGTGCCGCAGCTCGTTGGCCATAAAGCGCATGTAGGGATCGACGTGCCCGAAGTACATCTTGTACCCCTTGCACAGGTAGTTGAGGCCGTCTTCGCCGCGCGGGGTTTTGGTAAATCGGTGCTTGGGGCAGCCGCCGTTGCAGGCGAAGCGGTAGTCGCATTCGATGCAGTACTGGGGTAGGGTGTCCTTTTTGTCCTGCCCGAACTTGGTCTGCTGCGGGCTGGCGACCATGTCGCGGATGCTCTCCTCGTGGACGTTGCCCAGCCGATAATCTGAATAGACGAAGTGGTCGCAGGAGTACAGGTCGCCGTTGTGCTCGATGATCAACGCTTTGCCGCAGGTCTCGGCGAAGATGCACAGGCTCGCATCTTGGCCCAGCCACGAGCCGAGCGTCACGTCAAAGAGCTGCACAAAGACTTGGCCGACGTCGTTGCGCACCCACTCGTCAAAGATCGCACAGAGGAACTTGCCGTACTGCCCCGACCCCACCGACCATTTGGAGACTGGTGCCCGGCCCTCGTATTCGGGATCGACTAACTCCAGCCCGTCCTCGTCTGGCTCGTGCGCGATGCGCTCGACGATGGGAA
>JAGWBY010000140.1:0-1012 GCA_021295675.1 Candidatus Latescibacterota bacterium | reverse complement strand
TGGCGTATTGCTGCTGTAGCTCGACTGCGCGGCGGAAGAAGTCCACGCCCATCAGCGTCGGCTCGCCGCCCTGCCAGGCAAAGTCCACCTGCGGCACGTCTTGGGCTTCGATGTACTGCTTGACGTAGTGTTCGAGCGTCTCGTCGGACATGCGCCAATTTTTGCGCGCGTCCGGGTAGAGCTTCTCCTTCTCTAGGTAGAAGCAGTACTTGCAGTCGATGTTGCAGACCGAGCCCGAGGGCTTGGCCATTATGTGGCAAGACGCCGGAGCAGCGGTCGGTATGGTCGCAGTTTCCATCAGAGCCTATCTTGAAGTGGTGAGTATCAAATATAAGGAAATTAGATGCGTACCATTTTTGTCGGCGACGTGCACGGCTGCGCCGCTGAGTTTGAAGCCTTCCTTGCAAAGATAAGTTACGACCAAGCCAAAGATCGTCTGTTGCTGGCCGGCGATGCCTTTGCCCGTGGCCCCGACCCGCTGGCGGTGTGGCAGTTGATTTGCGATACCGAGGCCGAGATGGTCTTGGGCAACCACGATGCCCGCCTCTTGAAGCAGCTAACTGCCTTGAAGAAGGGCCGCAAGCCCAAAGTGAAGTTCCCCGACCAGCGCTATACCCTCGCCCCGCTTAAGTCCGCCCACGGCGAAATCCTCGCTTGGCTCCGGCAGTGCCCGCTCTACATCGCGGAAGACGCCTTCCTCCTAGTCCACGCCGGCATCAATCCAAAAAAGGGCTTACAAGGCACCCGCCGCAAAGAATTCCTCAAGATCCGCACTTGGCCGCCCTCCGACGATCTGGCTAGCCCGCGCTGGCACGACTTCTACGAGCCGGAGTATCCCCTGATCGTCTTTGGCCACGACGCGCCCGGCGGCTTGGTGGTTAAAAAGCGCGACGGACGCCCCTATCTTCTTGGCCTCGACTCGGGCTGTATCTATGGCGGCCAGCTCAGTGGTTATGTGCTTGAAGAAGCGCGGCTCGTGCAGGTGGAGAGCCAGCAAGTAGCGGACGTGTGG
>JAGWBY010000139.1 GCA_021295675.1 Candidatus Latescibacterota bacterium | reverse complement strand
TAGCCCGAATAAGCGGCCCCGCAACCGCTCAACAAGAGCAGCAGGACGACGCTGAGACCGATGACCGATCTGCTGCTTCTCTGCATAAGTGATTCCATCCATCGTCCTCGCGCCAGCGACATCCACGAGTGACCGTGTGCCATATATAACACCTAAGCGCGGGAAAAGTGTCCCATCTTATTCGACTCGTTCGACCCGAATCGGCGCGCCGGCACGCACCGCCGCTAGCGCCTGCGGCTCGCCTTCGATTTGCCCGAGGACATTGACCTTGCTTACCAATCGGCACTCGTCGCCCTCGGAAATCGGGGTCGGGCCGTAGGGCAGGGCTAGCGATTGCCCCTCGACCCAAAAGCACACCGCGCCTTTTTCTACTACTTGCCGCGCGTCGGGTTCTAGCTCGGCCTGCACGGGTACCTCGAAGTACACTTCCTCGCCCCAAGTGTTCGCTGTCGAGGTGCAGGGCAGGGCTACCCAGACTTTTTGTGCCGTCGGCGTAGCGTCTAAAACCGCTTCGACCGCGCCGTCATCCCAGCTAATCCGAATCCGCATTGCACTCCTCCTGAAAACTTGCCCAAACCTTTGAGTTTTCATAATATAAGTGCCCATTTGTCGGCCGCAAAAACGCCCGCCACACAGGTAAAATCATGGAAAAACCCAACGTCGTCGTCGTCGGCTACGGCTTTGCCGGCCGCTGCTTCCACGCCTATCTAGTAGGGCTGGCCAGCGGCCTGAATCTCTACGGCATTGCCACTAGCCGACCGGAGGCCCGCGACCAGATTCAGCGCGACTTGGGGGTAAAGACCTTCCGCCACTTCGACGAAGTGCTAGCCGACCCAGCCGTCGATCTGGTCGTCCTCGCCACGCCCAACGACCTCCACGCCCCGCACGCGATCCAAGCGCTAGCGGCGGGCAAACACGTGGTCACCGACAAGCCCATGTGCTTGAGCATGGCCGAGGCCGACCAGATGATCGCCGCCAGCCAAACACACGACCGCTTGCTCAGCGTCTTTCAGAACCGCCGCTGGGACGGCGATTTCCTCGCCGTTAAAGACGCGCTGGCCCAAGGGCTGCTCGGCGATCCCTTTTTGCTGGAGATGTTCTGGGGCCAATACGGCCCCCCTCGTGGTTGGCGCAGCATAGCGCGACACGGCGGCGGCAAATTCTTTGATCTAGGCGCGCATCTAGTCGATCAAGCACTCCAGCTCATCGACGCGCCGCTCGCAAAAGTGTACGCCACCTTCCACTCCGGCGACCCGCTCAGCATCGACGTCGAGTCCCACGCGCTGGCCGTGCTCCACTTTGCCAACGGCGTCGAAGCGCGCGTGGAGACTTCGTCGCTGGCGTGCAAAGCCAAGCCGCGCTGGTACGTGCTGGGCACGGAAGGCGCGCTGGTCAAAGAGGGCGTTGACCCGCAGGAAAAGGCCATGATCGCCGGCGATATCGACGCGGCCGAAGAAGCACCCGAGCACTACGCCCGCCTCTATCGACCAGCCGAGGAAACCATCATTGAGACGGCACCCGGCCGCTGGCGTTCCTACTACGAAAACATCGCCGATGCGCTAGCCGGCCGCGCCGAACTAGCCGTCACCGCCGAGAGCGTGCGGCAGACCATGGTCGCCATTGAGGCCGCCCGGCTCGCCGCCGCCGAGCAGCGGCCCGTGTCCCCGGAGGAAGTCGGGTGAAACTCCGGCCGGGCAACTACGGCAATGAGACCAGCTTTGAGGTCCGCACCTTCGACGCGGAGATGCCCCCCGACGAATACGCCCGCCTGCCCAAACACCCACTCTATCTGGTACTCGACAATTTGCGCAGCGCCTTCAACGTCGGCTCGATCTTTCGCACGGCCGACGCCGCCCGCTTGCAAGGCATCTACACCTGCGGCTACACGGCCCATCCGCCCCATCCCAAACTCGACAAGACGGCGTTGGGTACCCTCTCGTACATCGAGACCCGCCACTTCGCCACCACGCTACAAGCCATTGAGCACTTGCGCGAGCGCGATGTGCCGGTGTGGGCGCTGGAGACGACTTCGCAAAGCCGCTGCTACACCGAGCTAGAGTATCCGCGTCCCTTGGCCCTCATCGTGGGCAATGAAGCCCTCGGGGTCGATTGCGACGCGCTCGAACGCTGCGACGAGTTGGTTGAGATTCCCATGTACGGCTACAAAAACAGCCTCAATGTGGCCGCAGCCAGCGCCGTCCTCGTCTTTGAGGTCCTGCGCCAATGGCAGGCCGTCAGCCCCACCTGCCAGCCCACCGCCCATGCCTGAAGCCGCCCCTACGACTCGGGGTCCCGCCGCCCGCTTGCTCCGCGACTGGCTCGGCTTTGAGTTTGTCTCTCGCATCTATCTCTACAGCGCACTCATCGGCCTGATTGCCGGCTTGGGTGCCGTGTTATTCACCTACGGCCTCGAACTGGCCAAGTTCCTGCTAGTCGAGAAACTGGCTGGATACCGCCAAATCCATCCCGACAACAGGGCGCTATTCGACTTCTCCTTCCTCGACTTGTGGCTGTTGCTGCTGCTGCCGGCGCTGGGTGGCCTGCTCAGCGGCTACCTGACGCACCGCTTCGCGCCCGAAGCCCAAGGCGCGGGCACCGACGCCATGATCGACGCCTTCCACAACCAGCGCGGCCACATCCGTCCCATCGTCGCCCCGGTCAAGGCCCTAGCGACCATCGTCACGCTCGCCTCTGGAGGTGCCGCCGGTCAGCAAGGTCCTTTGGTGCACATCGGCGCAGGCTTGGGCTCTTGGATCGGCGACAAACTCAAGCTCTCAGTGGCCCAGCGGCGGATTTTGCTGCTGGCGGGCACGGCCGGCGGGTTGGGTGCCATTTTCCGCGCACCGTTGGGCGCGGCGATCGCCAGCGTGGAGGTGCTCTACCGCGAAGACTTTGAAAGCGACGCGCTCATCCCCTGCGTTATCAGCTCCTTTGTTGCCTACGCGCTCTACATCGCCGTCTTTGGCTTCTCGCACATTTTCGCCCTGCCCGACCTGCTGTTCACCGATGTGCGCGAGTTGGTTTTCTATCTAGTGCTGGGGTTTTTCTGCGCCGTGGTCGGCATTTTTTACGTCAAGACCCTGCGCCTTGCGCGCACCCTCTTCGACCGCCTGCCGCTGCCCCGCTACTGGATCGTCTGCTGCGGAGGCTTGTTAGTGGGGCTGGTGGCCTTTATCGACCCCCGAGTACTGGGCTATGGGTTCGGCGTCCTTCAACAGGGGCTCGACGGAGAGCTTGCAATCCGCGCCTTCCTATCCCTCGCCTTGCTCAAAATCTTCGCCTCTAGCTGCACAATCTCCAGCGGCGGCTCGGGCGGCGTCTTTGGCCCCTCGCTCTTTATCGGCGGGATGCTCGGCGGCGCCGTGGGCCTGCTCGGCCAACAGTACTTTCCCGACATCGTCCACCAACCGGCCGCTTACATCGTGGTGGGCATGGCCTCGTTTTTCGGCGCAGTGGCCAATACGCCGCTAGCGGCCCTGATTCTCGTCATCGAAATGAGCGGCTCCTACCACCTGCTGCCGCCGCTGATGGTCGTTAGTGCCCTCGCGCTGATATTCGCGCGCAACTTTTCCATCTACCAAAACCAAGTCCAAAACAAGTTCCACTCTCCGGCCCATATCAAAGACCTAACCGTCAATGTGTTGCACGATCTCCAAGTCCGCGAAGTATTCCCCCGCCTCAAAAACACCTCCGAGGCCATCGTCAGCAATCGGCTTTCCTACTTTTCCCTGAGTAGCTTGAGCAAAAAGCTGGGCCATTTGCACTTTGTCGTCACTGATGACAACAACGACTTGCGCGGCATGATCAGCCTCGAAGACCTCGACCTGCCCGAAGACGAAATGCTGCGCAACCTAGTCATCATTGAGGACATGGTCGTCGATGACGTCCGGCCCATAGACGCGGAGGACAACCTGCACGAGGCCCTGCAAAAGCTACTGGATTCTGGCTACGACAAGCTGCCGGTGATGGACACCACAGGCGAAGGGGAAAGCGAGTTTTGGGGCTATCTGATGCACTCAGATCTAATGCGAGTGTACCACGAGGAAGTCATTCGCTTGGAGGAGCAGGATTGACCTCCTCACCTGCGCCCTCGCGATAGGGCGCGTGTAAATAGCGCTTCGCCCGTTGGTGGCTGTCCGCGTGGTCGGGCAAGCGCCGCACTCGCTGGTAGCGGAGAATCGCCTCCTCGCGGCGGCCCGCTAAGTCGTGTACTTGGCCGAGCAGTAGGTTGGCCAGCACGGCAAAAGCTAAGTCCCGCTTGCGCTCGGAATTGGCGGCGAGGCTGTCGGTTGCCGCCAAGTGATCGGTGGCCTCGGGAAAGCGCCGCTCAAAATAAGCGTATTTGCCCGCGTAGTAATGCGCCTCCAAGCGGCCGTGGCGGTGATAGCCGGTCTGGCCGGCTAAGCTGCGCCGCACGTATTCTTCGTACAAAGCCACACCCGAGCGCCAGCGGCCGAGTTCGACCATAAGCCGCGCGGTGTAGCGGTGAAAGACGGCGTTGTCGGGATAGCGCGCGTAGAGTTCTTCAAAATAGGGCAGTGCGCTGCGGTTATCCTTTTCAAAAATCCGGTAGATCTGGCCGAGGAAGTAGGCGGCCTCGGTGCGGGCGTAGGCTCCCTCGCGGGCGACTTCCTTGAGTTGCTGGAGACCCAGCACGCGATCGCCGTCGGGCAAAAAGGCCATGATCGGACGAAGGATCCGGTGGCGTTGGGGCATGACCTCGGCGAAGTAGTGGTACAGGCCCTGGCCAAAGAGGATGTCCTTGTTGGTCGGCTCGAGCTGACGGCTCTTTTTCAGCAGGGGCAGACTGCGCAATCCGTCGTGCGCCGCCTTTACGTACTGGTCTCTGTCGCCGTACAGGCGGCCGCGGAAACCAATGGCACCGCCCTTGAAGAGAATCGCGTCAAAGTCCATCGGGTCTTTTTTTAACCGTCGGTCGCAGACCTCAATGCACTGCTTGAGCCGGGCGTGGAACTCCGCGTCGTGGGTTTTGTCGGCCAAGTCGATGAGGATCCGCCACCAAGAGACCATCGCGCGAAAGAAGTAGCCGAGCGGGTTGTCTGGCTCGGCCGCGACAATGTCCTGAAAGTGGCGCTCGGCTTCCGCAAAGCGCAGATTGTAGATCAGATCTATGCCCCGCTGGATACGCGCATCAAAGCCGCGAATCGTATAGGCCGAGTCCTCGCTCCAAGCGGGCAGGACCAGCGTGCAGCAAAGCAAAATCGCGCCTATGGGGCGTAGTGCATTCAAGGAACAAAAACCAAGCCGCTCAAGAGTAGGATAAAAACGGATTATGGCAACTGTGCAATGCGACATCGCGATCATCGGCGGCGGCTCGGCCGGCTACGCCGCAGCGCGCACGGCCCATGCGGCCGGCGCGAATGTCGCGGTTATCGACCAAGGTCCTTGGGGGGGATTGTGCATTCTGCGCGGCTGTATGCCCAGCAAGGCGATCCTGCGCTCAGCCGAGATCGCCTCGCATCTGGGCCGCGCCGCTGAATTCGGCCTAGCGCCGGTGGAAGTCCGCGCCGACTTAGCCGCCATTGTCGAGCGCAAGGCGCGGCTGGTCGCCGACTTTGCCGCCTACCGCCGCGAGCAACTAAGCGACGGCCGCTTCGCGCTCTACGAAGCGCGCGGCCGCTTCCTCTCGCCGCAGAAGCTCCAGGCCGGCGACGACATCATTGAGGCCGGGCATTTTATTATCGCCACCGGCTCCACGCCTCACCACGTCCCGATCCGAGGGCTGGACCAAGTTGGCTACCTCACCAGCGACGAGGCCCTCGACTTATGCCAGCAGCCAGCGAGCCTCCTCGTCCTCGGCGGTGGTCCCATCGCCGTCGAGCTGGCCCAGTTCTTTCAGCGCATTGGCACGCAGGTAACGCTCATCCAGCGCAGCGGTCACATTCTCTCCACCGGCGACGAGGACTTGGCACGGCCGGTTGAAGCGCGCTTCCGCGAGGAGGGGATGGAGGTGTACACCGGCACGCAATTGCGCCAATTCACCGAGGAAAACGGGCGCACGACGGCGCATTTTTCCCACGGCGGCGCAGAAAAAACAGCCTCCGCGGACCTCGTCCTGCAAGCCCTCGGCCGCCGCCCGCTCATCGACGGGTTGGGCTTGGACCAAGCGGGCGTTGAGGTCGCCGACGGGCGCATTGTCGTCGATGCGGCCATGCGCACCAGCCAGCCCCACATCTACGCCGTCGGCGACGTCAACGGCGAGCACGAAATCGTCCACATCGCCATCGAGCAAGGCGAGATCGCCGCGTACAATGCCACGCATCCCAGCCGCCCCGAGCACCGCTTCGACGACCGCCTCAACGCGCTAGTCGTATTTACCGACCCGCAGGTGGCCAGCGTCGGCCTCAGCGAGCGAGACTGCCGCGCTGCGGACCGGCCCTATCTAGTCGCCAGCTACCCTTTTGACGATCACGGCAAGTCGCTGACGATGGGCGAAACCTACGGCCACGTAAAAATCCTCTGCGACCCGCGCTCGGGCGAAGTGCTCGGCGGCCACATTGTCGGGCCGGAAGCCGGCGAGCTGATCCACGAGTTGATCGCGGTGATGTACTTTCGCGGCACAGTGCAGGATTTGGCGAGGATTCCCCATTATCATCCGACCCTAGCGGAGATTCTCACCTATCCGGCGGAAGAATTAGCGGAACAGTTGTAGGGGTGCCCCCTTGTGGGCATCCTATATTTAAGAAGTACACGACAGTAGAAGTGGTATGAGATGCTTTGCTCCGCTCAGCATGACAGCATGGGGCGTCATCACCTGTCATGCTGAGCGGAGCAAGGCGGAGTCGAAGCATCTTATACCTCGATGCCCATATACAACATCCATTTTAGAGGATTAGAGCTACAAAGGGGATCTTATGTCTGCGTCTTATGATGTCGTCATTGCCGGGGCGGGCGCGGCGGGTGCGGTGCTCGCGGCGCGGCTCAGCGAGGATCAGAGTCGGTCGGTTTTGCTGCTGGAGGCCGGGCCGGATTTTGCTGCGGTTGAAGACTTGCCCGAGGAGATTCGCTATGCCTACGGGCGCGACCGCAATATCTGGGATCGCGCCTTTGGCTTGGGCACCCGATTTGGCTGGGAGTATCGCGCCCGGGCTACGGACCTGCGCCCCGATATGTTTGTGCCGCGCGGCAAAATTATCGGCGGGTCGAGTGCGGTCAACGCGCAGATTTTTCTGCGCGGGGTGCCCGAAGACTACGACTCGTGGGCGGAGGCGGGCAACGACCTGTGGAGCCACGACGCTCTGTTGCCCTTTTTGTGCCGCCTTGAATCCGACCCCGACTACGGCAACGCTCCCTATCACGGTTCCGACGGCCCCATCCGCGCACGGCGGTTCAAAGATCACGAGCTCAACCCCGAGCACCGCGCCTTCTACGAGGCCGCGCTCGCCGCGGGCTACCCCGACTGCCCCGACCACAACGACCCTGCTTCCACCGGCGTCGGTCCCTTGGCCCTCAACAACGCCGAGAGCATCCGCTGGAGCACCAACATCGGCTACCTCAACCCAGCACGCGGTCGCCCCAACCTCACCATTCAAGCCAACACCCACGTCCACCGCGTGCTCTTTGATGGCCTGCGCGCCACCGGTCTGCTCGTCGAGCGCGACGGTGATCTCTCCACGATCCACGGCGGAGAAATCGTGCTCTGCGGCGGGGCGATTGGTTCGCCGCACCTGCTATTGCTGTCGGGCGTCGGGCCAGCCGCGCACTTGGAGGCCATGGGCATTGACGTGGTGTGCGACCTGCCCGGCGTCGGCCAGAATCTGCGCGACCATCCGCAAGTGAGCGTGACCCTGCGGGCCAAGGACGAGTACCTCGGCGACGGCACGGAGCCTCGGCTGCAAATCGGCCTGCGCTACACGGCTGCCGGATCGGACTGGCGCAACGACATGTTCATCATCCCGGCCTCCTTTGCCACGACCGAGGGCTACTACGCCTCGTCGCATTCCAAACCCTTGGGCTTTTACTTAGTCGGCTGCATCTATTTGGCCGAGGGAAAAGGCGAACTCAAACTGGCTTCCACCGACCCGCACGTGCAGCCCGTGCTCGACTACAACTACTTGGCCGAGCCTTCAGACTGCCGCCGCCTGCGCGAATCCATCCGCATCATCATCGACCTGCTCAACCACGATGCGCTCAACGGGCTCGTCGTCGAGCGCATCGGCCCCACCGACGCTGAACTCGACACCGACGCCGCGCTCGACGAGTGGATGCGGCGCGAAGTGGGCACTAGCCACCACGTCTCCTCAACCTGCAAGATGGGACCGGCGAGCGACGCAATGGCCGTCGTCGATCAGCATGGCCGAGTGCACGGCCTCGAAAACCTGCGCGTCGCCGACGCGGCCATCATGCCCGACTGCGTACGCGCCAACACCAACATCACCTCAATGGCCATTGGCGAGCGCATCGCCGATCTGATGCGCTGAAGGGGCCTGCTACCCCATCCGCAACGCCCGATCCGCCAACGGCAAATCCACCCGCCCATTGCCCTGCCGGTGCGACTCGCGCAAGCCGATGGCAATCTCCAACGCCTCGCGCCCAAATTCCCCTGGGCAAATCCGCTCTTCTCCCTCCTCAATCGCCCGACAGACGCCCTCAATCGCATCGACCATGGACGAGCGCGGGTGCCACGGATTGGGGAACTGCCGCTGGATCGGCTCGCCGGTCTCTGGGTGCGCTCCCCACAGCTCGAATTGCGCGTGGGCATTGCGCGAGACGATCATCCCGCGCTCGCCGATAAATTCCAAGGTCCACCCATGCCCCGAGTGGTCGGCGCGGGAGTTCAAAAAGCCGCGCACTCCATTGGCGTAGGCAATGTAGCCCGAGCCGGATAGATCCCGCTCTCTCGCCCATCACCCACTCGGCCGGCGCTCCGGCAAACAGCCGAAACAAGGCCAGCGTATGGCTTTGCAGATTCGACAGACTGTGCGGGCTGTGGCAGACCATAGAGCGCAACCGGCCAATCGCTCCGTCGGCTAGAGCCTGCCGCGCATTGGTGTACCAGTTGTACCAGTTGAGATGGCAGGCGATGGAAAAAATCGTCCCACTCGCCTTGCACGCCGAGATCATGGCGTCGGCCTCGGCCAAGGTGCGGCACATCGGCTTGGTGGCAAAAATCGCCCGCACTCCGGCCTCGGCTAGGCCGATGACCACCTCGGCGCGCTCGTCGGGCCGCGTCGTCACCGCTACCACGTCGGGCCGCTCTTGGGTGACCAACTCGCGGTAGTCTTCGTACAGGGCTTCTATGGCTCGGTCCACGTCGGCCGCGCCGATCAACTCAATGCCCCGCGCTTCGATCATGGCCGGGGCGTGTGCCCACGGCCACGGATAGTGCGGCATCCCGATGTGTTCGTCGTCAATGGTGCTGCCCATCCGCCCGCAGCCGACCACTGCGCCGCGATACGTTCCGCGCGGCTGCGTCGCCGCAATATGTTCATAGGCTTTGCCCAACGGTTGTGCCATGTCGTATCTCCTCTGGGTAAAATTGCTAAAAAGGGTCTGATTAACTAGAATAAGATGTGCGCTTTGCTTCCTCCGACCAAGGAAGAAGCCTCCCATGTACGTCGATATTCAGCAATTTAATTTAAGCCATGCGTCTTGCCTTTTACACCTATAGCTACACCGACCGGCTTGAAATGCCGCTCGAGCCGGCACTGGAAAAAATCGCCGCTACTGGCTACGACGGCATCGACATTTCGGGGACCCACGGGCCGTCGGCGGATCCGCGCTCAGTGACGCCCGAGTTGCGCGCGCAGACGCGGAGTATTGCCGAGCGGTTGGACCTCACCATCGAAGCCGTCATCACCCACGCCAATCTCGCCGATTCGCTCTTTACCGACGAACCGCTCGACCTCAAGGGGTCGGTCGATTTGGCCGTGGATGTCGGCGCACCGCTCGTCGTCTTCCACATGGGCGGTCCCAAGGACGACGCCCAGCGAGACGAAGCTTGGCGGCGAGTGGTCACCTATCTCCAAGACGCGCTTGCCTACGCAGTGCCCCGCAACGTGCAGTTGGCAGTCGATGGCGTGTGGGCCGGTTGGCTCACTGACACCCCCGAGCGCTTCTTGGAGCTGCACGACGAGGTCGGCAGCGCGTCCTTTGGCATCAATTTCGATCCGTGCTATCTGACGCTCCTCGGCTTGGACCCGGTCGCGGTCGCCCACCAGTGGCAGGGGCGCATCATGCACGCCCATCTCAAGGACCACATCGGCACCTATCCCGACTGGGACCACAAAATCCCCGGCCGTGGAAGCCTCGATTATCCGCGCATCGTGCAGGCGCTTAGGGACATCGGCTTTGCCGAAGCCCTAACGATAGAGACGTTTGTCACCATGGATTTCGCCGAATCCTGCGCGGTCGGCTACGCGGCGTTAGCACCGGCGCTGAGCAGGAGCCGCTCTCCAGCGCGGCGACGATGAGTACCCCCCACCCTTTCCTCGACATTGCCCGCATTGACGATCCCCCGGTCCTACGGCTCAGCGACTGAATTTTAACAGAAGGAGAAGCATCACCTTGACTACTTTTGACTTCCACGGCAAAAAGGCCGTGGCTACCGGCGCCGGCGGTGCCATTGGCGGCGAGATCGCCCGCGGCCTCGCCCAAGCCGGCGCTGAGGTGGCGATCTGGGACATTTCTCCAGAGGCGGCCCGCGCCAAAGCCGACGAAATCAACCAAGTCCTCCCCGTCGAGTGCAACGTCGTCAACAAAGACAGCGTCGAGGCCGCGCTCGCCGAGACCATCGAGCACTTTGGCACCATCGACTTTCTGCTCAACGGCGCTGGTGGCAGTCACAAGGACACCACCACCTCCCCGGAACTCGAATTCTTTGATATTGATCCAGAAGCGGTCAGGATGGTAATGGATCTCAACTATCTAAGCGCCGTCCTGCCCTCGCAGGCCGTGGGCCGCGTCTTCGCCGCTAAAGGCGATGGGGCGGTCGTCAATATCACCTCCATCGGCGGAGGGCTGCCGCTGTCGCGGGCCTTGGCGTATTCCAATGGCAAGGCTGCCGCCGACAGTTTCACCCGCTGGCTAGCCGTGCACATGGCCACGACCTACGCGCCCAAAATCCGCGTCAATGCCGTGGCCCCAGGCTTTATGATCACCGCGCAAAACCGCTTCCTGCTCCTCGACGAAACGAGCGGCGAGCTGACCGATCGCGGCCAGACCATTCTCAAAAATGTCCCCATGACCCGCTTTGGCGACCCGCACGAAGTAGTAGGCGCGGCCCTGTGGCTCTTTTCGGACGCAGCCGCGTTTGTCACCGGTGCCATCGTGCCCATTGACGGCGGCTTTTCCGCGTTTTGCGGCGTATAGACCGACCTATTCCCATCAGGAGTTCACTTTGCTACCCGATATCGAAATCGCCCGCCAGACCTCACCCGCCCAGCTCGGGATCGGCTCCGAACACCTCGAACACTACGGCCGCGTCAAGGCCAAGATCTCGCAGGAATTCTGCCAGCAGCTTGAAGACTCACCCACTACCGGCAAGCTAATCCTCGTCTCGGCCATCAACCCGACTCCGGCTGGCGAGGGCAAAACCACCACTACCATCGGCCTCGGCGACGCGCTCAACCGCATTGGCAAGCGCGCCACCGTCTGCCTGCGGGAGCCTTCACTGGGGCCTTGCTTCGGCATGAAGGGAGGCGGCGCCGGCGGCGGCTACGCTCAGGTAGCGCCGATGGCACTTCACCGGCGACATCCACGCGGTCTCCGCCGCGCACAACCTACTCGCCGCGGCCCTCGACAACTACATCCACCACGGCAATGTGCGCCGCATTGATCCCCGCCGCATCGTCTGGAACCGCGTCCTCGACATAAACGACCGGGCACTGCGCGATATCGTCATCGGGCTAGGGGGGACCGCCAACTCCTTTCCGCGCCAATCGGGATTCGACATTGCCGTCGCCTCGGAGGTCATGGCCATCCTCTGCCTGTCCGAATCTCGGGCCGAGCTCAAAGAGCGGCTCGGCCGGATCGTCGTCGCCCAGACCCGCTCCCGCGAAACCGTTCGCGCTGCGGACCTAGCCGTCCACGGTGCCATGGCAGTGCTGCTCAAGGACGCCTGCCAGCCCAACTTGGTGCAGACTCTAGAGGGCAACCCAGCGTTAGTCCACGGCGGCCCTTTTGCCAATATCGCCCACGGCTGCAACTCCATCGCCGCCACCCGCTTGAGCACGCGCCTGTCCGAATACACCATTACCGAGGCTGGCTTTGGCGCGGACTTGGGCGCGGAGAAATTCGCCAACATCAAGTGCCGCCAAAGCGGCCTAGCCCCCGACCTCGTGGTGTTGGTAGCCACAGTGCGCGCACTCAAATTTCACGGCGGGACCTCGCTCAAAAGCATCGCCAAACCCAATGTTGGAGCGGTTGAACGGGGCGTTGAAAACCTCAAGAAGCACATCGAAAACATCCGCCTCTTCGGCTTGCCCGTCGTCGTCGCGGTCAACGCCTTCGCCACGGATACCGACGCCGAAATCCAGTGCATCCGCGACAAGTGCGCGCACCTCGGCGTTGAGATCGTCCCCGCGCATCACCACGCCCGCGGTGGCGCAGGAGCCGAAGACCTCGCCCGCACCGTGGTGCAGGTGGCCGAAAACACGCAGAGCGACTTCCGGCTGCTCTATCCCGACGACATGCGGCTGTGGGACAAGGTGCGCACCGTCGCCCAAGCGATCTACGGTGCCGACGACATCATGGGGGACAAGCTGCTGCGGGGCAAGTTCAGGCGGCTGGAGGACGAAGGCTACGGCAACCTGCCCGTCTGCATCGCCAAGACCCAGTACTCGCTATCGACCGATCCCGGGCTCAAGGGACGACCGCGCGGCTTTGACGTGCCGATCCGCGACGTCAAGGTCTCGGCTGGGGCTGGCTTTGTGGTGGTGCTGACAGGCGATATTATGACGATGCCCGGCCTGCCGAAGAAACCCTCAGCCGAGTCGATTGACCTCGACGAAGCAGGACAAATCAAAGGGTTGTTCTGAGCCCGCAAACTATACAGGACGACGCACCATGTCACTATCAAAGCACCTAGAATCGTGCTCGCTCGAACGCATTACCAAGATGAAAGATGTGGTAATGCAGGAGATCGATAGAATCGACCGTCAGCTAGTCGAGCAAGAACGAGAACTCGGCGCAATGATCGAAAAGGTCGAAACGGTCAGTTTGGTCAAACGGCACGGCCAATACGAACTGAGTCTGGATAAAGCGGAAGCGCAGATCGCCAGATTGAACGACGGAAAAGAGAAATTGCAGGACAAGGTCCGAGTCATTGAGCAGGCGCGGCAAAAGAAACACCTGATGGACGAGCAGGCCCGAGTACTGGGCAGCGACGCGAGGGTGAAAGTCAAAGACCTGATCATCTTTTTTCTCATACTTTTTCTGATCACAATCCTCGGCATCGACTTCCTCGGCATCGGGGCCACAGGTAGTGGTGCTACGGCAAAAGCCGAAGTAGTAGAAGGCCGGATCCATCGAATAAACGTTTTGAACGGGGGAGACGGGTATGAGCGGGTGAACATTCACATCGCGGATGCGGTTGGGTCAGGTGCCCTTGTTTCTGGACAGGTAGTTGAGGGCAAACTAACACAAGTGGACGTCATCCACCTCGGGGAGCACTATGAAAATCCCGTTGTGGAAATAGAACCCCATTTTTCCGTTGGTACGTTGTGGATATTCTGGATCCTCGACTTAATATGCTGCACCATTTTCATGGCCAATTTCTTCTTTGAACACCGGCTTGCCGCTTCCAAAAAGTGGTACTGGAAAAACAACTGGATAGACTTTATAACCTCCATTCCGCTGCCCCCGGTACAAGTTATCGCCGCATCACAGGTCGGCGACCTAGGTATCGTTCGCTTGGGGCGTTTGCTCAGGGCCGTGCGAATTTTACGGGCGCTGCGCTTATTCCGCATCGCACTGTTTTTCTGGCGGGGCATGGATCACTTGAGCACCACATTGGACGTGCGGCTGCTCAAGCGATCCCTGCTGTACGGCTTGTTATCGCTCGTGTTTGGGGCCTTCATTTTCATGGGCTTGGAGCGCATGGAATCTGGTTCGGGATTCGGGGCGAGCCTTTGGTGGAGCTTTACGACGCTGGTCACCGGCGGGTACGCCGACATCCACAATCCCGAGACCGCTTCGGGCAAAATCCTCACCGTTTTTCTGGTGATTACGGGGATGGTGCTAGTGGGTGTTTTTACGGCGACGCTGACCAGCATCCTCGTCAGCGATGAGGATTCCTTGAAGGTCGAGGAGCTAGAAGAGCAAGTGGGGATCGTAACGAAAATTCAAGAAGACATAAAAGACACCAACGAGCGGCTAGACCGACTGGAAGGAACCATCCGCGAAATCCGCGACGCCGTGGCAGCGCAGGAGAAATAGCGGCTTTAGACGAACTTTTCTCTAGCTTCCAAGACTTTCGCCACTACGACTTCGACATCCTTTTCATCCACAAAAGGCGACACAATAAAGGACTTCAGCGCGACAATCGGTTCCTCGTATTGGGTGTGCCGATAGCAGTCGGTCGAGGAAAGGACGACCCCGCGTCCGGCCATAGCCTCCGCATGCACGTAGTCGAAAACTTTGCGGTTGTAGTCATTGTGGGCTAGCAGCATTTCCCGATAGGCAGGGTCTTCGAATTCTTGGCGCTTGATCGCAAAAGTATCCACGTCGGGCGGATACACCCGGAAGAGCGTTACCGTACCAAAGTTGTCGCGGTTGAGCACGGTGATGGCTTCGTGTCCTTCGAGGTGCTCGCGCAAAAGCTGGGTCATCTCGACGGTGTGCCCCAATGCGACGCGCAATCCCTGCTCGCCGAAAAAGCGAAAGTTGGCCAGCGCAGTCAGCGGGCCGGTCCCAGCTCTGGATGTTTCGAGGGTGTACATGCCGGGGCGATGATCGCCAAAGTGATAGAGGTACGGCATCTGCTTCGGGTCGCGCATCAGAAGCTGCAAATCCGCCCGGTCTTTGACGAGGACGAGGCTGGAGATATACGGGGCAAAGCCGGTCTTGTGGAAGTCAATGCCCATGGAATCGGCTAGCGCCAAATGGCGGATGCGCCGGCACGCTCCGGCGAGGGCGCGCAGGGTCCGCGGGCGAAACTCCAAGGGGTTGTCCTGAAAGTCGTAGTCGTTGAACACCGACCACGCCCAGCCAATGACCGCGTCGGCGTGGATGTGCGGGCGGTAGGATAGCTGGAATTCATCGACGAGCGAGTCGCGCAAGGCCACAATCGCCTGCAAGTCGTCCAAGCCGAACGCATCCGTAGTCCCCATAGTCGCAATAATGGCGGCGATTTTTTTTCCGCTGTCTAAGGCCGCTCGCGCTGCATCCGCTAGCTGCGCGAGGTCGATTTCGTTTTCAGCTATTGTCGGAATGACGATCAACTGATCGGTGCCAATGCCGAGCCAGCCGACGATGTTGTGGGCGCAGTAGTGCCCGGCGTCGGAAACGAGTACCACCACGTCGTCGGATACGCCCTTTTGCATGGCCTGCGGACAGGCTTTTTCCAGACCGATCTTTACCCCATAGAGCGTGGTGCCGGTTCCACCAAAGGTAAACGTGCCGCCAGCTTGTTGTGGGTCGTAGCCGACCATTCGCGCGGTTATGGGCGACGAGGCGGCTGTATTCATCCCAAGCGATGTTGGGGTTGTGCAACGAGGCGAGCAGGACGCCGATGAGGCTGGGAATGGTCGGGGGAGCGATGACGTTTTGTTGGGTGTGGGGATGGCTGGAGATGGTTATGCCGCGCAGATAGCTGACGAGATCGGAGGTAACTGCCTCGACCGACGACATCTCAGCGGGCAGCTCGGCGTTTTGCGCTTCGGCAAAGTCGCCAGAAACTACCGGGCCAAGCGTCGGCAACTGTATTTTCAGGTCATCGACTTGGTCTAGGGCGCGCATGATGGAATGCACGAAATACGAATCGTGAATGGGGTCGGACACCGGCTGGGGGAAGGCGCGGCGGATGTGTTCTAGCGCGTCGCGGTAGGATGCGGTCATGTATTGAGTCCAATTCGGGTAAGGGATACGGGCGTCTCGCCTGTAAAAATACAAAAAGGCCGAGTACCCAAACAGGTACCCGGCCTTTTGTATAAATCCTAGCGGCTGTAGCTGTATTTCACGTACCAGAACGCGCCGCCAAAGCCAAAGGGGCTGAACTGGCTGTACTTGTTGCCAGTCCGATCAGCGGCTAGTTCATGTTCGTCGGGATAGGTGTTGAGAATGTTCTGCGCACCAATCGCTATCGCAGACATACCTTCATTGAACGAGACACTGGTTTCAAGGTCAAACAGCACCTTGCCACTATAGGCTCGATCGTCTTCAGAGTCGTACCATTCGCCGTAGTAGCTGGCGCGACCTAGGGCATTCCAACGCTCGGTCAGGGTTTGAGTCAGGGTCAAATTCCCGCGCTGCTTGGGAAGATTCGTCTCCAATTCCCGGATCCGGTCGGTGTTCAGAGGCCTCAACTGGGCATCCAGTTTTCCGACATCTTCAGCCAACTTGTCCTTTTCGTCCTGGCCCAAAGACTCGGGGTCCTCTTCCAATTCGCCCAGCTGCTCGTTGAGCCGGTCGAATTCCGTTCTCTGCTCATCGCCTAAGCTGATTTCAGTGCTCGTATAGTTATAGGCGAGGCTCAGCGTCCCCGAACCCACCGGAGCTGAAACAACGACATCAACCCCATTGGTGGCGGAGTCGAAAGCATTGGTGAAGAAGCGGAATTCCTGCAGGCCGGCGGCGCTGGTTATCCCCTCTTCGATTAGCTGGGCCCTCTGTGTCTCGGTAAGCGCGAAGTCCTGCGAGATTGTCAGGCGGTCTTTCACCGTGATGTCAAAGAAGTCGATTGTCGCACTTGCGATGGCCATATCGACAACGAGGCCCGCAGAGAGGTTGACCGACTTCTCTGCATCAAGAGGTTCGCCACCGTACAACTCGGCTGCGGCACTGGTGGAAGGGACCGTTCCGTTGTTCACCAAGTCATTCTTCGCGAAGTTGAACTCGGTCGTTATGTTGAAGGCATTTTGCTGGCCGGGCGTCGGTGCCCTGAAGCCGGTGCTATAACTACCGCGCAACTTCAGGTCGTCCGTAACGGCGAAATTGGCGGCTCCTTTGTAGTTGGTAGTGCTGCCAAAGTCGTCAAAATTTTCCGAGCGCAGTGCCACGGAAAGCACCAACGGATCAATCGGCTCAAAATCCGCCTCCACGTACAGGGCCGTGTTGGTTCGATCCCAGCGGCCGGCGGCTACCTTGCTGAAACCGGAGAATCCATTAGTAGCCGGTTGAAATCCCTGGCTGGCCAAAGGCTGGCCGATTATGTACGACTCAATCTGTCCCTCCACGATCTCAAATGCTTCGTTGCGACGCTCGAGCCCCGCGGCCAAGAACAACTGGTCGCTGACCGGATACGTAAGGTCTAGGTTTAAGTTGACATCCGTCTGGATATAGTCTCCAGGGTTGAACGATGTCGGCGTATCGGGCCCCATCGAGGCATTCACGGTGTTGAAGATGAAGTAGTCCGCGTGGTGGCGGCCATAAGACGCGCTCACGCTCCAACCCAACGTCTCGGCCGCAAATCCCTTCAGACCCAAGAGAATGGATTCATCCGTGGTGAAGCCGCCGAAGCG
>JAGWBY010000016.1 GCA_021295675.1 Candidatus Latescibacterota bacterium | reverse complement strand
CCTTGGGTGTTGCCCTCGGCTTCGGGCGGCAACGGCGATGTGACGTATGAGTTGGTTGGGGAATTGCCGGAGGGTCTGGTCTATGATGGCGCGACTCGGACGATTTCGGGTACGCTGTCGGCGGATGCGACGTATACTGCTGAGAGCGACGGGTATACGTTGACGTATCAGGTGACGGATCAGGATGGCGATGCACCCGCCGTCTTGGAGTTCACGATAGTGGTGCATGGTATGCCCAGCTTCCACGCTCAGGTCATAGACGATCAGCTATATACGGCGGGCAATGGCAATGGCGCGTTGACGTATCGCTTGGAAGGGGACTTGCCGCCGGATCTGGCGTTTGATGGCGTGGCTCGGACGATTTCAGGTACGCTGTCGGCCGATTACTTGTATGTTGCTGAGGGTTATGCATTGACGTATCGGGTGACGGATGTCGATGTCGATTATAAGGTGTTGCGCTTCACGATTGCGGTGAATGGCATACCTAGCTTCGGCGATCAGGTCGTAGAAGATCAGCAGTACACGGCGGGTGATGTGGTGAGCTTAGAGTTGCCGGAGGCGGTCGGTGGGAATGTGGCGTTGACGTATTTCTTGGATGGGGAGTTGCCGCCGGGTCTGGCGTTTAATCCCACGGCGCGGACGATTTCGGGTGAGTTGTCGCCTAATGTGTCGTATTCTCCCGAAGGGTATGCGTTGACGTTTCGGGTGGCGGATGTCGATGGCGAAGAGCCGGCCCCGTTGACCTTCACGATTGCAGTGAATGCTATGCCCTTCTTTGAGGGAACTATTACGAATCAGAGGGTTCCTGAAGGGGAGGAGATGGCCTCGTTGGAGTTACCTGCGGCTTTGGGCGGCAACGGCGCGTTGACGTATAGCTTGAGTGAGGAGAATTTGCCTCCGGGTCTGGTGTTTGATGCCGAGGCTCGGACGATTTCGGGTACGCCGGAGCTTCATGTGTCGCATCCCGCCGAGGGATATGAGTTGACGTTTCGAGTGGAAGACGAAGATGGCGATTCGGCTGAGTTGAGCTTCTTCCTGACAGTCGATTGAGGATCGAATCTTGCGTCAGAATGAGGCGATGGATTCGTGGGAATTCCCTGCGGCTGCGGGCGGCAACGGCGACTTAATATATAGTTTGGATATGAATGTGCCGGGTCTGAGCTTCGACGCTGCAGCGCGGACGCTTTCGGGCACGCCGACGGACACTGGCGTGTATCGCTTGATTTATCAGGTGGAAGACCAAGATGGCGATTCGGCTGAGTTGACCTTTCACATAACGGTAGATGGTGCACCCAGCTTTAGCGGAGATGTGGCCAATCAGACGTACATAGATGGTGAGGCGATTGAAGACTTGGGCTCTCGCTGAATCCGGATGGCGAGGTCGATTTCGGCGAGTTGACGTATACCCTAGATAACGTGCCGCCGGGGCTGACGTTTGACCCCAACCCGATGTCGCCGACGCTTTCGGGTACGCCGTCAGAGGTCGGAATTTATACCTTGACATATACGGCCCACGACTTCGACGACAATATGACTGCTGAGGACGCAGCTATCCTCAGCTTCGAGGTTCGAGTGGAAGAATCGGCTACGGATCGTTTTGCGGAGCTCAACGAACAAATCTTGTCCAAGTACGCATTGGCGATTGCCGATGGAACGAATCGCGCCATTGAAGATCGCCTTGAGCAGATGGACAGAGTTGGCGATGAGAATAGGTCTTTCCGCTTCGCCGCTGAGTCCACTCTCTACGACATGATTCAGTCCGGCCGGATATTCGAGAATCGTCCGGTCAATCTAGCACAGGTTATGAATGGCTCGTCCTTTGCAACGCCGTTTGGTTTTGGTAGAGGATGCATTCTTTGTCCTGGTAGTCCCACATTTTGGGGCCGGGGAGACTACGGCCAAATGTCTAGCGACGACGGTTCGCTGGATTGGGAGGGTAACCTAACCCGTGCTCAGATTGGTTTGGATGCCCGGCCAGGAGCCGAGATGCTAACCGGGTTGGCGCTGTCGTGGGCTCAAGGGGAGTTCGATTATTCCGCCCCGTTGCTCGGCGAAGAGCGAGTTGACGGCACTTATACTCCCCGCATGTTGAGCCTGCATCCTTACGTCGGGTTCTCACCAGGGCGGCTTGGGGTATGGTTGACGGCGGGCTTAGGGCGCGGCGACATCGAGATTGACGACGAACAGGGAACCGTAGGCCAGCAGTCGAGCGATACATCGCTTCGGACTGCAAGTGTAGGGGCTAGCGGAGACTTGCTCACCAGCGGGCCGACTCAGTTGCGGATCAAGGCTGCTGCTACTGTAGCACAGGTTGAGGTCGAGGGTGGACAAGTCGAGAATGGAAAAGGAAACCGGATCGCCGAGCAGACGGTGAGCGCTAACCGCTTGAGGCTCGCACTCAAAGGCTCCCATGCTTACGATGTGGGCATGGAAGGGCAGATGACACCCCAGCTAGAGGTCGCTCTGCGCCAGGATGGTGGCGACGGAGTTATTGGGGCCGGCGTAGAAGTTGGCGGTGGCCTGCGCTACGAGGGGGGTGGCTTCACGCTGGAAGCTATGGCACGGAGTCTGTTAAGTGACGGCGACGACGCGGTCGAGTACCAAGAATGGGGCGCACATCTGTTGCTCCAGCGCTCGGCTAGTACCGGTGGTCGGGGGTTGTCGTTGCGGGTGATGCCGACCTACGGCACGCAGGCGAACAGTCTGACGCTGTGGGAACGCAGCGTAGCCGAGATAGCGGACCGGGGTGTTTCGAACGCGCAAGGCCAGCTCAGAGCCGAGGTCGGCTACGGTTTAGCCGCGATTGGTGGTCGGGGGGTGTACACTGTGTACAGCGGAATGACTCAAGCGCCTGAGCGAATGCAGTTACGTCTAGGTACGCGCTTTGAGGTGGATTCGTCGATGTCAGTGAGCCTTGAGAGCGCGCGCTGGCAACGCATGGCCGGTGCCGCTGAACACGGCCTCCTGTTGCGTGGGCGTATGGTCTTTTAATTGATTCATACACATGTAGCACAGTATACGACACACGCTTCCGGAGCTAAGCTTTGGAAGCGTGTGTCGTATTATGCTGTGGCTCGTCTTTCTCTACTTTGCATTCTCATTCGACCTTACTTCCACAGCCGGACGAATACATAACTATTGTGTCCGGTCTGCCCCGTTCTGGCACCTCAATGCTGATGAAGATGTTGGTTGCGGGCGGATTGTCGCCCCTAACAGATGGTATCCGAGAGGCCGACGCCGATAATCCCGGGGGATATTACGAGTTCGAGAAGGTCAAGCAGCTAGAAAAAGACACTACATGGCTCGAATCGGCCAAGGGTAAGGCCGTCAAGGTCATATCCCAATTGCTCGACCAATTACCGCTCCACAAGTCGTACAAAATCGTATTCGCCCTCCGGAAAATGGACGAGATTTTAGCGTCGCAGCGGGCGATGCTAGCGCGGCGAGGACAGTCATCTGATCGGGTTTCCGACGCCGAAATGGCCGCCGCCTTCGGTCGGCACTTGAGTGCAGTGCAACAGTGGTTGGCGGAGCACCCGCAAATGGAGGTACTCTATGTCAACTACGCCGCTGTCTTACGCGATCCGCTTGCCACGAGCCACGAGATCAAGGCCTTTCTCGCCCGCCCCTTAGATGTGCGGCAAATGGCTAGCGTAGTAAACGAGGGCCTATACCGCCAGCGCATATCCTGACTACTTGCCGAGTCCTTCGCACTAACCTTACCAACAACTGTATGGATACATCACAGATTCGCAATTTCTCCATTATTGCCCACATTGATCACGGCAAATCGACGCTAGCTGACCGTCTACTCGAAAAAACTGCGACCCTGACAGCCAAACAGATGCAGGAGCAGGTTCTCGACAGCATGGATTTAGAGCGCGAGCGGGGTATTACAATCAAGGCCCACGCCGTGCGAATGCACTATCAGGCAGTCGACGGTAGAATCTACCAATTCAACTTAATCGACACGCCGGGACACGTGGATTTTACCTATGAGGTGTCGCGTAGTTTGGCCGCCTGCGAAGGGGCGATCTTGGTCGTCGATGCCACGCAGGGCGTGGAAGCCCAGACCGTGAGCAATTTGCTGTTGGCGCTAAACAGCGACTTGGTCGTCATACCGGTGCTCAACAAAATTGACATGCCTGCTGCCCAAGTCGCGGCGGTGCAGCAGCAGGTGCTCGATCTGCTAGGGGGTGAAGCCGAGGATATTTTGCAAATCAGCGCCAAGGAGGGGGTTGGGATTGAGGAGGTAATGGAGGCCATTGTCGACCGCGTACCTCCGCCGACTGGGCAGCAGCCGGGGCCGTTGCGGGGACTGGTTTTTGACTCCCTCTACGACCAGTACCGGGGCGTAATTTGCTTTATCCGAGTCGTTGATGGACGCATCTACAAGGGACAGAAAATTCGCTTCCACTCCACCGGACGGCTCTACGAAGTCGAAGAAGTCGGCCACTTGGTCTTAAACCGGGTACCAGCCCAAGCACTTGAGACTGGAGAAGTCGGCTATTTCATCGCTGGAATCAAAGAGTTGGCCGAGGCTCACGTCGGTGATACGGTCGTCGATGCGGAGGCGGAAGTAGAGCCGTTGCCTGGATACCAGCCGCTCAAACCTATGGTTTTCAGCGGGCTCTATCCCGTGGTCCCAGAGGAATACGAGGTGCTGCGCGACGCTTTAGAGCGGCTCAAGCTCAACGACGCCGCATTCTCCTATGAGCCGGAGACCTCTCCAGCGTTGGGCTTTGGTTTTCGCTGTGGCTTCCTAGGCCTACTACACATGGAGATCGTCCAAGAGCGCCTCGACCGAGAGTACCAGGTCGAAATCATCACGACTCTGCCCAATGTGCTCTACGAGATTCTGACCAAGGACGGGGAACTGATCGACGTGGACAATCCCTCTTTGTTGCCGCCTGCTACTGAGATTGACGAGGTGCGCGAGCCAATTCTCGCCGTCCAGATCTTGGTGCCGAGGGATTATATTGGCGCCGTGATGAAAATCTGCACCGAGCGACGCGGAAGCTACCGCAATACCGAGTATCTCGACGGCAGCCGGGCTATCCTGAGCTTTGAGATGCCTTTGGCCGAAGTAGTGATCGACTTCTATGATCGCCTCAAGTCGGTGTCGCGGGGCTATGCGTCATTCGATTACGAGCATCTAGAGATGCGGGCCGGGTCACTATCTAGGCTCGACATTATGATCAATGGCGAGCCGATGGACGCGCTCTCAGTGATCATTCATCGAGACAAGGCCTATGAGTGGGGCCGGCAGCTCTGCACAAAGCTCAAGGAGCTGATTCCACGGCAGATGTTCGAGGTGGTCATCCAAGGGGCGGTAGGAAGTAAGGTTATCGCTCGCGAAGTGGTCAAGCCGTTCCGCAAAAATGTAACGGCCAAGTGCTACGGCGGTGATGTGACCCGCAAACGCAAATTGCTCGAAAGGCAGAAGGAAGGCAAGAAGCGCATGAAGCAGTTTGGGAAGGTAGAAATTCCCCAAGAAGCGTTTTTGGCCGCGCTCAAGATGGAAGCCTGATTTATGAGCAAGAGGCGTACTGGCCGATCCTGCGTCCCCTAATCCCGAAAAAGCAAATAATGGCGTTGGGCCTCTATATCCACGTGCCGTTTTGTCCCCAACGCTGCCCTTACTGCGCCTTTGCTACGGTTGTTGGCCAAGCAGAACACCATGGCCTATATGCCGAGGCGATTTGCCGCGAAATCGAGTCTTGGGCCCATTTGTCGGGGCCGGTGGAGACCCTATTCTTAGGCGGAGGCACCCCTAGCCAAGTCGCGCCTGTGTTCATTGGGCAGATGCTCGAGGCAGCTCAGCGGTATTTGGGGCTACACCCAGACGCGGAAATTTCTATTGAAGTCAACCCCGGGACCGTTGACCGCGAGAAATTCGCAAGGCTAAAGGCGCTGGGATTCAACCGCATCAGCATTGGTGTGCAGGCTTTTCGCGATGCCGATCTGCGTCGCTTAGGTCGGCAACATAGCGCAGCCGATGTCGAAAGGGCGTATGCAGCGGCCAGAGCGGCTGGTTTTACCAATGTGAGCTTAGACTTGGTGGCCAATGTACCTAGAGCATCGGAGGCCGATTGGCACTTTAGCGTCAAGCGGGCTATCGCTTTGGCCCCAGAGCACCTTTCGGTCTATAGCCTTACCATTGAAGAAGGCACGATCTTCGCCCAACGACAGCGTCAGGGGCTGTTAGAACCTGTCGTGGACGACAGGCAGGCTCACACCTTGGAATGGACCGATGCGCAGTTGGTAGCGGCTGGCTACGAACACTACGAGATTTCAAACTACGCTCGGCGTGGCTACCGCTCGCGCCACAACTGGGGCTACTGGACAGGTATTCCTTACTTAGGTGTTGGTCTTGGGGCGCATAGCTTTATCGGTGGGAAGCGATTTTGGAATACACGTGATCTCAATGCTTATCTTGACGCTATGCACCAAGGCCGGTCGCCGTGTTCAGGGGAGGAGACCATAGACCTAGACACGGCTCGCAGGGAACGTCTATGGATGGGTTTGCGCACCATAGAGGGGATTGAACTGACTGAAGAAGAGGTCGGTCGCGTGCAGAGCAGCAAGCGCTTTGCCGAACTGGAGAAAGTTGGATACGCCGCGCTTGAGGGCCAGAGATTGCGTTTGACTCGGGCGGGGTTTTTGCTGGCTGACGCCTTGAGCGTGGAACTGGACCGGATCGTGGAAGAAGGGCAATAGGATGCGCTTGGATATTACAAAAAAAAGGCCGTTCCGTAAGGAACGGCCTTTTTAAGTAGTGGTGGGGGGAGCAGGATTCGAACCTACGAAGGCATAAGCCAACAGATTTACAGTCTGCCCCGTTTGACCGCTTCGGTATCCCCCCGGCGAGTTTTCAGGTGCCGCTAGCTAGTGTTCTAAGCACCTGGTGCCGCGAAGGATGGCGCAGCTTGCTGAGCGCCCGCTCTTTGAGCTGGCGGATGCGCTCGCGCGTGAGATTCATCATGTCGCCGATTTCCTCGAGCGTTAGGGCTTCGTTGCCGTCGAGGCCAAAATAGAGGCGGATAATGCGCAATTCGCGCTCCTCGAGGGTTTCCAAGGCCGTTTCGAGCTGCTCCCGGGCCGATTCGCTTAGGATGTCGGCATCTGGGGCTGCGGCGGTGTTATCAGCCAAGGTATTGAGCAGACTGCGCTCGTCGTCGTCGGTGAAGGATTCGTCGAGCGAACACACGGCACGGGCGCTGAGGATGGTCTCTAGAACCTCTTCGGCCGGGACTTCGAGTTCAGCGGCGATTTCCTCTATGGCAGGCTCGCTGGCGCTATGTTGGCCCAATTTGCGCGAGGCTTTGGAAATATCCTTGAGCAAGCTGACTTTGTTGAGCGGAAGGCGCACGGTGCGCACGTGCTCGGCGAGAGTTTGCAGAATGGACTGGCGAATCCACCAAACTGCGTATGAAATGAACTTGTAGCCCTTGGTGCCGTCGAAGCGGTCGGCCGCCGTGATGAGGCCGAGATTGCCGGCGCTAATCAGGTCGGAGAGGGACAAGCCTCGGTTTTGGTACTTCTTAGCTACATCGACGACAAACCGCAAGTTGGCACTGATCATTTCTTCGCGAGCGTTCATATCGCCATTTTTGATGCGGTCGGCCAGTTCTACTTCGCGTTCTCTCGAAAGGGGCGTGGACTCAGCAATATCGTCGAAATAGAGTCTCAAGGTGTTTTCTTCATCGTGCAGATTGTGCATAGAGCCTCTCATCTTTGACGTATAAAGGGGCTACTTTGCCCCTCACCACGGCACCGAAATCTCGGTACACATGGTAAGCGTAGAATAAGTATTGGCGAAACTAACTGATTATACATAAGGAACAGCGCCGCGTCAAGTCGTTTGCAAGGCCGTTAAGCGAGACGGCGGTATTCGCCGGCCTCGTCCCAATCCACTAAGCTACGGCCGTTTAGATCCCAGACCACTTGGCCTGCTCTCAGCGTTAGCTCGCATTCGAGTTTTTGTCGGCCCTTCATGCGAGCCCGGCCCGAATCAACAAAGGCAAAATCCCCTTCGTGCAGGGCGAAAGCCGCTAGGTCGGCTTCGGCCCCAACGCTGAGGTGGCCTAGCTGGGGATGCCTGATTACCTCGGCCGGTTTGTGCGTCGAGCGATAGACGATCTCTTGGAGGGACATGCCGAGGTTTAAGAATTTGGACATGGTTATGGGCATGGTGGCGTTGGGCAACATGCGACTGGACTTGTGTAGATCCGTGCTGATGGTATCCGGGGGGAAATTTTGCGCCATGGCGGGCACGGCAATGCGAAACCAAAAGGAGCCGTTGCCGTGCCCAGTGTCAAAGATGATGCCGCGCTGGCGAGCTTGGCGCACGTAGTCTGCGACTTTTTTGTCCGCGTCGAGCAGGGGAATGTGGGCGGCATAGAGGTGAGTATGGATGTCCCCTGGACTCATGTGCTCGAGCAATTCTTCGTACGTGCGGGTAGGGCGAGGGGCAAAGTCGATCATGGCGATGGAATCGCTCTGTCGCGCCGCCTCGATCGCACCACCTGCCGACTCCCAACCCGGGCCGCCGAAGTGGGCCGACTTGGCTCCGACGACGTGCTCGCGGTACTGCTCAATCGCCGCGGCGCAGAGCGCGGGATCCATTTCGCTGATGTCTTGTTCGGGAGCACCGATCATGCCAGCGCCGACGATATTGACAAAGGCCAAAACGCGGGTCTGGGCGGGGTCGATGATGGTGCGCTTGAAGTCGGCCATATCCTTCCATCCAGCGCCGCCTGTATCTACTACGGTAGTTACGCCGTAGGGCAGAGCGTGCTGGTCGGGAAAGAGCCAGCCTCCATACCCCCCATAGACGTGGACATGGATATCGATTAAGCCCGGGGTGACATAGAGACCGGACACGTTGACGACCTTTGCCGAACTACACTCGATTCGGTCGGCAACCTCAGCGACTAGCCCGTCCTTGATGGCAATATCGGCTGGTCCGTTGAGGTCGTTTTTTGGGTCAATTAGATGGCCCTCTTGGATGATGAGATCAAAGTCGCTGCTCATAATGGCCGTCCTTTCGCTCGTGGGTCGCGTGTTGGAAGCATAGTAGAATAACCAGCCGGCCAAGGTGGAAGCAAGGGCCGGGCTCGCATTGCACAGAACGATTTTTTTTGGCAGATTTTCTCTATCTAAAAACTGCCTTATTCAGGAGGAATACATGGCACGAACTATGAAAGTAGCCGTCACTGGGGCGGCTGGCCAGATCGGCTACGCTATATTGCCGCGTTTAGCCTCAGGCGAAGTTTTCGGCCGCGACGTCCGGGTTTCGCTGCACTTGCTGGAGATTACTCCGGCGCTCAAAGCCCTCGAAGGCGTGGTTATGGAACTCGACGACTGCGCCTTTCCGCTTCTCGACGACATCGTAATTACCGACCAAGCCGAAGTGGCTTTTGACGGGATCAATTGGGGGCTGCTGATTGGCTCTAAGCCGCGCGGTCCCGGCATGGAGCGGGGCGACTTAATTCGGGAAAACGGCCCGATATTCGTCGGCCAAGGTCAGGCGCTCGCCCGAGCCGCCACGGATGTGCGAGTCTTGGTGGTGGGCAATCCGGCTAATACTAATGGCTTGATTGCCATGAGCCACGGCCAGAAGGCCGGCATCCCCCGCGACCGCTTCTACGCGATGACCCGGCTGGATCAAAACCGCGCCCAAGCTCAGCTTGCCCAAAAGGCCGGAGTCAAGGTCTCGGCGGTGACCAATATGGCCATCTGGGGTAACCACAGCGCCACGCAGTACCCAGATGCCGAAAATGCGCGGATTGAGGGGCGGCCAGCTCACGACGTCATAGGCCACCACTCTTGGTTGCGCGAGGAATTCATCCAAATCGTCCAGCAGCGGGGCGCGGCCGTCATCGACGCCCGAGGCTTGTCGTCGGCCGCGTCGGCTGCCAATGCCGCGTTCGACCATATCGTCAGCGTGGAGAGCGCCACGCCAGCGGGCGACTTTTTCTCGGCTGGCGTCTATTCGGACGGCAGCTACGGGATCGACGAGGGGTTGATGTTCTCCTTGCCCATTCGCAGCGACGGCCAAGGCGGCTGGGAAATCGTGCAGGGCTTGGAGTTGAGCGACTTCGCCCGTGCAAAGATCAAGGCCACCGAAGACGAGCTCAAAGAGGAGCGCGCGATCATCGCCGACCTCTTGGG
This sequence comes from Candidatus Latescibacterota bacterium, assembly GCA_021295675.1. The sequence continues at coordinate 10,349 of JAGWBY010000016.1, read as the reverse complement.
CTGATATGTTCCAAGACCCTAAGCGTTACCAAGCCAAGCACCACTATGTCACCGCCGCAGGTGCCGACTTGGTGGAGATCTTGGCTCCCCAAGCTGGGGAACTCGTCCTCGACTTGGGCTGCGGCACAGGGCAACTGAGCGCCCAAATTGCCGCAACCGGGGCTGAGGTCGTGGGCATCGATTCGTCGGCCAAGATGATCGAGGCCGCCCGCGAGCAGTTCCCAGGGCTGTCTTTTGTCGTCGGCGATGCGAGGGATTTCTCCTTTGCCGAGCCGTTCGATGCGGTCTTTTCCAACGCAGCCCTGCACTGGGTCAAGCCGCCGGAAGCGGCCCTCGCGTGTATTGCCGCTTGTCTGGGGCAGGGCGGGCGTTTTGTCGCCGAACTAGGCGGGGCGCGGAACGTGGCCACTATTAGCCGAGGGTTGATTGACCAATTGGCCGCTCAGGGCTTTCATCCGCAGTCGCCTTGGTATTTTCCCAGCTTGGGAGAGTATGCACGGCTCGTGGAGCAGGTCGGGCTGCGCGTTGCTTATGCCAACCATTTCCCTCGTCCAACGCCCCTAGAAGGCGAGAGCGGGTTGCGCGATTGGATGGAGATGTTCGCCGCGCCGCTTACAGAGGATGTTCCTCCGTCGATACGCGAGGAGCTGTGGGACGGGGTGGAGGATGCCGTCCGCCCGGCATTATACGATGATGGGGTCTGGTACGCCGACTACTGGCGTCTGCGCATAGTCGCCTACAAATAGTGAAGAGTTACGACCGCTATCTATGAAGCCGCGCCACGTGATTTGGGACTGGAACGGCACTTTGGTGAACGATGCTTGGCTGTGCGTCGAGATCGTCAACGAGTTGTTGGCGCGCCGAGGGCTCGCGCTGACCACGCCGTGCAGATACAGCGAGGTCTTCGGATTTCCCCTGCGGATCTACTACCAGCGCGTAGGCTTTGACTTAGAGCGCGAGGATTTTGCGACTCTCGGCGACGAGTTCAACATCCTCTACAGCCAGCGTCTCTACGAGAGCCGATTGCGCGAGGGAGCGCGCGAAGTACTGGCCGCACTCGGCTGCAACGGGATCGAACAATCCCTCTTATCGGCCTCTAACGAAGTGGACCTTAAAGAAATGGTCGCTCACTACGGGTTGCGCTCCCACTTTACCGCAGTCGCCGGGGTGGATAATGGCTTGGGGGAGGGGAAAATCGAGCGCGGACATCGGCATCTTGCGGAACTCAACTGCCGGGTCGGTGAAGTCTTGCTCGTCGGCGATACGCTACACGACATTGAGGTGGCCGATGCGCTCGGAATCCATTGCGTCCTGCTGCCTTCCGGCCACCAGAATCGGCGTCGGTTGGAACTTGGGGAATGCACCGTGGTAGATGGGCTTTTTGCCGTGGCCGCTTTGCTCGGCCTAAAAGGAGATATCCATGACTGAAACATGGCGCGGAATCATGCCGATTGTAGTGACCCCCTTTACCGAAAGCTACGCGCTCGATGAAGCGGCCTTGCGGGACTTAGTTGCCTTCAGTATTGAAGCGGGTGCTACGGGCTTAGTGGGGCCGGCCAATGCCAGCGAATTTTCGACTCTTTCCGACGAGGAACGCCGCCGCTGGATCGAGGTGGTTGTCGCCGCGGCCGCTGGCCGAGTACCCGTAGTGGCCTCCGTCACCTCCGGCCATGCTTTGCCAGCCGCAGCCCTCGCTCAGTTTGCCCAAGCCGCGGGAGCCGACGGGATCATGTCCATGCCGCCGCACGTATTGCGCGTTGACCAAGAAGGCTGCTACGCCTTTTACCAGCAGTTGGCGGCTGCGGTTGAGATCCCGATCTGCGTACAAAATTTCGATGCGCCGGTCGGGACGCCCATGAGCGGCGAGCTGGTGGGACGGATGTGCCGCGAACTGGCGGGAGTCGATTATATCAAGGAAGAGACCGTTCCCGAGCCTTGGCAGGTTAGCCGCACGCTGGCGCTAGCAGGCACGGCCTGCAAGGGCGTCTTGGGTGGCAAAGGGGGGGTCTATTTGCTCGACGAATATCGGCGCGGTGCCTGCGGCAATATGCCGGGCTGCCACGTGACCGACGCCATGGCGGCGATTTGGGATGCCCTCGAAGCGGGAGATGAGACGACGGCGCGGGCGCACTTCTATCAGCTCTTACCGCTGATGAACTACGAGCGGCTCTACGGGATTGCGGTTTACAAGTGGATTTTGCAAAAGCGCGGGTTGATCCGCTCGACGGTTTGCCGGGCGCCCGTGCCCATCCTAGACGGCGACGCGCTGACCGAGTTGGAGATCATTTGGGACGGCGTTGCGCCGCTTTTGCGGGGGTAAAGTAGTGGATACCTATCAACAGCACATTGAGCGCGACGGCTTTTGCGTTATCGAGCAAGTGATTCCCGAGGCAGTAGTCGGGGATATATGCGCCGAGCTAGCGGCTGTGGTTGAGCGCAATCGCCGGCATTCCGACGCCAAATTGGCCGAAATTCGCCGCCGCGGTCACCGAATCGGCACCCTAGGCGTGGCCCAGCTCAAACAGGCTATCAATCAGGTGCAATCCTTTGCTCCGTACTTGGCCGACCGCCGGCTCCTAGGGGTCATTGAGTCTTTTTTCGGGGCTTGGGCGCGGATTTCCTGCACCGACTGCGTGGTCAATCACCCGGGTAATGCGAGGGGCTATTGGCACGCCGATTGGCCTTACAACTCCACCAACGCCTCGCACATCCCCGCGCCATACCCGGACGCGGTCCTGCACCTTTCGACGATATGGATGCTGACGCCGTTTGCCGCTGAGACAGGGGGGACCTTCGTGGTGCCGGGAAGTCACCGCTGGCCGCGCAATCCCGCGGCTGGGGACATGCCCGCAATGAATCAGGACGCGCCCTATCCGACTGAGTGTCAGATCGAAGGAGTGGCCGGCAGCGTCCTAGTGTACGACAGTCGGCTCTGGCACGCCGTGGCCCCCAACAGGAGCGAAATGGATCGCGTCGCCCTCATCGTGCGCTACGCTCCGTGGTGGCTGAACCTAAACCCGACGCTCATCGGCCGGCCCGAGCACGAGGCCATGGTGGTGGAGACCGGAGGCAAAAACTACGAGATGGTGCCGATTGAGTGGGAAGTTTTTGACCAGTTGCCTGCCGCAGTCAAGCCCCTATATCGCCATTGGGTTGCGCAATCTGCCCGGCCTGATGAAGCGCGCGGGCACTGACGCCTAAGACGCCGAGGAATCCCTCGGAGTCGCGATGGTCGAAGTCGCCGATGGCCTCCATGGAAGCGGTGTCCTCGCTGTAGAGCGAGTGGGGGGCGTCGCTGGCCGCGCAAAAGGCGACTTGGCCCTTGTAGAGCGAGACGGAGATCGTCCCGGTCGCCAATTGATTAAAATGCTCAATGAGTTTCCAACTCGCTTGGGTAGCCGTGTCAAACCAATAGCCTTGGTAGATTTGCTCGGCAATAAATCCGGAGACAACGGTGAAAATCCGCCGTGCGCGGCGGTCGAGAATGAGCTGGAGCAAGTAATCGTAGCACTGGCCAAGTAGCTCTAGGGCCGGAGCCTCATAGACGCCGCGCGATTTGATGCCAACGAAGCGGTTTTCCACTGCGTGTAAGCCAATGCCGATCCCGTGCCGCCCGGCAATGGCGTTGCTTTGCTCGATGGCCTCGACCGTGCCGACGTCACGGCCGTTGATGGCGATTGGGGCACCTTGTTCAAAGCGCACGGTAAAAGTCTCGGCGGTATCCGGTGCCTGCTGCGGGAAACAGCCCATGCCGGGCTGGATAAGGCTAGCCGCAGTGTCCAAAGCTTCGAGTTGGCCGGCTTCGTGCGTCAGCCCGAGCATGTTGGCATCCGTGGAGTAGGGCTTGTCCTGAGTGGCGGTTATGGGCAAGCCGTGCCCTTGGCAGTAAGCGATCATTTCGCTGCGTCCGCCAAAGTTTTGCAAGAAATTCGGGTCGCGCCAGGGAGCGTACACCGCGATGTGCGGCGCGAGCATCTGCACCGCCAGTTGGAAGCGGACTTGGTCATTGCCGCGCCCAGTGCACCCGTGTGCCATCACTTGGATGCCGCGTTCCTGCATGTGGGACAACATGCCGGCCACCGTCACGTGCCGGGCGATGCCGGTAGTGTTCCAATAGCCTCCCTCGTAGCGGGCCTGAGATTGGACGAGTTGGATGCCGGCTTGACAAATGGCCTCTCTGCGGTCGTCGAGGATCATCTCAGCGGCTCCACAGGCCTGCATCCGGCTTCGTATGTCTTCGATGCGCTCTTCGTCGGGTTGGCCCAGATCGGCGGTATAGGCGACGACCTCTAGGCCTTGGGATTGGAGCCAATGGGTAATGGTACAGCTATCGAGGCCACCGGACGCGGCCAGCATGACCTTTTGGCCCTTTAGCTCTGCTATATTCATGGTTGCTCCTTTTGTGAATAGGTAAATAATATAATAAATAAAAATTATTAATCAAGAATAATTATTACAAAATGCTGCAAATAAACTGTGCTTTATCTTGACAGTTTTCACCCGCGAGAATATCATTAACAAATGCTCATTGACGCGCATAATCACCCCAATTGGCACGGCTTTAACGCCGCCAAAATCCTGCGCAACATGGACGAGCAGGGCATCGACCAGATGTGGCTTTTCTCGTGGGAGGTCCCTGCAGATGAATACTCGCCTTCGTATCACTCGGTGTTGCCCCCTACGGGCTGGGGGATTCCCTTCGAAGATGTGCTGGCCGTCGGCAGGGAAGCCCCTGATCGCTTTGTCCTTGGTTATATGCCGCATCCCAAACGGCCCGACGCCATAGATCGGCTCAAGGCCGCAGTCGAAATCCACGGCGTGCAGGTGGCCTCCGAGCTGAAGGTGCGCCTGCCGTTTGATGATCCAGACGCACTGCGTCTGTACGAGGCTTGCGGCGCAATGCGCTTGCCCATTACGATCCATCTCGACTATCCAATCGACCACGGCCGCGGCGATTACCCACGTCCCAACTGGTGGTACGGCGGCAGTCTCGACGCGCTTGAACGCGCGGTGGCGGCCTGTCCGCAGACGGTCTTTATCGGTCATGCCCCCGGGTTCTGGGCGCATATTTCCGGGGATGATCGCTACGCCAAGGAGAGCTACCCGAGCGGCCCGGTACTGCCGAATGGACGCTTGGCTCCGATGATGCGCCAGTACCGCAACTTATATGCCGATCTGTCGGCCGGGTCGGGATTGCGCGCACTGCAAAGGGACCGGGACTTCGGGCGCGACTTTCTCCTCGAATTTCAGGACAAATTGCTCTTTGGTAGGGACTACTTTGACTCCCAACTGATGGATTTTCTGCATACCCTTGAGCTACCTGCAGAAGCCTTTGACAAGATCGCCTACCAAAACGCCGAGCGTCTCTTGTCTTCCTACCTAGATGTGTCGCCTGCGGCCGATTCCCAAACGTAATCCGTAGGTGGATGGAATGGATATGATAGGTTTGGGCGAGGACATGGGCCTGTGGACGGCGGTGGTCCTGATGGCCTTGTCCTTCGCGCTACTGGCCAAGTGTGCCGATTGGCTAGTAGAGGGGGCCATCGATATTGCACACTATCTCCGCGCTCCACCGATCCTGATCGGCATCGTCATCGTCGGCATTGGCACCACCGCGCCGGAGTTGGCCGTCTCGGTGACCGCTGCCCTCAAAGGCAACCCCGAAGTGGCGCTGGGCAACGCCGTGGGGTCGGTCATCTACGACGACGGCATCGCTCTACCCATGGCGGCACTTTTTGCGCGGGAGGCCATACCCATTGACCGCGTCGTGCTGCGCTCGGCGGCGCTTTTTCTCATTGTTGTTGACTTGGCCGCTTGGTATATGGCCTACGACGGGACCTTGGCTCGCAGCGAGGGCGGGGTTTTGGTGGTGCTCTTTGCGCTCTATCTGCTCTATTCGTTTTGGGAACAGCGACGGCAGCCACACCAAGCCGAGGAAGAGGGTGCCGCCCGCAGCTTGTGGATTGTCGCCGCGTTCTTTGTAGGGGGGCTGACCGGCGTCATTGTCAGCAGCCATGCTATCGTCTTGGCGACGCCGGTAGTGGCCGCGGCGCTGGGCCTGCCGCAGGTGGTCATCGGCTTGGTGGTCGTGGCCTTGGGCACTTCAATTCCCGAGATCGCCACCTGCATCGTCGCGGCCCGCAAGGGCCAAGGTGCCTTGGCTGTGGGCAATATCCTCGGCGCGGATATTCTCAATATCTGCTGGATTGCCGGGGCCTCAGCACTGGCCAATCCTCTGACCATTGCGCCGCAAGTGGTCAATTTTATGTTCCCGTGGATGATGGCGATCGTCTTGGTCATGCTCGGCTCGATGCGCCTCGGCTACGGGCTGAACCGCTGGAAGGGTGTCGTGCTGTTCGTCCTCTGCATGGCCTATCTGGCCCACCTGTTTACCACCAATCCCGGTGCGCTACAAGTGCCGGCCCCCTGAGAAAGGATCCCAATGGACTTAGGACTCAACGACAAAGTCGCCTTGGTAACTGGAGCTAGTCGCGGCATCGGCAAGCGCATTGCCGCGGCCTTGGCCGCCGAAGGGGCGCGGCTCTGTATCTGCGCTCGCGGTGCCGATGCGCTGGAGGAAGCGGCCGCCGAATTAGCCAGTGGAGGCGCAAAGGTGGAGGCCACCGCGCAAGATCTGACGACGCCCGAGGGGGCCGTTGCGGTGGTGCAGGCGGCGCAGGAGCGCTTTGGCCGGCTCGATGTCCTCGTAAATAACGTTGGCGGCTCCAAGTGGACCCCCTTTGTCGAGATCGACGACGAGGAGTGGAATACTATCGTCAACTGGAGCTTTCTTTCTGCTGTGCGGGTAAGCCGTGCGGCTATTCCGGTGATGGAAGCGGGCGGGGGCGGCAGTATCGTCAATATCGCCTCGATTTTTGGACGCGAAACCGGTGGGCCGGTTTCCTATAACGCGGCCAAGGCAGCGATGATCAGCCTAGGGGCCAACCTAGCCATTGAAGCGGCGAAAAAGAACATCCGCGTCAATACCGTGGCCCCAGGCTCCATTCTCTTTCCCGGGGGGAGCTGGGAGCGACGGATGAAGGAAAATCCAGCGCAAATCCAGGCCTTTATCGACGCCAATATCCCCTTTGGCCGCTTTGGCACGCCGGAAGAAGTCGCCGATGTAGTGGCCTTTTTGGCCTCCGACCGAGCCAAATGGGTGACCGGTGCCTGCATCAATGTCGATGGGGGGCAATCCAAGTCCAATATATGAGGGGCTATGCGCGATGGATGTGTTGGTTGCCTTGGGTGGCATGCGGAGTCGGCTGGCCCGCTACGGCTATGGCTGATGATGTGGTGGCATTGAGACAACAATACAACCAGGTGTCCGCCAGCATCGATACTTTGGTCCGCCTCTATGGGGGCGATAAGCTGCGCGAATTTGCAAAGCGAAAAGGAGATAGTCGGCTATTGCCAGCCAATTCCAAACTGATACTGATTTTCTGGGCCGACGACGAAGCCGAGCTGTTACTCAATGGACACCGGATCGGGGAGACGCGTTTGACTCCGGTCCGAGTCGAAATTCCCGTCGTGTACCTGCGCGAGTCCAATGTCTTGCGTGCCCATTGCTGGGATACTGACCGAGTCGAAAGCGGCTTTATGGCTGGTTTGTACTTGCAAGACGGCCGCGGCCGTTTGCGCAAGGTGCTGGCTACTGGCGATAGCCGTTGGTGGGTGGACGGCCAGCGGGCCGAGCCGCGTTTTTACAACCACAGCTTGCCCGACATTCCCGGGGCTGAAGTCATCTGGGGGACGACGCTGTTTGGCGAAGTCGAATTAGAGACCCAGTTCGACGCCGCACAATTGGCCCGCGCGGCACGGCGTCGGCCGCTCAGAGGTGCGGCCGGCAACGTATCGCACCAGCCCATGGAGACTCATATGGTCGTCAGCCGTCTGGTGCATCTGCAAAAGCAACGCGATGAATTGGCGCAAAAGCTCGACGCACGCCGCAGCCCCACACAGGACGTGCTCTACCAGGGATTTGTCCGTGGACGGCTGGCCTTTTCCCTCGGTAAAGCGAGCAAATTGGCCGAAGTCGAAAGTATAGATGCGGCGAAAAAACTGCTCGCTTGGACCGAGGCACTGCCCGCTGCGCAACGCGAGTTGATCTTCCCAAAAAAACAGGCTCTCAAAGGCACGAGCCACATCGTGCCGCAGCGCGCTGTGACTGGCACAGCGCGGGGGGAAGCAGACCGCCGCCGGGATTACGCACCCCCGGCGGCACGTGGTTCAACCAAAGGTGAGGGCCGTGCTAGGGGAACGGGAATGGGTGGACAGAAATCGTCCACTCAGGGCATCTACAGTATCCGCAGCGCGCCGTGGGAGTTGTGGGGGATTGCAACGGGCTTGTTGTTCTATCTGGGGGTGGCAAGTCGGCAATGGTGGAAGCTCTTGAGTGCGAAGGGATAGGACCTCTTGAACAACGAACTAGTATTAGGCAGTAGCATCCTGTTGACATTGGCCGGCGGCGTCACCGTTAGCTGTTTGCACTTACGGCGAGCCCGGCGTATGCGCCGGCACGACGCGGCGTACTCTCTATACGTGTCCCGCCTGCGGTTCCTCGCTAGCAGTATCGGTTTGCTGACCGGGTTGATCGTCGGGGCACTGCCCGCTTATTACCTCTTCGTCAACCCGCAGTTAGTCAGTCCCTTTGCGTGGATTGGTCGCTTCTCATACGTGCTGATCGCTTGGTCGGCTGGTGGCCATCTGTTGAGCTTAGCATACATTAATTCGCACCTTCGGCGCGAGGAACGGGCTTGGGAGAGGAAAGGAGGCCCCGGCGCTAACACCTTGGGCCGCAGGAGAATGGAGAAGCTAACAGAATTGCAGCGCCAAGCCACCAACTACAGCGATCTCAAGAGCCGGGACGAGGAGTTGGTGGACGAGTTGGTGGGGTTTCTCGGTGATCCTTTGACGCACGTGCGCCGCGATCTGGCGCGGATACCTCTGTACGGCTACTTGGGCACGGTCTGCGGCATCCTGCTAACCGCGCAGGAATTGAGTCAGATTGACGAGGCCACTCAGACCTTTAAGGCGCTCAGCGCCATGGCCGAGGGTTTGGTTTTGGCCTTTAAGACCACGCTCGTCGGCCTCTTGGCCTACTTGCCGCTGCGCAAAATCGCCGACTACTTGGTCCAGCGGCTGGCCCGACAGGAGGACGCTTGGGTCAGAGAGAGGAATAGAAGATTGTGAGCCGTTATCTCAAACGCCAAGCCGTCGAGTTTGAAGAGCACGATATTAGCAAGGAACTCTTCTTGGGCATTATGATGCTGATGTTGAGCTTGGGCATTATGATTCTCAACGCGACGCAACCGGTTTGGCGGGTGCACCGCCACGATCCACAGCCTGGGGATCGGGTCATGCTCTACACGAGCGCGGGTATGGGGCTATCGCGCGATGGCTACACCATCGACAGCCCCTTGAGCGAGTGGGATTTCCGCCGCATGGTGCGCCGCCTCGCCGCCGAACCTGAAGCTAATTTGCACTTATTTCTCAAAGGAGGTAGCCGCGAGCGGCTGGCCAAACACGCATCGTTTGCCGACTCGTTGCTTTCGACCGACCAAGCGGGGGAGAAGGTGCGCTCGGCGGTCTATGTCCACACTTGGTGAGGGCCAAGCTATTCCTTGAGTATCGCCAAGACGCCCGTGCCACCGGCTAACTCGTTGAGGAACGCGACCTGAACGCCGGCGTCGCCGTGTGTCATTTCGTAGTCATCCCCCTTCCTGAGTCTGCCGTAGTGATCGACGAGAGCCTCGACTTCGCCTGGTAGCGAGATGGTTTGGCCAATAGGCGCGACTTGGGTGCCTGGGCTGTCGCGGCGGATCTGTTTAACCAACTCGTACTGCTTGCGGAATCCGCTGCCAAAGGGCCGGTAGGTTTTGAGATAGCCCTGCTCTACGAGCTGGGTTTCGTTGGCAGCGTAGAGGTACACTGCGTTTTGCGCGGCCTTCTTGGCCTCGTCCAGTTCGGCCTTGGTCTGGGCCAACTCTTGCTCTAAGCGGCGGATGTGATCGCTCTGGCGACGGATGCTGCTGTGGGTTTCCAGCAGCTCGCCATTGAGGCGGTCGGTCTCGGAACGCAGCTGGGAAATGGTGTAGCGATCCGCTTGCTTTTCCTGTCTTAACTGATCAATTTCGATCTTTAACTGCTCATTACTCTGCTTGTATTCGGTGGCCAGTTTACTCCAGTGCCGCAGCTCTTTGTTGAGCTTTTGTACGTTTTCGAGGAGCTTGTCGTTGACCTGTTGAGTGCTATCTACTTGCGCCCGCATATCATCGAGCAAGCGGTTGGAGTCGTCGAGTGAGTAGGTCAGCGAGTCAATGGCGGCGTTGGCGCGGACCATGTCGCTT
>JAGWBY010000015.1:10944-46328 GCA_021295675.1 Candidatus Latescibacterota bacterium | reverse complement strand
CATATCCAAATGTATCAAGCCTTTGTCAATGTCGCCTGTCTGATGATTACACTCAGACGGTTATGAAACCACTTCTAGGACTTTGATTTATGGGATTTGTGGGATGTACAGGATTCGACTTTGATTTATGGGATTTGTGGGATGTACAGGATTTGAAGTGATCGTCTATATGCAATGGTGCGCTAGACGCGCTCGGCGCGACCGATTTCATGCCCCGATATTCCCCCCGCTAGTAAACGCAATTCACGGATGGTCCGTAAGAAAAAGAACCGCGAGCCAGTGTTGCGCCGCCGCTTCGTTTATCTAGGAGCAGCCGCACTGGCGATTGCCCTCGGCTTGGGTGGCTCGTACTGGTACTCGCAGTACCAGGCAAACGCCGCGCAACAAGCCGTTGAGCAAGGCGACCGCTTGTTTAGTAAGGGCCAAATGGACGAAGCGGCCCACTACTACCAGCAGGCCATCGAACTGGCTCCAGACCTCGCCCAAGCTCATAGCAAACTGGGTGCGACGCACGCGGCGCTAGAGCGCTTTGACGAGGCAATCCCCCACTTTGAACAGGCGCTAGCGCTGGCCCCCAATCACTTTGAAGCGCGAATCGGCCTCGCCGTTTCGCTCGACGGGTTGGGCCGTTTTTTAGCAGCAGAGGAAAGCTATAAGAAGGCGCTCGCGCTGCGGCCCGACTTTGGGGCAGTGTACTACAACCTCGGCTATCTCTATCATCAACAGGGCTTCTACGCAGAGGCCGCCGCTCAGTACGAGGAAGCCGTGCGCTTGGTGCCGACCTTCCTACAAGCCCGGGCCAATTTGGGGAGGGTCTATCACTTGCAGCACCGCCCGGGCGAAGCTATTGCCGAGTTCCAGCGCGCCCTCGCTGATTACCCAGACGAAGGGCGGGTGTACGCACACTTGGGCGAGAGCTACATGGCCTTGAGCCAATACGCAGAAGCTAGGGCGGCCTATCGACGAGCAGTGGAACTCGGCATCGAGACGGCGAGCGCGTTTTACGACCTCGGCGTTATTAGCGAGCAGGAAGGCAAGCTCGAAGCGGCGCGGAGTTACTTTCATCAAGCTCTACTCAAAAACGCTGGCCACGCCGACTCCTATCATCGCTTGGGTGCGGTAACGGCTAAGTTAGGGCAGGAGCAACAGGCGGCCACCTACTACTTGGAGGCTATAAAGCGCGACCCCGGCCACGCGGGTGCCCACTACAGCTTGGCCCAGCTCTACCTCAAGCAGGGCCGCAGCGACGAGGGCCAGGAGCTAATGCAGGTCTTTGCCAAGCTCAAGGAATACGAGGGACGGCTCGCCAGCCTCAAACGAGCTGCGAGTCGGTCGCCGCGCACCCCGGAAGCTGCTTACAACTTGGGGTTGCTCCACCTAGAGTTCGGGTACGTAAACAAGGCCGCCGCGGTCTTTGAGCAACTTCTCAAACTCCATCCCGAATTTTCCGCTGCGCAAGAGCGGCTCGCCGAAATCGAGCGGGTGCGAGCCGAGCACAGCGCGGGTTGATAATTAACTGATGTTACGCATCGTGCTGATTATGATGGGCTAGGCCATAGAGATGCTAGCATGACATCGGCTTCTTGTCATGCTGAGCGGAGCGAAGCATCTCCTACCCAAGAGGCTTCCTGTGCGTAACATCAGTAGTTAAAAAGGATTCGCGCCTAATTTGAGGAGGGCGTGTCCCTGCTCTTGGCGGACGACTAAGAGCTTGTTGGCGGGCACGTTCTCGATCGCGTAGGTGCTGCCATTGGGATAGGTAATTTCGACGCGGTCACTGATCTGCGTCGCGCCCAAACCGAAGTGGACGCGCAAGGCGCTGTGCGAAAGGTAGCTGGCTGCGCCGTTGACCGTGCGCCACTGGCGCTTGCCGGCTGTTTGCAGACTGACGCGAGTGCCGACCCCATCGCGATTGTCTTCGCGGCCAAAGACCTGCACCACGAGATAGTTTCCCGCATTTCCCCCATCGTTGCGCAACAGAGTCGGCACGTCGTTTAGCTCGACGACGAAGAGGTCAATATCGCCGTCGTCGTCGTAGTCGCCAAAGCTGGTGCCACGGCTGACTTTGGCTTGCGCCAGTCCGGGGCCGGCTGACACTGGGGCGAAGCGGCCACCGCCCTCGTTGCGGAAGAGTTGGTTGGGCTGGCGGTAGGTGGTGCCGGTTGCAGCTTGGTCAACCTGCGGATACACGTGGCCGTTGGCGACGAAGAGGTCGAGGCGACCGTCGTTGTCGTAGTCGAAAAAGCGCGTTCCCCAACCCAACATCTCTACTGTGGCTGCGGCGAGTCCCGCCGTGGTCGTGACATCGGAGAAACGCACGCCGCCCTCGTTGCGGTAGAGCGTATTGGTCTCGGTAAAAAAGTGGGTCACGTACAGGTCTGGGTCGCCGTCTTGATCGTAGTCGCCAAAGTCCGCACCCATGCCGGCTTCGACATCGCCGTCGCCGTTGTATGCCACTCCTGCGATGAGAGCAACGTCTTGGAAGGTGCCGTCGCCTTGGTTTTGGAAGAGCACGTTGGGAGTCTCATCGTTGGCGACAAAGAGGTCGCTATCGCCATCGTAATCGTAATCGACCGGTACTACGCCCAAGCCGTAATAGCGATTGGCGGCTGCCACGCCGGACGCTTGGGTGACGTCGGTAAACGCGCCGTCGCCCTCGTTGCGGTAAAGCACATCCGGCGCGCCGACTAAGCCTTTGGGACCGCAATAGACGCGGAGGCCGCTAAAAAAGGTGCAGAGTTGTGGCTCAGCCGGTAGGTTCTCGGCGTCGAAGACGACGTAATTGGCCACGTAGAGGTCGAGGTCGCCGTCGCGGTCGTAGTCGAAGAAGGCCGCGCTGGCGCTGTATTGATCGCCGCCAACGCCCGCTTCTTGGGTTGCGTCGGCAAAGCGGTCGCCGCCGCGATTGCGGTAGAGCACGTTGGCTCCGTAGTTGGTCGCGTAGAGGTCTGGGCGGCCGTCGTTGTCGATGTCGCCCACGGCCACACCACCGCCCCAGCCAGCGTCGCCGACTCCAGCTTCTTGGGTGATTTCCGCAAAAGTGCCGTCGCCGCGATTGCGGTAGAGCGCGTTGCCCGGCCCCGAGCGGTCGCGGTACGTGGCAAAGGTGGCCCCGTTGACTATGTAGAGATCGAGGTCGCCGTCGGAATCGTGGTCGAAGAAGGCCGCACCGCTGCCGTGGGATTCTAGGATGTAGTGCTTTTCTTGTCCGCCAAAAACATTGCGGTAAGTGATGCCAGCGGCAGCGGTTTGGTCGCTAAATTGGGGCTGGGCGCGCAGGGGGAGGGCGCATAGCAGCGCGGCGCAAAACAGCAGAAAGACGCGCAAGGCTTAGCTGCTGTGTGAAAGCGCCCGATCGGCTATCCGCAGATGAACGCAGATGGACGCAGAGGCGAAGGGAGCTGTCACGGGGCGACCGCGTAGTTTAGGCCCGTGAGCAAGTGCAATGCCTCTTTGGCGGCCTCGTGGTCGGGGCCTTCGCGCTCGGCGAACATGCGCTCTAGCGGCTTCACGGCTGTGGTGTCGCCGATGCGGCCAAGGGTGCGGGCGCTTTCTGCGCGGACCCAGATATTGTCGTCGGTCAAGGCGAAGCACAGCGCGTCGAGGGCGCGTTGCGTTCGGTGGTGTCCCAATAGCTGTGCAGCGATGTAGCGCACGTTGTCGTCGCGGTCGCGGAGCGCGTCGAGGGCTGCTGCTTCGGCCTCTGGGGTCCACAGAAACTGAAGCGCGGCGAGGGCCTGTCGTCGCACGGAGGGAACGGTGTCTGTCAAGGCGCGCACTAAGGAAGGCACGGCCGTGGTGTCGCGAAGGTTGCCCAAGCTCCAAGCTGCTGCACCGCGCACTTCTGAGATCGAGTCGTCGGCGAGGACGTTGGCTAAGGTTGTGTGGAGGCGGGGGTCGTCGAGCTGGCCGAGGGCACGGACGGCCTGTTCGCGGACATAGCGGTTGTCGTCGCGAAGAAGCGATTTGAGGAAGGGGGTGGCGCGCCGGTCCCCGATTTGGCCGAGGATTTGGGCGGCAACGTAGCGCAGGCTATCGCTGCCAGTGGTCGCGCGGTCCATCAAGGGCTCGACGGTTGCACTGCCTAGTTGCACCAAGGCGTGGCTGGCGTCGAGGCGGACTTGACGCCGCGAATCGGCGAGTTGGTCGATGTAGTATTCGGCCTGTTGTGCGGCGCAGCTCAATAGGCCGGCGCAGAGGCTTGCTAAGGCGAGCTTGGACATGGTGACGACTTAATTAAAAGCAGGTGCCAGGGATTGGAAACCTGACACCTGCTTTGGGTTTAGCTTTGCAGTGAAGCCTAGTTGACCATCTGCATGAGGCGTTGGGTAATCGACCCTTCCTGTGTCAGGGCGTATATGATGATGTTAACCGCCAACTGTAGCTGACGCGTCGAGTCCCCGCCGCGTCCATCGTTTTCCCAACCCCAGCCACCGTCGCCGGGCGTGACGCTTGCCAACCTGCCTTTGATGTAATAGCCACGCAGATAGTTCCAGGGTCTGACTCCCAATTTACCCTGCCCTAGTGAGGGACTGTAGCCGAAAGGCATGCCCCCACTCAGGTCGAAGAAGGAGGTATAGACGGGGTGATCCTCCGGCAGGCGCTCGGACCAGAAATCCTTGCCATTGATTAGGCCGCCGTACTTTTCCAGTGCTTCGCCGTTGATCCCGCTGAACGAAAAACCACCTGACATTAGGTACTGGGCCAAGTTGGCCATTTCGGTCTCGTTGGGCGCGCCTTGTGGCAGGATGATAGGTACTTCCATCAGGCGGGGATCGTCGAACGTGATAAAGCCGAGGAATTCGGCCTTGAGGCCGGTATATTCGTTGATCACGTCGCGCAGCCGGTCGATGGTTCTGACGCGGAGCGTGACTGTGCCGTAGCCGGAGGTACCGCCGGCCAGTGCTCGCGCGGACATGACTTGGGCTAGCTTGACAAAGCCCTTGATGGCTTGCTTATCCGTGGCGTCTTGGACGATAATGGCGCGGTAGCGACCGGTGTCCATGTTATTGACGTCGAGCATCTCCAGGCCCATGTCAATTTTGTGCTCAGAGGTGCGGGTACTGGTCACGGCCGCTGCCGTCAGCTTGGGCTCTATGGTCATACCGCTCATTGTGCTGAAGGTAGATTGCCCTGATAGGCGAATCCCCGAACCACTGACGCCGGCGATTAGGCTGCGAGTGTTGAACGAGGCCGTGGCCTGGACCTGATCCATGCGCGCTTGTGCTAACTGGACTTCGCGGCGCGCGAGCTGACGCTTGGGCTGGGGGATTTTGCGCAGCTCCAGCGGCTTGGTCAGGCGCGGCTCGCGCTTGATGAACTTGGTCGTCATGGGCCGCGGTGCCTTCTTCTCGTCCTCCTTAAAGGGGTTGATCGCAACGACGATGAGCAGGAGGGCCGCAGCAGAGGCTATGGCTATAAAAAAGCCCCGGCGCAGGCGGCGGACCAGAATGTCGAGATCGAAGTTCTGAGCGGGCGAAGCAAAGCGCGTGGAGACCCATTTCTTACTCATAGTGACCTCCTAGAAGGGCGTTTAGGGGAAATGACCCGGTCTTGGATCTGTAGGCCATCTCCGCGTTTTTTGAGCTTCTTATCTAGTTTTCGCAGCCGAGCGATGGCCGTGGTGGAATCTACGTCAACCACCTCTATTTGCCCTACTTTCTGCTGCGATGGCCTAGGCCGCCACACGTCGAACCGCATTCGCTTTGTCAGCCCGTGCCGAGCACCGATGTTTAGCTGGACGTGGGGTTTGCCTTTCCGTTCGGGCAATAGGGCTGCTATGCGGCCCTCTAGCGGCAAATTCGCGTCTAGGTCGGGTGCTAAATTGTCCGCCAGTCCCGTTAACACCCCTCGGGCAACGGCGAGGTCGCTGCTGGGCTTGGAAACAAACCAACGCTCGGCGACGTTGAGTGCGCGTTCTGTCGCAGGGTCAGCCATTTGCAAGCGGAGAAGATCGGCTAGGAAAGCCTGCGTTAAACCAGGATGTGATGCGCCTGGATACTTCCAAGTATTATAAAGGAATAGCTGTTGGTCATAAGGTATCACGGCTGAGGAGTCGCGCAAGTCCGACCAGAAAATTTTGTCGCGGTGCAGATCTTCCAGCTTGACTTCGAGTTGACAGACGATGGAGGGCAGTGAAATCACCGTGTAAGACTGGTCTTCGCTTGGTCCTCCATCGTCTAACAGGTCCAAGTTCTCGTAGTAATGAATAACTTGGTTGTGGTATGTTTTATGGGCTTTGTTGAAAGTGAAGTGGGCGATGTAATCGATGGATTTTTCCACTCGATACGTGGGATCGCGGGCCTCGCGGATGCTCTGCAAGCGCACGACGCGAAAGCGGCCCAAGTCGGTAAAGACATCCCTGATCGCGCGCTCGATTTCCAACATCAGGCGGGGATGCTGCTCGGCGAGGTGGACGGGCAGGATCTCTTGCTCGACGAGATTGGTAAAGACCAAGCCGATGGTGTAGATGTGCGGCTGGGCGTTGGTTGGCTGGCCTCCGAGGCCAAAGGTCAATCCAATGAGAAAGAGATATTTCACGGGATTACGGGATTAAATTATGCGTGATTGTAGTGGAAAATCTGTCTATTGTATTTACTTATGATATAATTTGGATGTTATCGCAGAGCAACTTTTTTTCTTGACAACCCTTTGGAGAGCATTTATTATGAACCGTTCAAATTTTCGTCCACTTCTTACCTTAAAGGAGATGCAGTAATGAAGAAATTCACTCTTTTGGCCGCAGCCGCAGCCCTTTGCGTTACGACGCTGGCTAATGCCCAGGTGCCGATACGCTACTTCGACTTGCCCAAGTTCACGCAAGCCCCCACGCTCGACGGCGACCGCGCAACAGTTGCCGACGAATGGGCTGGCGCGCTAGAATTCAACTGCTCGCCGAGCCAGATTCAACTCGACGGTCAAGAGTTTGGCTGGCGCGATCAGGCGAATGAGTCCTCCGAAGTAAGCACCAACCAGCTCAATGAGAACGGTGAGACCGAAGTAGCTGGTGAGGGACGCACCGACGCCGATGTCTCTTCGGTGATCTTGCAGGCGTGGGACGATGATGCCCTGTACTACCTCACCGAGGTTAGCGATAACATCCGCGACACCGAGGGTGGCGGCGAGGCACGGGCTTGGTGGGAGCGCGATTCCATGTCTCTCTACCTCGACATGAACAACGAAGATCACCCAGGTGGCGATCCGACTGGCGAGTACGTCAACCTGAATGTGGTCAACTTTATGGCCGTGCCTTTCGGCTCGAACGAACTGTCCGTCTGCTACATCACCACCGTGCAGAACCAGCGCGTGGATGTCCACGACCCCGATGCAATTGAGGGGTTTGAGTACGGCTTCCGCGACGCCGGTGACGAGTTTGGCGACGAAGGTGATGCCGACTACGTGATCGAGGGGCGGATGGAGTGGGACACCTTCCTGCGCAACGGTAACCTGTTTGAAGCCCCTACGACCGGCTCGGAAATGGGCTTCACTTGGCTGTTGGTTGACGCCGATGGCGAAGATGCCTATGGCGGCCAGATCCAGTGCGTAGCGTGGGCTGGTGGCAACCAGTCCGAGTTCGCCAACTGGGTCTTTGTGGATACGCCGGCTGGTCCGTCAGGTACCGCGGTCGAAGAAGATTCCTGGGGCCGCGTAAAGGAGACCTTCATCCAATAGTCAATGACTTTTGGATAGATTATACAAAAACGGGAAGTGGGCTTGACGCCTGCTTCCCGTTTTTTTTTCTTGACCCGCGAGCTTGGGCCGATATATGTTTTCGCTCAATCCCCAATATTTGAGTGACCCGCGAGGGGTTTTCATGCTGTGTTTTCTAAAATGCCGTATTGTCGAGCGCTGGGTTATCTTGTCCGCTCTGGTTTGCGCCGGCCTGTCTGCACCGGCGGAGGCGCAGCGCCACCCCGAATCCGCCGGTCCGCTGCCTTACTATGACCCTTCTCCCGGTGCGCCAAAGGATCCCCCGTGGAAAAAGCGTCCTCCCTTCCTGCGCGGTCCACAAGACCGCTATGACCGAGGGTTGGGGAGGGCTTTCCTCAACACCGCAGTCAGCGTTCCCTATCTCAATTACGCCGACGAAAAGTACATTGCTTACTACCGCGAGACCGTTGCTTGGGCCACCCCGTCGGGCCGTCCTCTGAGCGCCCGCAATGTGGGTTGGGACCGGATGGGCAACTACATGGGCGGAGGCTATCAGCGGCTCCTGACGATAGAAGAGTCGCGCAGTGGCAATGACTTTAGTGGGTATAGCTATATTGATCACAAGTATCGGTCATTTCGGATCGGTCACTATACTCACAAAGATTTACACTGGACCGCCACATTGGGCAACGTGGGCACACGAGGTGGTGCTACGGATATACGCACCATCTTCACGCCACTGACGCTGGTCAACAGCAAGATGAGTGCGCTGCGCATGGACATCAACTACAAGGAGCGCGACCGGGCGACTCTGCTCTACTCGCGCGGAGGCGACCACGCCGGTGCCCAGTTGTTCTCCAAATGGGCGATCGGCCAAGAAGGCGACGACGCTTGGGACAACTCACCGGTGATGCTTTTTGGCGGCCACTGGCAGCACGAAGTGGGCCGTTTCGCCAGCGTTGGCGGTACGCTAATCAACCAGATTATGAGCTCGCCAGATTTGTCGCGCACTAGCGCTTGGCGCGGCGATTTGCCCTATCAGATGCTCGGTCCCAAGACCATCCGCGTCTTTGTCGCCGATGACTCACCCGACAATGCACGAGCCAACGCTATTGTCTATGGCGTGGACATCGTCATTGAAGGCGAGCGCAACACAGAGCCGGTGCGCCTGACTAGCCTCGACGATGATCCAGACTATGATCCAATGCTAGAAGCCGGGCCACCCGAAGGTGGTGCCGTCATCGCCGCCGGCGGGCTCGAGGCCGAGGGCAAAGTGCCGGTGGTTTACACCTTCGTCCTTCCGGCGGACGTGACGGTGCGCTCGACGCGTTTTGTCGCCGATGTGGCCGGCGACTACCGGGTCGGCGTCAGTCAGACCCACGACTTTTTCAACATTGATCGTCGGGGCACCGCAGCTATCACCGAGGTGGCTTGGCCAGCCCCCATCGCCAGCGCCGGTGAGCGGGCCATACGGCGTCCGTTCAAATGGTACACAGACGAAGACGAAGAGCTCTATTACACCATCGTCCGCGCTGATGGCAGCGACAGGACTGGTGCCAATCGACGGATGGTTTCCTTTGACTACGGCATTCCCACCGGGCAGAGCTTGGCCTCGATCAACTATCAGGTTGATCTGGTGGGGCTGGAAGTCAGTGGAGAGCTGGCGCACAATCTGCAGAATTTCATGTTCCCGATTGGCAATAACGAAGGCCAGCGCAGCAGCGAGCGCGCCTTTGCGTGGTGGGTTAAGGGCATCAAGAACGTCGTCGGTGGCTTAGCGCTGGGCGGCGAGATATACCGCATGGAGCCTAACTACGGCGGAGGCTACGATAGCTATCGCGGCGGCATGGCCTTCCACTACGATGGGCAGCCTGCTCCCGGCGGTAGAATCTCTACAGTTACCGAGGAATATCCCATCCACGAGGACAACGACGATCACGACCGTTTCCCCGACGAACACGTTAGTGATACGGCCGTTGCCGAGCCGCGCACACTGTATCCAGGATTTCCCAATGCCCAGGTGTACCCCGGCCTCGACGAGAACGTCGATAATATCCCAGACGTGGACCGCAACGAGAACTTCATTGTTGACTGGGAAGAGGCCTTTCTGACTTACGATTCAGAGCCGCCCGAATTTGTCTATGGCATCGACTTCAACAACAACAACGTGCCCGACTTCCGCGAGAATGACGATAAACCGGACTACCCCTATCCGCGCGATCAAAAGGGCCGGCATATCTTCCTTCGCTACGACCGCTTGGGACGCTGGGGTGAGTTCGTCAGCATAGGCAGCTACGACAACCGTCAGATCGCCGGCCCGGGCAAGTCCGAGGGGATTTACTTCCGCTACGCCTATGAGATGGAAAAGCGCGGAGTCGGTGCACTGAAGATTAACTTCGACGCCAAGCAGGTCAAAGACGATATTTCGGATCACACCTATATGTACCGAGTGCCCATTGACGATGTCGAGGCCATTAGCTGGTTTAACGAGCCGGACGGCCCCCCCGAGCGCGCGGGTTTTTGGCGACCGGCGACGCCGGACGAACTGTTGATGCGCGACAGCTTTGTACATCTCTTCTTTTTCGACAGCACCTATCAGGGTTTTCGCGGCTTCAACATTGAAAACGGCTTCCTGTGGCAGCGCAACAGCCAAGCCGAAATTGAGCTTGAGGACGGCAGCGGGCTGTTGCAGCCTCAAGACGTTCGCTCGCGTTTTTCCATTGTCAACAAGATCGACTATACCCATAGCTGGGGTGCCTTCAGCGTTACACCTAAGTTGAAGCATCGGATGATCGTTGAGCAGCTTGATAGCGACGATACGCCGCAGCAATCGTACAGCGACTTCATCCCCATCGTAATGGGGCGGTACAGGCTCACGCCCAAGACCAGCTTCCAGCTAGGCGTACAGGGGCTACCCTTGCTGCCGTTTAAGCACTGGGATCGCGCCTTTGAGAATGAGACGTATTCCCAGACTGATTATATGGTTATGCTGAGCATTACCGCAGACTACTTTGGTATTCGCGACAATTCGATATTCTTCGGCTACCAGCGCACGCGACGGGACTTCAGCCATGCAGGGCGGCCTGATTCCAAGCAAGGCATCCTCTTCGTGGAACTAATATCCCCCTTCTAAGGATGCGAATACACATGAGACTCATCGCAAAACACATTCGCGTCCTCCTGTGCTTGGCATTGGCCGCCGGGGGGTGCGCTACTCTCAGATCCCTCGAATCGCATGCGCAGCGGGAGTACGTTATTGAGTTGGAGCCGGTCCTACCCGATGGGGATACCTATTATATTGATCCGATCGACAGCTCGGTCGTGTGGAGCGAACAAGGAGTGCAAGTCAAGTTCAAGTTCTACGACGATGCCATGCTCGACGCCGAATACGATGTCCGCTTCACGCCTTATACGCTCACGGGAGTCGAAATTCCCGGTTTGGACTATACGCCTCCTCTGTGGACCGTTTTTGACGTGACGGTGATCAACCGCACTCGGGAGCGGGTGGAGCTAGATCCCACGCAGACGATTCTGCGCTTGGACGATGGCCGCCGCTTGCTTTGCCGCCAAGGGGTGGGAGGTTGGTACGACAAGGACGAGTTTTTCGACTATTCCTATCTGAAGTGGGGAGGTCAAGAAGGCAATGTGCGCTATCACGCCAGCCTAGACCGCAACCCGATCTGGTCCAAGAGCGAGTACTACCGGGAAAAGCCCGTGCGCAAAGGCTCCAGATACAGCGGCAAGTTGACCTTTCCTCCGCTGCCTGCAGAGACCAAGTCATTTACTCTCGAAGTAAATGACTTCATTCTGGCCTTTGATCAATTTCAAGTAGGGTACGGCAATCCGGTGGAATTTACCGACTTGAAATTCCACTTCAATGTCGATCACGGAGTGCGTTGGGTGGAGAATAAGAAATGAAAAAGATGGTGAAATACCTCGGAGTGATGCTACTTGTCGGCTCGATGGGCTGTGCCTTGAAATACGAGGCACTCAAGGATACCAGTTTACCCAACCCACCGACGAAGCCGATCAAAATATACGTCAAGGAATTCCCAGTCGAGAGCAAGGCTAATGTGGTCGATCCGAGGATGGCCACTGCGGCCACTGACCAGTCAACCCAGTACGTCACGAACGCTCTTGCCAGCCATGGAAATAAACTGGTGCAGATTTCTCGCCCTTCGCGAATCGAGGATTTGTCTAAGGCCTTGTTGTACGAGCTCCGCAGGGACAGGGTGCGGATATTCACGCAGACGGACCGGGTCGAGGTGCTAGACGAAGACAGCATGCGGCAGGTGGACAACCCCTTTACGCTGGTGTCAGCAGACTCAGACGAAGCCGACTTGGAAATTAGCGGCACGGCTCTGATTACCAGTCAGCGGGTGCGCAAAGTATTCTCCCCGCAAACGCAAAGAGTGCAGGTTGAGGTCTCCGTCAAGGATCTCAAAACCGGCAGAGTGAGCAAGAAAAATCCAGTGGAGGCCGGTATTGTCATGACCTTTAACTCTAGGGAGTTGGAGGAAGCTCTCGCCATCACCGTAATGACCAGCCTGACGCAGAAACTGCTGTTCTGAAGTGCTGAGGTTGGGCGCACTCTTGCTGTTGCTCGAATTCAGTCCATGCCGTGCTGAATTAAAGACTTGGGTAGTGGACGCGGTCGGAACATTTGCCTTGGGAACGACCCAAGGCGTACAGGTGCATCCAGATAGCCTCGTCATTCTGGCGCAGTTGGACGAGGGTGTAAACGTGGCCTTGGGACGATCAGTGATCGACGATTTTGACAAGCCTGTGCCCCTAGCGGACGGCGCGATCGACCTCGTGCGGAGCGAGTGGATCTCGGGCACCAATCACGTGTTCGACAAGCAGTTTACCGTCGATCTCGGGTTGGACCGGGCGATCAAGCGGGTGCGAATACTAGCCGGTGAGACAGCGCTGAACCAGCCCGAGTACTTCGTGCGTGGGTACAGGCTCGAAACAGCCACCCAAGCGGTGCCACAAGTTTGGCATCTGTTGGCGGAGCAGCCGGACAATTTCGTGCTCAATGTAGATACGAGCGCAGATTCTACTTGGGCTGCGATTGACGAGCGTGGTGAGGCGATTCCGCGCCAGGGTCGCTTCGTGCGGCTGACAATAATCCGCCAAGACCGCAGTAACTGGGTCGCTCTCGGCGAAATCGAGGTGTTCGGCGTGGGCTACGTTAGCGAAGGCTTCATAGAGGATAGCTTTGCCCCTTCTATGCCGATCAATGTAGGCCAGATTCGCTGGCAAGCAGATCGCCCGGAGCGCACGGACATTGAGCTGCAAGTACGCGGAGCCACTACAGAGGGAGCAGAGGAGCCTTGGGGAAGAGTTGCGGCGCACACGGACGGGGAATTTTTCTACAGTGGGGATGAGCCGGTCGCGCAGTTGGCGTACCGGGCACGCCTGACGAATTCGGCTCCCTTCGTCAGCCCGGTGCTCAAGCGCATTGCCATTGACTACGATTCCGTCTTGGTCGCCCAACAGCTTATGGCGGAGGTGGTCGTATCCAATTCGCTGCGCAAGGGCGAAGAAGCGGCGCTGATCTATCGGGTGGAGATCACGGCTGGTGTCGATGATTACGGAGTGGATCTCTTGCGCATACAAGGCCCCTTGCTCCGGGTGACAGCCGTGCGCGTCGATGGTCGAGAACTCGTGCCTACCGAGAGCTATACTTGGGGGCCGACGCCGGATCGGGAAGGGATGCTGATAGAGCTTGCACCTAGCGAGCAAATCAACGCGATGGCGACCGTTGAAATTGAGGGGCAGGCGCTCTTTGTGCGCGACAAGACCGCCATGCGCTTTGCGGCCGGCAACAAGGCCCAAGGCGACAGAGACGGGTACGTGAACTGGCAGCAGGGGCGAGAAATGTTGGGTGCCACTTGGACGGTATTGGCTGCGGGAACGCCGTTGCAGCTTTTGGGCGATGTGCAGGTGGAGCCACGTCCATTCTCTCCGTTTGCGGACGAATATGCGCACTTTGCTTTCGTCGTCGGCAACATCGAAGAGGGCCGAGAAGTCGTACTGAAAATTTACAACTTGACCGGTCGGCCGGTTCGCCAGTTGGCGCAGACTGGAAGCGCCCGAACCTATCAATTTGAGTGGGACGGCCGTGATGGCAGCGCTCGCGTTGTCGAGCCGGGGCTCTATCTGTACGAGGTTAGGATAGAAGGAAGCGATAAGGCGCGCCGAGGTACTTTTGTGGTGGCGTACTAGCGTCCTATTGCTGGCTCTCGTTTTCCCGGGCGAAGCTGCTTTTGAATTCGCGGGACGGGGAGCCCAGAGCACGGCACTGGGCGGCGCTTTTGCCGCCAGCATTCGGACGGCTGAGGCCGTTTGGTACAATCCGGCTGGTAACGCCCAGCAGCAAAAGTGGCGGGCTGGTACGACTCACGCGTTGCTCTATCCTGGGTTGGACCAAAGTCCAGCTCTAAACGGCTTGTCGGTAACCGGGCCCTTGAGGGGCGGCGGCTTCCAACTGGGCCTCTCGTTTCTCGGTGCCGACGGCTGGCGCGAAGAAGTGATTGCCCTAGGCTATGGGCGGCCGCTGCACAATCGCTTCGCCTTGGGCGGCGGCTTGCGCACCAGCGCTTGGAAAGCTGGCGACCTGTCGCACCGGGCTTGGCACCTCGATGTAGGTGCCACTTGGGAAGTGGGTTTCATACACCCGCGGGCGTACCTGCGCTTGGCATTGGTCGCCAAAGGCTTAAACGGCGCGAACATCGCCGCAGGCGGTCAAGACGCAGGCAAAGAAGAGCCTGCCGTGATCGTGGCGGCCTTGCTCAACTTGGCGGGACGGGAAGTCCTGCTCGACATTGAGCGCCGCGATGGGCGAACTGAGTTCAGGGTGGGATTTGAGACGCGGACGGCGAGCCTCAACGGCGCTCGGTTCCGCATGGGTGGTGCCGCAGTTGGTGCGGGTTTTGACGAGAGAGAGCTCAACGTGGGGCTTGGACATAACTATAAGCAATGGCATTTCGATTATGCTTATTCATACCCGATGCACCTCTCCGGCTATGGAGGCGTGCATCGGTTCAGCGTTGGGTATCGCCAGCACTGAGTTGGAATGCGACTGAAGACAGAATCTCTACACTGCATGAGGATAGCTGCCATGAGTAGTAATGCGAGAAAGAGAATGGTAAGGGCCGCGCTACTAGCGTTTGTTGGGTTGGGTATGATGGGGGCCGAAGCCGAAGCTCAGACCTTTCTGCGCAACCGGGATTTCCTCAACCTCGGCCATCCCGAACCGTATTTAAACTACGGGCGCAAGGAGTACGATCCCTATCCTTCGGTGATCAACGCACGCAACCGCTACGACCGCTTGGGCAATTACTTGTCGCGCGGTTTCAATGTCTTCACTTGGGAATTTTCCCGCCCGGGGGAAAGCAATATCAACACCCGCACCGCCCAGTATTTGGGATGGTTCGCCAATTTGGTGATGCTCAACGACTCGTACAAGGGCTGGAACTACCGAGTGACCTTGGGAGAGGACATCCGCGCCAAGTTTTCAGATCTGACCTTTAGCGACCCGCGATTCTTCGGCATCCTGCTCGATGGCGCTTCCTCGGACAACAGGTTCACCCTGATGCTCAGCCAAGGTGGCGACCTGTTGGGTGCTGCCAAGTTTTCGACCTTCAAAGCGACTAGGGAGACCTCGCCGGTGTTGATCTTTGGTGGCCATTGGGAAACCAAGCTGGGCAATGTGCTGCGCATGGGTGCCACGTACTTCAATCAGCACATGGCCAATACTGCCGATGAGAACGGCTCTTTTCTCAAGGGCGACACCCCCTACAGCATGCTACCCCCCTCTTTTATCGAAGTCATTATCGAAGACGATTCGCCCGATGATATAGGACGGGTGGCCACTGTGTACGACGTAGATGTGGTGGTCATCGGCGAGTCGCAGGGACAGCGGGTGCGCCTGACCAGCATTGAAGGCGACCCCGAGTACGACTCAAGTCTGAAGATAATTGATCCCGTCGGTGGAGCTGAGGGCGGGCTGACCATAGCCGGCGAAGACCAAGTGGTCTTCCGCTTCCAAATGCCGCAATTCAACCTCCCGGATGCCTCGGAGTACTCCGCAGATCCCGATGGTTTTGTGCCGGGGATGACGATGAAATCCGTGCGCTTCTTGGCCGATGTCGAGGGCGACTATCGCATTTTGGTGCGCCAACAGCACTTGTTTTTCGACCAACGGGCCCACCAAAAGAACGTGGACAAAGTGGCCGAAGGGGACGACAGATACGCTCCGGGCGGCAGGAGCTACGTCAATCCTTTTACCGGGCTGAAAGCCGACGACGCAATTAAGCCCCTCGAAGATGTGATAGTAGAAAATCCCGAAGCCTTCAATCAGTGGCCAGTGGTACCGGATCCGGCTACTACCCAAGCTCAGCCGTTTTTACAATACAAGTGGGATCTGTTTGATCCGACCCGGGTAGGCTATACGGTCTTGCGCTCCGACGGCAGCGGCTCGGGCCGTAAGGTGGTCGAGTTCGACTACGGCATCCCCACTGGTCAGGCGCTCTACGGGTTGGATTGGGATTTAAGCCTCAAAGGGCTAAAGGTAAAAGGTGAGTTGGTTACTAATCCCCAGTACTTCCTCTTTCCGGTGGGCAGCAATGCCGGCAAGCGCTTTGACAAGCAGGCTCTCGGATATTTCCTCACGGCCCAAAAGGAAGTAGGTCCGATCGAGATAGGCGGCGAATTTTTCAACCTAGACCCGGACTACAGCGGCAACTACGACAGCGCCCGCGGCGGCGTAGCCTTTTTTAGCGACAATTGTTTTGTGTGCCCCCAGACGCAGGAAATGTCCGTCATGACCGATAATGACGACAACGACCAGTGGCCAGACGAGATGATTAACGAGTTACCCAGCGCGGAGAAGTCGGATTCGGGTATTTTCCCAGGGCTAGACGAAAACAACGACCTAATCCCAGACAGCGACCAGAATTTTAACGGCATTCCCGACTGGACTGAGCCGATCCTATTTTACGACGCCGATCCGCCGGATTTCATCTACGGCATCGATTTCAACAACAACGGCGTAGTCGATTACCGTGAAAACGACGCGCTGCCCGACTATCCCTATCCACGGGACCGCCAAGGGATCCACTTGGTGGCTACCAAGAAAGGCCTGGGGAACTGGGGCAAATGGGCCTCTGTAGGCTATTACACCATGAAGGAGCCGGCCGGCGGCGGTAAGGCCCAGGCCATCTACGCCCGCTACGAGCACAACTTCACCTCGCCCTATCTGGGAAGAGTTCGCATTAACGAGGACATCAAGCAAGTCCAAGACGACATTCGCGACGACGTGTACGTCTGGGAAGACGTAGGTCTTAATGAGAGGATACCCAGCCCCTTCCCGCATTTGAAAGGCCCGATGATTGAGGCGCGGGATCTCAATTCCCAGGTTTTTCCGCCGGATGTCGATCCGTTGAACATGCGCAATAGCTTGGTCAATACCTTATTCATCAGCTCAACCTTTCGGCAGTTTTCCAATCTCAATGTCATCAATAACATCCAGTGGATCCGCAACAGCCAAGCCGAGGATGAGTTCGACGATGGCACCCAACAGGAAGCCGGTGTACTCTCGACCTTTACGATGGTCAACCGACTCGACTATACGATTAACGCCGGTAACCTAAACATCCGCCCGATGTTTAAGCACCTGTTTTTGCGCGAGCATTCTAGCGTACTCGAAGACGCCACGGACGACGGCCGTATTCGCTCCTTTTCGATTTACGCGCCGATCGTCAGGACCCGCTTCGACCTGACGGCTAAGTCCAATCTGCAACTCGGATTTCAGGGCTTTCCTTTCTGGCGGCACACGAACTTGGACCGGGTGAATGATAGCAACGATTTTAAGGAGTGGACGCTGGTGCTGATGATGAGCAACCGCTCAGATCACTACGGCTACAATCTCGCTTCCCAGTTCGGCTTTATCAGAACCAGCCGGGAGTACGACGATGCCACTCGCGCTTCCGATAGCTTCGATAACTCGCGCCTGTTCTTTGACATTGTGGCCGGGTTCTAGGCTAGGAGATTGACACCATGATTCTGGTAAATCTGCTGCTGATCGCAGCGGTCGGCGTGGCTGCCAGCTTGAGTACGCGTTTCTTCTCACCGGTGGAGTTGCAAGATCGCTTTGAAGAAGGTCAGAAGCTCTATGCGCTGGGGGACTACGACAGAGCCATTGAGCGCTATGAGGTCATTCTTTCCACGGAGAGCAACGCCATGATCAACGTGGAGGATGTAACCGTAGCGGTTGACGAGTTCATTCTGCCGGTGCGCGTGGGTGCCACGTATCAGCTCGGCAATACCTACAACAAGCTAGGTCTCGAAAAATTGCAGCGCTCGCAGTTTTTGCGCTCAGAGAAAAAAGAGGCCGAGGCCGACGCTCGCTACGAGGAGGCGCTGCAAGATCTCAACAAGAGCCGCGACCACTTCCGCACCCTAGCTGCGGACGAGCGCGTCGATGATCGAACCCGAGTGATGGCTCAGTATCAGATGATTCAGACGAGTTACCAACTCAAGGAGTACGAGCAGGTCATTGAGCAGGGGGACGCGCTGCTGCACAGCTTCCCCCACAGCCTCTACGAGGCGTCCGTTCACTACGACCGAGCGTGGTCCTACTTTGAATTGGAGCGCTACGAAGAGGCCATCGCCAGCTTCAAGCAGGTCTTGGTCTTGGCCCCCAGAGGTTCTAACGCCGATCGCTCGCTCTTCCAGATCGCCGAAAGCTACGATAAGCTAGGACAGTACGAAGATGCGCTGGAGTACCTCGACCGCCTGATCGCCCGCTACGACTTCGCGCAGATGACCGAGGAAGAAATCATCGAGATGACCACCCTCAAGCTCAAGGGGTTGGTCAAGGAGACGGCGCGCGAGTTAGTCGCCAAGGCCCACCTGAAAAAGGGCGATATCTACGCGCGCACCGACGAGGTCGAAAAGGCTCTCGCCGCTTATGCCGTACTCCCGGTCGAGTACGCGGCTGAGCCGGTCTTGGTGCAAAATAGCTATATCCGCATCGCCGAGTTGGTGCAGAAGGAGCGGGGCACGACAGCGGCCATCGTCGCGTACAAGGACGCCATCGAAAAGGTCGAGGACAAGCTCTTTCAAGCCCGCACGCAGCTAACGGTCGCCTTGATGCTTTTCGACCAGGAAGAGTACCTCAAGTCGGCGCAAGAATACGAGATATACCTCAATGCCTACGGCGATGTGGCCCAGCGCATAGGCTTTGATCGCTACAAGGTTCTCTTTCGCATTGCCCAGTGTCACCAAGAATACGGGCGGCAGATCCGCAGTGAAGACCCGGCTAGAGCCGACGAGGCGATTGCCAAGGCGCTCGAAAGCTACGATCAGCTCTTGAGCCAGCGCGAGGACAACGCTCTGATACCGGATGTGCTTTTTAACGCCGGCTTTGCCAACCAACTCCTCAAGAAAAACGAAGTCGCGCAGCCGCTGTACCAGCGGTTAGTCGATGAGTATGCGGACCATCCGGCGGCTCCCAACGGCCTTTTGCAGTTGGCCCGCATCGCCTATGCCGCATCCGAACTCAAGCGGGCCGAGGAGATCTATACATCTTTCCTCAACCACTTCCCGGATTCGGAACTGCGCAATACGACGCGGATGGAGTTGGGACTCACCTACAAGCGCCTCGAGGATACAGACAGCGCCATTGCCGCCTATGAGACGGTGGAAGAAGGTTGGGACAAGTGGCCTACCGTGCAGGTCGAGTTAGCCGAGCTGTACATGGGCAAACAAGAGTACGAAAAGGCGCGCAAGGCTCTCTCTAGTGCCTTGGACCAAGCCGGCGACGACACCTTAAAAGGACAGATGCACTACACCTTGGCCCGGGTGCATTTCGCCGAGGATAATTTCGCAGGTGCGATCGACGCTTGGGGGCAGGCCATTGGGCTGAATCCGCCCGTGCACATTTTGCAAAATTCGCTGCTGGCCCGCGGCGGTGCGTACTACGAGGTCGCCAAACAGCAAGACGCGGTCGGCGACACGGCTCAGGCCCGCGTGAGCTATGAGGCATCGCTGGATGATATGAAGGCCCTGCTCGAAAGCGATCCTGCGCCCCAGATAAAGGACAGCGCCTTCCGCACGCTGGGGGCGGGCATGATCCGCTTGGGACGGCAAGAAGAGGCGGCTAGCTACTATCAAGAACTCATTGCCGCGTCGGACGACCTGCAGGAGCAGGCGACCTTTAGTATGCTGCTGACCGAGCTGTACTACGATCAGCAGGACTTTGTCCAAGCCGAGAAATTCGCTCGCCAGCTCCTCGACATGCAGTTTGAAGACGACAATCAAGCGGGTTACTACCGCAAGGAACGCGCCTATTCCATCATCGGCAACGCGCTGCTACAGCAGCAGAAGTATGAGGAAGCCGCGCGCATCTTTGCCCAAGGTCTCAAGCGCTATCCGAATTCGGGTGAGAGTGGCAACTTGGCCTTCTCTAAGGGCTTTGCCGAAATCAGCTACGGCGACTACGCCACCGCTGCCAAGAGCTTCAAGTCCTTTGTTGACAAATATCCGCGCAACGCCAACCGCATTCACGGCCAGTATTATCTGGCCCACAGCCTCCAAGTCCTGACGCGGTTTAAGGAGGCCGCGGCCGCTTTTACCGAACTGGTCGAGCGCTATCTCCAGTCCCAATACGAGGAAGAAGCGCTTTTTCTCATTGGCGAAAACTACTACAACGAGCAGGCCTTTGCCGAGGCCGTGACCGCCTACCAAGCCCTCTTGGCCAAATATTCCCAAGGGCCATACGGCGGGTCAGCGCAGTACGCGTTGGCTTGGTCCTTTGTCGAACAAGAGGAGATGGAGCAAGCAGTAGGCGCGATGCAAGACCTAGTTGCCAATTACCCCGAGAGCGAATTCGCCCCCAAAGCGCAGTTTACCATTGGCGACTACTACTACAATATCCAGTCTTATGACGAGGCTATGGCGGCCTACGAGAAAGTACTCAAGCTATATCCCAACTCCGAGGAGGCGTCACGGGCCACAACTTTAGTGGAAGAGCTAAGCGAAATCCAGGCCAGCTTTAGCTACAACGAGGCCATGAAGCTCTTTGAAGCCAAAGACTACGAGCAGGCCGTGCCAGCCCTACAGAAAATTATCCGCGATTACCCCGGCAACTTGGGGCTGGTCTATGAAATCACGCGCCAGTGGTCGCAGGCCGTGGAAAACTATCAGGTAGTGGAAGAAAAGGGTGGCGACAAGCCGGAAAATGCCGACGTGGTCAGTTTTGCCAAGATGCACCGAGAGTGGATCGTGGAAAACCGGCTCTAGCGAGCTTTCAACGCAACGCAAAGTAGGACACAATACCGGGAGGTTGTAATGGAGCAGAATTTTTTAGTTGACCAGTTTTTCAAAGGCGGGCCTATCATGTGGCCTCTGTTGCTCTGCTTGCTGATCGCCCTAGCCATCATCATAGAACGGCTGTGGCGTCTGCTGACGGTCCCGGGCGAAGAGGAAGCCGAACAGCAGCTCAACGAGGCCGAGGAAGTGCTCAGCAGTCAAGGCGAAGGCGGGGCCATTGAGTTGTTTCGGCAGGGCAGTGGCGTGCTCAACTTCATTTTCGCCGCATTGGTGAAGCGCTACGATACCTTAGTGCTGGAAAATCGCACGGACCTAGAGGACATGCGCCAGGAGTTGATCTTGGCCACTGAGGAGGCTGGCGAGATGTACTTAGGTCGCTTGCTCAACGCGCTCGGAACCATTGGCGTCCTCTCCCCGCTGATGGGGTTGTTGGGCACGATCATGGGTATGATTAACGCCTTTGACGCCATTGCTCGCGCCGGGGCCGGCGATCCGGCGGCTGTGGCCAGTGGCATCTCCGAGGCCCTGATCACGACGGCTAGCGGCCTCATCGTCGCCATTCCGACCATCATCTTCCACCGCTACCTCTCCGGTCGTGCGGAAAAGGTCTTCAAGAGCGTGGAGCTATACTGTCACGCCTTCGCCAATACCCTGCTGGTGCGCTTCCAAGCCAGTCAGCAGGAGGCCAGCTAGGCAGAAAGAGACGCGGCGATGCGGCAGAGACGAAAGAGCGGATTCGGCAAAAGTGCCTTCAAGACCTCGGAAAACCCGGATCTGACTCCGCTGATCAACTGCATGTTCTTGCTGTTGGTTTTCTTCATGGTGGCGACCACCTTCGTCAACCCCAAGGGCCTGAGCGTAGATCTGCCGGGCGGCGAAGGCGAGTCGCGAGCGACTAAGGACATGAACATCGTGATTGATCCGGATCAGACGATCCAAGTCAACGGCGAGGTTACGGATAAGGCGAGATTGGCGGAAAAGATCCGGCAAGTCATTGAGACTGACAACACCAAGAACGTGATCTTAGAGTCCGCGCGTTCAATACCTCACTCTTATGTGGTGCAGGTGATGGACATCGCCCGCGGCGAGGGTATTGAGGCCATCGCTTTCGCCAAGAGCGGAGAAGGATAGCGTCATGGCTAGACGGAGACAATCGCTGGCCGAAAAAGCCGGCGAATTCGAACTGAACCTGACGCCGATGATCGACGCGGTATTCCTGCTGCTGATCTTCTTTATGACCACCACGGTTTTCGTCAAGGCCACTCAGCTCAAGATCGAGTTGCCCGACTCGGTGCACTACGACCAGCTCAAGGCAGAGAAGAAGCTGAATCTGCGCATTTCGAGCGAGGGCCAGCTCGAAATCAACGGGCAGCTAGTGGCTATGGGACAGCTAGCGAGTTGGCTAGAGCGCGAGAAGGTCCGCACCGGCTCATCGACGTTGATTATCACCGCGGATGCCGGTGCTGCACACGGCCATATCATCGACGCGATGGAAATGGCCACCATGGCAGGCGTAGGACAGATCGACATTGAAACCGAGGAACCAACCAATTGACGACAGTTAGCAAAAAGGGAGTTGCAATTTTATGACAGCGAGGTACATAGCGCTCGTCGGCTTAGTGGCGCTCGGGCTAGTCTGGAGTTGCGGAGGGCTGGTGCCGCCCCAACTCGAGTACGACCTGCACGTGATGCCCGTCCTGCCCGAAGGCCGCGGCGACTACACCATCGACCCAGACGACAGCTCGATGGTCTTTAGCAAAGAGGGGCTTTTGATCCGAGTGCGGCACCTGAGCGATCCCGAACTCAACGAGCGCTTCCCACCTTTATATGACGGTCGCCACGTCAACCCCTACACTCGAGACGACATTGATCCCGAGAAGGGCTATATTCCGCCGCAGTTCACGGTCTTTGAAGTCGAGGTCATAAACAAGACCTATGCGAAGATCGAATTCGATCCGGCCAAGGCGCTCATGGAATCGGGCGGCGAGACCTATCGCTACTACGATCCCGGGCGCGAGGGGGCCGTCGTGTTGGGGGGCAACAGCTTTACCAAGTACTATAGAATGGAGCTCGGCACTTCGGGTAACGAACGCGAAATCAACCTGGAGCGCATGGGCATTATTTACAAAACGGTCTTTCACCGCCATCGACCGATCTTCCGCGATAGCAGTCAAAAAGGCATGTTGGTCTTCGACCCGTTGCTGCCAGAAAACGACGAGTTGCTGCTCACATTCCACGAATTCGTGCTGTCATTTGACGCCAGCGGCAATCCGGAAGAGACCATTGACGTCGAGTTCCGTTTTGCGGTGGACCAAGGAACGAGGGAAGAGACCAGCGCAGGCGGAGCGGGTTGAGTCCCGACGCTGCCCCACATCTGGATAAGTACGTATGGCAGAATATCTCATTGCGAGGAGCTGGACCTTCCGTCTAGCTCCTCTTTTTATGCACAAATCGCTGTTGGCTGGGCTGCTAATCTGGGCCTGCATTAGCTGTGGCGATGAGGGACCGGATAACGCTCATCTGCTGGCCAAGGTCGGCGAGGTCGAGATCACCGCAGCCGATCTGAGCACCTTTGAGGCCAATCTCAAAGAGGCAGCCATGCGCTCGCAGCACCGGGACAACTTGCAAACGCTAATTGACCGTGAGGTGTTGCTCTTGGCGGCCAACGAGCGGGGTTTGCAGCGCGACGAAGAGGTCTTAGACGAACTCGCCAAGCGCGAAACCAAGGCCCTCGCCGACGCAATGTTGCGGCGCAACGTTGCGGCCAAGGTCGCGGTGACTGAGGACGACGTCGAAAAAGCCTACGCGCGGCCGGGGTGGGGAGAAAAGGTCACCACCATGGAGATTTTTGTGCCTAGCCGGGAACAAGCGCGTCAGGTGCAAGCGCTTTTGGCGCAGGGCGAGGACTTTGCGGAAGCAGGTCGTCAGTTCGCCGCCGATCCCTATTACGGCGTGCATACCGGTGAAATCCGGCGGTTGGCCTATTCGCCCTTCGATAGCCCCCCCGACTTGGCGCAAGCGGTGTTCGCCCTGCCCATGGGCGGCGTGACCGAGCCGCTCCCCTTGCACGGAGGATTCGTCATCGCCAAAGTGGCGGAACGTCGCCGCGCTGATTTGGTCGAGGTCGAAGAAGGCATCCGCGAGGCACTCGGCGACGAACAGCAAAAACAACTGCGCGAATCGTACCTGCGGCACCTCAAGTGGGATTTGGATACGGTTTTTGACGCCGAGGGCATGGATATTGTAGTAAGCGTCTTACAGGGCGCGGTCCGTTATGCGGATTTGGCCGAGGCCCAGCGCCAGCATCCGGTCTATGCTTTCGAGGGCTTGCAGATGGATGTGGCAGAGGTCGTAGAGGCCGTGCGACCATCGGGCCAACTGTGGCCAGAAGCGACTGCCGACGCCGTCAACGAGAAACTATCTGAAAGCCACTTCCCCACCCGCATCATGGCCCACGACGCCCGGCGCAAGGGCCTCGATAAAAGCGAGGCTTTCGCGCGGTCGCATGAGTTGGCGTTGGGCAACCTAATGCTGATGAAACTACGCGAGCAGATCTTGGCCGAGGCCCCCGAGCCGACGGAGGACGAACTGCGGGCCTTCTACGAGGAGCACAAGCACCGCTTTCGCAGTCCCCCCCACGCACAATTAGAGGAGATTTTGCTCGAGACCCCGAGTGAAGCACGCCAGATCACGGCTCAGATTGAGGCGGGTGCCGAGTGGTCGGCTCTGGCCCGCGCCCACAGTCGGCGCCGCAACGCCAAAGATGGCCTCCTGTACGTCTCCGAATCGCAGGCCCCTTTTTTAGGGGAGGTTTGGATGAACGCGGTGATGAATGCCGAGTTGAACCAACTCCAAGGGCCGATCCAAACGAGGGGGGGCTATTCGATCTTCCGGGTTGTCGAACGACATCCAGAGGTTTATCACGGCCTAGAGCTAGAGCAAGTGCGGAATGCGGTGGTGCGGGACGTGCAGGAGCGCACCGAGCGGGAGTACTTCAACCGCTATCTGCGGGATTTGCACAAAAAATACACTGAGCAGATAGACGTGTACGAAGATCACCTGCGGTATTTGGACGACGAATTGGTGCAGAACTGAGCAAACGAGGGGAGTGATTTTTGTCACAAGCCAACGCCCAAGAGCGCTTCGCGGTTATGCCCGCCGACGCCCCCTTTGAACCGGGCTTCAATGCAAAGACCCTGTGGGCTGCGCTCTTCGTCGGCTTCGTGTCGGGCTGGTGACCGGGATGAGCATGGCCGGGGGTGCCGAATGGGTGACCCTGATTCTGTTTATCGAAATGGCCAAGCGGACCTTCGTGTCCCTGCGGACTCAGGAGATCATCATCCTCTACTGGGTGGCCGGC
Source organism: Candidatus Latescibacterota bacterium (assembly GCA_021295675.1). The sequence goes on along the minus strand of JAGWBY010000015.1, from coordinate 20,977 downwards.
GGCTTGGTGATGATGGGCGGCAAGTTAGGCACTGGGGCCGACCTCTTCGGCGGTCCATTCGGCGTGTTGATTTGGGATCAATATTTGATCCAATCGCCCCAGGCCGACGGACTGGCCGAACACATTCCGACCTGGGTCGTGCCCCCGCGTGGCTCGGAGGCGCTCTTAGAGCGCAGCTTCCTCGACAGCGCGTGGCTTAAGCCCATCGCGATCCTCCTCTGCGCCGTAGCATTGCAGCGGGTCAATGCCCTGTCGCTGGGCTACGTGCTTTTCCGCATCACCCACGATATTGAGCGTTTGCCCTTTCCCATGGCGTATGTGCAGGCTGGCGGTGCCACCGCCCTTGCCGAGACCTCGGCTAAGCAGGAGGGCTGGCGCTGGCACGTGTTCAGCACGGGGGGCGTATTCTACGTGGTGGTACCAACGCTGTCGTCGGTCTTTCTGACCGAGACTGTGTCGATTTTGCCGATTCCCTTCATCGACTTTACCGTGCCGCTAAAAGCGGTTTTGCCCGCCGCGGTCATTGGCTTGGCCACGGATTTGATCCACGTGCTGTTCGGCCTCGTGCTGCCGTTCTGGGTCGTAGTAGGGGTATTTGCCTCGTCGATTTTGGTCAACTTGGTCGCCAACCCGATCCTCTACGCCTACGGCATCCTGCACACTTGGGAGCCGGGCATGTCGTCGATTCCCACGCAGATTGCCAATACCTTTGACTTCTGGCTGAGCTTTTCGCTGGGTGGGGCCATCGTGGTTGCGGTGGTGGGCTTTTATACAGCGGGCAAGGTCTTGCTCGCCGCTAGTAAGGAGCGCGCCCCAGCTCGGGAAGCTGATCGGGCCCTCAGCTCCGAGCGCGGCGACATCCGCATTGTCATGGCCTTGGGAATCTGGGCGGTGAGCACGCTGGGCTTCGTGCTGATGGTGTACTATTTGGTGCCCGATTTTCCTTGGTGGATCACCGCGCTCTTCGGCTTTGTGTGGACGCCGATCTACTCGTACATCGGCACGCGAATGATCGGCCTGACGGGATCGCCGCAGGGGGTGACGTTTCCCTATCTGCGCGAGGCCAGCTTTTATTTGTCCGGCTACCAAGGAGCCGGGATCTGGTTCGCGCCGGTGCCGATCTTCCAGTGGGGCTACGAAGCGCAAGTGTTCAAGCAGCTAGAGCTGACGCGCACCCGCTTTGGCAGCATCGTCAAGATGACGGCTCTGACCTTGGCTGTGATGTTCGTGTGTAGCTTCCTGTTCTGGTCGCTGATATGGAAGTTAGGGCCGATTCCCTCTTCGGCGTACCCGTTCGTGCAAAAGATGTGGCCCTTCCACGCCACCATGCAGGCGTTCTGGGCTAAGTCAACGCTGCCGGGCGCGGGCCAGAGCTTGGTGACGCAAATTATTCGCTGGGATTACATCGGGATTGGGTTGGTCTTTAGCGGCGCATTGTACGCGTTGTTGAGCGCACTCAGCGCGCCGCTGGGGATCTTCTATGGTTTTGTCGCCGGCCTCGGCGGCTGGCCGCACTTTGCCATCCTCAACTTCGTCGGTGCCCTGCTGGGTCGGTTCTACTTGCAAAAGCGCTTTGGCCCTGAGCGCTGGTACGCGTATGCGCCCATTGTGCTGGCCGGGTACTCGTGCGGCGTGGGGCTGATTGGCATGACGTCCATTGCCATTGCGCTGATTTCCAAGGCCGTGTCGCAGGTCGTGTTCTGAGGATTCTCACGGTGAGTCGCGCACTGGTTTGCATGGCCTTGTTGGCGCTTGGTTGCGGGCAAAAGGACTCAGGGCAAGTGAGCGAAGACCGCGTAGTTGCGCCCACTGCGCCCGAAGAGGATCCTGCTACCGCAGAGGCTAGCGAAGTTACTGAGGTCAACAAAGCCGATCACGCCATGGTCCGCGTACCCGAAGGTCTTTTTGTGATGGGCTGGGATGCGGGTGACCCAGATGAGCGGCCGCCGCACCAAGTTTTTCTTTCTGATTACTACATCGACCAGTTCGAGGTCACCATAGGACTGTACCGGCGCTGCGTGGAGGACGACGCCTGTGAAGAGCCGGCCTATGCCCCTAACTGCAATTGGGACAAAGACATAGAAGACACCCATCCCATCAACTGCGTAAACCGCCAAAGCGCGTTCGACTATTGCGCGTGGGCTGGTCTGCGGCTGCCGACGGAAGCCGAGTGGGAGAAGGCCGCGCGCGGCACCGATGGGCGCATATATCCTTGGGGATACGAGTTGGAAGGAGACGAGGCCAACTTTCGCTTTATCGCCGGAGCGACCGAGCCGGTGGGCAGCCGTCCCACTGGGGTGTCGCCGTACGGGGCGCACGACATGGCGGGCAATGTGTGGGAATGGGTGTCCGATTGGTATGGGGACACGTACTATGCAGAAAGTCCACGGGACAATCCGCAGGGGCCGTTGCGCGGGGAGTTCGGGGTGCTGCGGGGTGGGTCGTGGTGGTTTGAGAAGGAGTCCCTGCCCGCAGCGAATCGGGAAGCCTATCTTCCGCAGTTGACGGATATAGACATTGGGATCCGGTGTGCGCGGGATTTTTGAGCGGGCGATCTTGCTGTTGTTCGTCACGCTGGCGGGCTGCGGCAAAGTTCCGATAGCTCCGATCGTCTTGGAAGAGGGCGTTGTTATTGCGTCGCCAGCCGATATCGCGGCTCTGCGGGAAAGAGGCGGTACTGAGTACATCATCGACGGCGACTTGCAGATCGCTGGCAGCAGCTTAGTCGCGCTGACGGGTTTAGAAGGGCTGAAGCGCGTCGAGGGCAGCGTCGAGATTTGGTTTAACGACCGCTTGGAAAGCCTAGCGGGGCTGGAGGGACTTGAAAGCGTGGGAGCTGGGTTAGGTCCGGCGGATGCATCACCGCCCTTATCCACTCCCGCGGCTGGCAAGGCTGCTCACGTGGTGGAAGGATTACTGATTTTTGAAAACAAGGCGCTACGCTCGCTCAAAGGACTGGAAAACCTCGCTTCTGTCAGCGGGGGCTTGGCGCTCGTCCGCAATGAGGCGCTGTCATCCCTGGCGGACATGCCGCGTCTCGTGGAGATCGAAGGCAGCGTGGACATCTGGTTCAACGACGCGCTGCAAAGCCTAGAGGGCCTGCACCACTTGGTCCGTGTGCGGGACTTTTTGGAGGTCAGTGGCAACGGCGCACTGAGAAGTATAGACGGATTACGCGGCATCGGCCATGTGGGCGCGGATTTGATCATCAGCAACAACGCGCTGCTGCCCCAATCCGAGGTGTGGGCTTTTGCCGAGCGGATGGTAGATGAGGGATTTGCGGGGGCGGTGATAGTCCAAGGCAATCTGGACGATTAGGCGGATGCGGTGATTGCGGGTATCGGCGATGTAGAGGTTGTCGTCTGGGTCGAGTTCGATGCCGTAGGGGCGGTTGAGCAGGGCGGACTGCGGATGGCCGCCGTCGCCCATATCGCCGGATTTGCCGCACTGGCCGGCCGCGGTGTAGAGTGCGCCGTCGAGATCGATGTAGCTCACGCAGTGGTTGAAGGTGTCGGCGACAAAGACCCGGCCCTCGGAGTCAATGGCCACGTCGCAGGGCCAGTTGAGCGCAACGGCGAGTGCCGCGGCCCCTTCTTCTCGCCCGCTGGTCAAATACGGGGTGGGGTTGCCATTGCCGGCGATGGTGGTGATGATGCCGGTGGCTGCGTCAATCTTGCGGATGCGGTTGTTGAAGGTGTCGGCGAGGTAGAGGTTGCCGAATTCGTCGGTGGCGATGCGGCTCGTAGGAGGGGCCGCTTGGCCTATCGGCGCGTAGATTCGGGCTTGATCGGCGGGACCCCCGTCGCCGGAAAAACCCGGCTCGCCCGTGCCGACGACCGTGCGTATGGTGCCGTCTGTATCGACCATGCGGATGCGCTGGTTTTCTTGGTCGGAGATGTACATACGTCCGAGCGGGTCGAAGGCGGTAGCGCTTGGCAGGTTGATCGCGTCGCCGCTGTAGGTGCGCTCGCCCGTGCCGCAGATCGGCTCGATATAGTCGGTGGCAAAGTCGTAGCGCAGGATCATCGAGTTGTGCCAAGCCGTGAGTATCAGGCGTCCGAGCGGATCGAAGGAGATGTGGGTCGGATGGTTGAGGCCGATCTCGCGCGCCCGGCCGGCCGGGGCATCGCCGAGTTCACCGGTGCCGATCAGGGTGGTGACGCGCTGGTCAATACCCCTGCGGACGCGCTGGTCGATAACCACGCGGACGCGGTGATTGTTCCAGTCGAGGATGTAGAGTCGCCCATCGGGGCCGTAGGTCAGGTCTTGCGGCAGGTAGAAGAGCGCTTGCAGCAGCGGAGCTTCTTCCGGGCCTTTGCCAGCGTCGCCCGTGCCAGCAAAGGTTTCGATGCGTCCGTAGGGGCCGCTAGGGCCAGTAGGCGTTTCTCCGCAGGCGAGCAGGGCGATGAACAAGAGGGATAGATAGATCATGGCAAGACGACGCGGCGGATGCGGTGGTTGTACGTATCGGCGATATAGAGCCGACCCTGTGGGTCAAAGTCAAGCCCAGCAGGTCGATTGAGGGCTGCACTGAGGGCCGGTCCGCCATCGCCAGAAAAGCCCTCCTCGCCGCTGCCGGCAACGGTTTCAATGATGCCGGTCACTAGGTCGAAAGCGCGGATGCGGTGGTTGAATTCGTCGGCAATGTAGAGTCGGCCATCGGGACCAAAGGCCAAGTCGCGCGGGTTGTTGAGGGCTGCGCTGAGAGCCGGACCGCCGTCGCCGCCACCATCGGCCGCGCCGGTGCCAGCCACGGTTTCGATTAGGTCGTGGTCGAAGTCAACGCGGCGGATGCGGTGGTTGAGGGCGTCGGCGATGTAAAGCCGGCCCTGCGGACCGAAAGCCAAGCCGCCGGCCGGTGCCGGGTTGGCTCCGGCCGGCATCTGCAATTGGGCTTCGCGCGGGCTGCCGCCATCGCCGGCAAACCCGGCCACGCCGGTGCCGACGACGGTGGTGATAATACCGTCGGGGTCTATTTTGCGCACCCGTTGGTTGCGCTGGTCGAGGATGTACAGCCCGCCGTCGGGACCCAAGACCGTCTGCGGCGGCTGGCTCAGCAGCGCGTCGCGGGCCGGACCGCCGTCGCCGGCAAACCCCGGACCTGCGCCGCAAATGACTTGGACAAGCCCGGTCTGCGGGTCGTAGAGGCGCAGCTTGTGATTGTGCCAAGCCGTCAGCAGCAGAGTGCCGTCGGCCAGCGGTAGGATATGGGTCGGGTGGTTGAGGTGGACTTCGGTGCCGGGCGCACCAGGGGGCACTTGGTCGGATTCGTCGTAGGGGCCGTCGCCGACAAAGTCCGTGCCAATGACGGTGACGAGAGTGCCCTCTGGGGTCACGCGGCGCACGCGGTGGTTGTTCCAGTCGAGGAGGTAGGGCTGACCCGAAGGGGTGAAGGTGAGATCGACGGGCCAGTAGAGGGTGGCGGCTAGCAGCGGCTGGTCTTCGCCGTTGAAGCCGGCTTCGCCCGTGCCGGCCCAGGTGCAGATGGTGCCAGGCGCGTCCGTGCAGAGGGATTGCGGGTCACTATCCGGGCCGGTGCTTTTGGAGCAAGCCGTCAGCAGCAGTGCGAGGATAAGGAGTATGAGGCGGTTCGTGGACATAGTCAGTGCGTTGATGTGAAACATTAAATATATAAAAAAATGGACGCTGTAAATTATCGATCTTGCAGGGGCGGTATAACGTGACCTTTCGCTCGGCCGTGCTGGGGATAGTGGTCGTGATGGCCATTGTCATGGGGGCACCCTATTCGATTTGGATGGTGCGCTCGTCGGAGATTACGTGGTCGTATTTTCCGACGAGTGCCGGCTTTTGCTTTGTGGTGGTTCTGCTGGCGAATGCACTGGTGCGGTGGGTGCGGCCCACATGGGCGTTGTGATCATGGGCTTGGCGGCGACCGGGATTCCGACCTTTATCGTCGGCACCTTACTGGCGATTATTTCATCGCCGTACTACGGAGCCACCCCGGAAAACGATTGGGCGGGCAACATCCATCCCTACCTGCCCGACTGGATCGTCCCCCGCGCCGACGGCGACGCCATGCGCTGGTTCTACGAAGGGCTGCCCAAGGGCCAAGCCCTGCCGTTTGAGGTCTGGATTGGGCCGCTATTTTGGTTGTTGAGTCTGATCCTAGCCGTGTACTTCGCCTGCTTCTGCTTGGTGGTAATTTTCCGCCGCCAGTGGGTCGAGCACGAGCGGCTGGTCTTTCCCCTGATGGAGATGCCTCGGTTACTGATCGACGACGATGGGCGGGCGATTGTGCGCTCCAAGGAGTTTTGGATCGGCGCGGCGATTCCACTGGGAATGATCCTGTTCAACATCATTGGCTCGTTCTACATCGGCTTCCCCAAAATCAACTTCAATCACGCTGTCAATCTGCAACTGAGCCGGGAGTTTCCCACCATCAGCCTGATGCTCTACTTCCCGGTGATCGGCTTTATGTACCTGGTCAGCACTAGCGTCTCGTTCAGCATCGTGTTCTTTTATTTGGTGGCTGTGGTGCAAGAGGGAATTACCAACCGCATTGGCTACGACGTGACGCGACCCGACGCCTTCGTCTGGGGGATGCAGTCGCTTTCTTGGCAGGCGTGGGGCGGATTTACGGCGATGGTGCTGTTGAGCTTGTGGATGGCGCGGGGCCATCTAGTGGCCGTCGTGCGGCAAGCCCTGGGGGGACGGCGGACGATAGACGACCGCGAGGAAATGGTTTCGTATCGCACGGCGGTTTGCGGATTCATGGCCGCGTTGGTCTATATTCTCGGCTGGCTGTGGCGGTCCGGGATGGATCTCCACATTGCCGCGCTTTTTGTCTTCGGCGTGTTGGTCGCCTACTACGGCATCACGCGGCTGGTGGTGCAGGCCGGGGTTTATTTTTTGACGCCGCCGGTGGGTGCTCAGGCTTTTGCGCTGGCGATAACCGGCACGAGTATCGGCGGGCACAATTTGGTGGCGCTGGGGGTTTCCTATACGTGGTTCGGGGATGTGCAATCGCTCTTTATGCCAGCGGCAGCGCACGGCGCACGGCTCGGCGAACTGTACCGGATTCGCCGGTCGATGGCCTTGGCGCTAGGCATTGCCGCGGTCGTGGGCTTCACTACCTGTCTCTATTTCGTCCTCTCGCTGTGCTACAAGTACGGCGCGGGCAATTTTGGCTCCTGGTACTTTATCGCTGGCGGTGGTGCCGGCGGCATGGCGTACAATGGAGTGATCCGCCACTTCAACGATCCTTGGCCGACCGACTGGAACAAGCTGTCTTACTTTGGGATCGGAATGGTGGCGTACTCAATTTTGGCCTTCCTCCAGTACCGCTTTCACTGGTGGCCGCTGCACCCAGTGGGCATTGCGGTAGCCCCGCTGTGGATGACCCGACTCATCGCGTTTTCGGTCTTTCTGGCCTGGGTGGCCAAGAGCGCGATTATGCGCTATGGCGGGATTGCGGCCTATCGCCAGGCGCGGCCGTTTTTCATGGGATTGATCGCCGGGTATTTCTTGGGGATTGGGTTGTCGTATTTGGTGGATATTTTCTGGTTTATGGGCGAGGGGCACGCGTACTTTCATGGGTGAGTGCCGCTTGGTACATCTACGAGGAGTTTGCGTCCATTTAGTGGCTGCACCGGCCGATTGTTGCCGTGGACGATAGCTGTAAATGAGGCTATATGGGAGTCGTCAGCACAAACCATTTGACCCCTTCTGAACAGGGCGGAGTCGTCAACGAGCCATCGTAGCGATAGGAGGACCTTGCGCTCGGCAACAAGTCGCCCGCGTCAACAGAGACCTGCTCAATGTGTTGCTCTGCGCCTGGGGTGCTTGGTAAATGCGTCCAGAGCGGGTTGAATGCGGCGTGTTCGCTCCCGCGCTCAATGAGCACCCCAATGACCGCTAACGTGCTGTCCTTACTTTGGTGAACGAGGTGCATTTCCATAGCAAACGGTTGGCCGGCCACGGTATGTTCGCTCGGCGCGTGGAAATGGAACTGGAGCAACTCATACCTAGTAGTATCCACCTCAATCCAGTTTCCTGCCGAGGAGGCCACTGCAATTGTGTGGCCATTGTTGCGGATATGCAGGACTGTTGGCTGGTAGTTGAAGGCGATAGCAGGAAGTGCTGCCGATGTGGGATTCACAAGGTTGATCGGCGATTGGTGCGTCCCCTCAGCGCAAAGGGCGTATTCTGGGCTTAGCTGCCCCCAAATGGCTGGCCCATTCTCGACGCCGTAGCCCCATTCGGCCTGATCGGGATGGGACGGCGCATTCTCTGATTCTGCATAACTATTTATGCAAGAAGCTATGGCGATAAAAATTACACCAATACAAACGTTGAATCTGTTCATCTTCCGCTCCTTTTGCTTTGCGATCGCCCAACTCTTGGGTGACGTGCGTACTTATCTACAACTGACTACGTACATACCCAGCCATCAGCGAACTTTGTCAGCAAGTGGCAATTGTACGCCGTCAGTTCGTTTTCAATATCCGGATTCGCAAAATCTTTGGAGTTTTTGGTAATGAAACAGCGAGGCTCCTCGGATGCTGTAGTCAGATGATCGAGAATCGACGCATAAACTATCGAATCTTGTGGCGACAGATCGAGACTTTTTTGGAATGTTATCGCGGCTCTGATGGTACTCAAACCTATGGGACGCACCCACGCTTCATACGGCTCTCCAATACTGAAGGCGGGTAACACCAAGCAAATATCTCCTGACTCTGATAGGCTCAAGAGTTCCAAGCAACTTTCATGTTCTTCTTGAAGAAAAGCGAGTTCAAGGACAAAATTTGATTCTACATACACAATCATACTGTATCTTCAATCGCAACAGAGCCATGCGCAATCGCTTCGTATAAACCTGAGTCAAAGAGCCATTGGAGATTTGGGTCAACTGAGTTTTGTTGCAAATCTGTACGAACTATATCTTCCAGCCACGAATAGAAGCTGTCTGAAAACCCCTGATGGCTTTCGCGCGGCTGCAAGCACGGCGGCCGGCGTTGGGCAAAACCACCCATATTCAGCAATATGGCCGGCTTCGCCCGCCTTGTCCGCCGCGCTTTCGCTCGCGCTCGGAGCACACCAGGAATTTCCAGACAGCTTCTTAGGTTGTTAAGAGAGCGAGTTGGCTTAAGATATGGTGCCAGTATTTTCGCGGCCTCTATTTCATAGTCAGGTTTTGCCAGACTATTCATAGGCGTGGTGTCTCTCCACAGATGGAAAAAGTCAGGGAGCACGAGCAAGAAATAAGGCACATGCGGTATGAACGAATGAGTCAATAAATTGTGACGCATACGGGTGACCCACTCAGTGGATGCACCAAGTTTGTTTTTGATTTCGACGACAAGTTGGAGCTTCCTATCTGGACTGTACACCGCAATATCGACGCGTCTTATGGCATGAGTTTCCACAGTATGAACCTCCATTATGACTGACTACAATCTCTTGCGAAGCTCTCAAATAGATTCTTAGCTAACGATCCCGTAGCGACTTTCTCACATTTTACTTCCCTTGTTGAGCCATGTCAAGCAAATCAAGCCGCGAGAAGTAATCGTTGGAAAAGCCCCTCTTTCCGCTTATTCCGGTACGGTGTTGTGCCTTGGCACCGACTGATCTCCCCCCACGCTTGAACCTCCCTCGCCGATACCCTATCTTGACAGCCGCTCGTCCCATTCTACAGACAAAGCAAATTTCATGGCCAAATTACTCAATGCGTTCTTCTTAGTCTTCGCTGTCGTGATGATTGCGGTCGTCGGTTTCGGCGATCCGGGCGCAGTCAGTCGCGCGGTAAACGATTTCTTCGGCTGGGCACCTAACCCGCCCGTAGAGGCGCGGATGGTAGCTCCTGAGCAAGCCGCCGAGCTTCGCGCCTTGGTTGCCGGCATTGACGAGGCGGACATTGCCGCTGAGATCGTGCGCTTTGCCGCCTTTGGCTCGCGGGTGCCGGGTTATGCGGGGGAGCGGCAGGCTCGCGACTACGTGCGCCAGCGGTTTGAGGCGCTGGGGCTGGAGGACGTGCAGAGCGAGGCATTTAAGGTGGCCGTGCCCATAGATC